>JANYCX010000226.1 GCA_025360065.1 Acetobacteraceae bacterium | reverse complement strand
CGCCGCCCTGTTCACCACAAAGGCGGCGGATTGCATCCGCCCTACGGACATCCGTCACTGGTAGTGACCGTTGGTATTAGACCTGCTTGAGATACTCATATTCAAAGCTGTTCGACAAATCGTGCAGTTCCCGAATGTCGGATTGACGAACAAAGCCGAGCTTTTCATAGAAACGATGCGCGCGCGCGAACCGGGTGTCGGTCCATAACCGCACTGATCGCCCACCTGCGGCGCGGATATGGGCTAACATCGTTTCGTAAAGCGCGTGTGCCAAACCGGTTCCACGCTGACTGGCATAAGCATAAAGCTTGCAAAGCTCCCACTCCGCCCCTCCCAGGGGCCGGGTGCCGATCATGCCAACGACCTGCCCCGCGATATCGCAGACCCACAGCGCGCCGCTGTCATTGGCGAAATAGCTTGCGAGTGCGTGGAGTTCAGGCACTTCGCCATCAATTTCAACCACGCAACCGGGATATTCCAGCCAACATTCGGTCAGCAGCGCAATCAAGCCGGGGCCGTCGCTATCCCGTCCCGCGCGCAGGACGGGGGCGGCGGTCATTTCAGCGCTCCAACCCAGGCGCCCATCCGCCGCATCGCCTCGTCGAGGCTGGTATCGTCGGTGGCGTACGAAATCCGCAGATAGGGCGACATCCCGAAGGCGACGCCCGCGACCAGCGCAACATGGGCTTCTTCAAGGCAGGCCAGCGCAAAATCCTCATCATTGGCAAGCATCTTGCCGGCAGGCGTGGTGCGCCCAATGCAGCCGGCAATGTTGGGATAGACGTAGAACGCCCCTTCCGGCCGGTGGCAGGTAATGCCCGGCATGGCGTTGAGGGCATCCACCACCCGATCGCGACGGGCTTTATAGATTGCGCGGCGTTCAGCGACGCCTTCCTGTGGGCCATCAAGGGCTGCAATCGCCGCCGCCTGCCCGACGGTTGAAACCCCTGCGGTCGCCTGGCCCTGCATGTTGACCATCGCCTTGATGAGGTCTTTCGGCCCGACGGCGAACCCGACGCGCCAGCCGGTCATCGCATAGGTTTTCGACACGCCGGAAATGATCACGGTGCGGTCGCGCAATTTCGGCTCGATCGCCGACAGAGTGGTGTATTTGAAATCCGCATACATCAGATGCTCATACATGTCGTCGGACATGATCCAGACATGCGGATGGCGCAGCATGACGTCGGCAATCGCGCGCAGATCTTCTGGGGTGCAAACCGCCCCGGTCGGGTTGTTGGGAAAATTCAGCATCAGCCATTTGGTCTTGGGCGTGATGGCGGCTTCAAGGTCTTCGGGCCGCAGCCGGAAGCCATTATTCTCCGGGCAGTTCACCACCACCGCTTCACCGCCGACAAGGCGCGCCATCAGCGGATAGGCGCCCCAATACGGCGCCGGCACAATCACTTCGTCACCCTCATCGATCGTTGCCATAAAGGCATTGAAGATCGACTGCTTGCCACCATTGCTGACCGAGATTTCGTCGAGCGCGAAATCCATCCCGTGCTCGCGCTTGAACTTGCGCTGGATAGCGGCTTTCAGCGCCGGAATGCCGTCCTGCGCGGGATACTTGGTGTCCCCTTTGAGCGCGGCCTGATGGGCCGCCTCGATCGCGTGCGGTTCAGTGTCGAAATTCGGCTCCCCGATGGTGAGCGCAATAACGTTGACCCCCTTGGCGCGGAGTTCCCGCGCCTTGATGGTCATCGCAACGGTTGCCGCGACCGGAACCCGGGCAAGGCGCTTGGCCAGCGCTGGCATCAGCGCATGTCCCTGCAGAAATTCTGAATGCGGGTGCACGCCTCGACCAGGCTTTCATCATCGAGCGCGTAGCTGATGCGGAAATGCCCTGGATATAGAAACGCTGAGCCATGCACCGCCGCGACACCCTGATCTTCCAACAATGTCAGCACAAAATCCTCGTCGGTTGCAATTTTCTTGCCCGACGCCGTGGTCTTGCCGATGCAGCCATGGATGGACGGGAAGACGTAGAACGCGCCTTCAGGTTTGTGGCAGGTGATACCGGGCGCCTTGTTGAGCATTTCGACCACCAGATTGCGGCGACGCTCGAAAGCCACCACCATCTCGCTGATAAACTCCTGCGGTCCGGTGAGGGCGGCAACGGCTGCCGCCTGAGAGATCGAGGAGGTGTTGGAGGTGCTCTGGCTTTGCAGCTTGTCCAACGCCTTAATCAAATGCAGCGGCCCGCCGGCAAACCCAATGCGCCAGCCCGTCATCGCGTAGGCTTTCGAACATCCGTTCATCGTGAGCGTGCGGTCTTTCAGCTTTGGCTCGACCTGAACAATGGTCGCCGGCTTGAAGCCGTCATAGGCGAGCTTTTCGTAAATATCGTCGGTGAAAATCCACACATCGGGATGGCGCAGCAGCACATCGCAGATCGCGCGCAGTTCTGCGGCTGAATAGGCGGCACCGGTCGGATTGCACGGGTTGTTGAGCAGGAACCATTTGGTCTTCGGCGTAATCGCGGCTTCGAGATCCTCCGCCCGCAGCTTGAATCCGTTATTTTGTCCGCACGGCACCAGCACCGGGGTGCCATCGGCCAAAGCGACGATATCGGGATAGCTGACCCAGGCCGGAGTCGGGATGATAACTTCATCGCCCTTGTTGAGGGTGGCGACCATGGCATTGAAAATCACCTGCTTGCCGCCGGTGGAAACAATGATTTCCTCGGGCTTGTAGTCAAGCCCGCTATCGACCTTGAATTTATGCGCCACTGCCGTCCGCAGGGCGAGGGTGCCGGCCACATCGGTATAGCGCGTTTCGCCCGCCTGGATTGCGGCAATCGCTGCGTCCTTGATGAACTGGGGCGTATCAAAATCGGGTTCGCCCTGCGACAGCAGGATCACATCCCGCCCCGCCGCTTTCATCGCGCGTGCTTTGGTCGAGATGGCGATGGTCATGCTGGCGGAGATACGGTCGAGGCGTTCGGCGGTCAGGGACATGGGATGGGACTCTTTGGCAATTGCGGAAAAAGCTATGCAATCTAGGGCGCGGCGGCGCGTGGGGCAACCACGCGCCTGGCACGTCAGCCTTCTCGGATGAGGGCGCGAAGGCGGTTCAACGCGCGATTGAGAGACGGAGCACGACCGGAAGCGGCAGCGCGGTCGGGGTTCCAGTGCTCGGAGGCAAAGTCGGAGTGCCATTTTCCCAACGCGCGATAAGGCGCAATGCGACGACGCGCTGTCTCCGCAAGGTGTCGCTGCAGCTTTGGCGCCGAACCCGAATTGGCGAATTCAACCAGTCTTTGCTTCAGATCACTCCAATCCTCGGCATCACCCGGCATTTGGCCAACCCGAAGTCCACAATACCTAGCATAGGCGGTAGCGTCCGCCATCAGCCATGCCTCGGCTGAGCGGACGCAAACACGCAATACCAACCTTGGATGACGATCTGGGAGAAGTTTAGAAAGCAATTCGGGCGCGCAGGCGGCGTCGTTATCGAGATCGCGAAGGATCAGGATTAGTGGTCCATATCGAGCGCCGTTGTTCAATCCGGGCAATCGCGCATCGAGACTTTGCTTTCCGGTGCCGACCAACGGGTTGAGGTAGCTCTTTCCCACGACGCCGCCCGCCGCAACAATAAGGCGGCGTGCGATCGCTTCGTCCGACGCGCCTTCGCCCAGATAGTTCACGCTAACTTGCAAGAACCACCTTACCGAAGTTCTCAATGCCCGTTGGTGCCAGCAACGGGAACACCGCTTGGCTTATTGTCATTCCGCCTTCGACCTGGGCTGCAATCATTTTGTTGCCGGAAATCGTTTCAACGTGGCTGCCGTCACTATCAACCGAAATGAGATGCACCTCGGTCAATCCAATATCATCATCTCCCAGCAATGCTGGTGAATGTGTCGTGGCGATAACCTGTCGTGAAGACAGTTTTTGCATGTTAGAAAACATTTGCGGCAACTGGCTCACAACAGCGTCATTCAGCGACAACTCGGGCTCCTCAAGCAAAAGTGTTCCACCTTGTTCAGATATCGACCACAAGAGCCCAATCAGGCGCAGGGTTCCGTCCGAGAACATGCCCTCCGGTTGATTGCTCGCCCGCCCGCGCCAATGCTCAAAAGCGGCCTTAAGGTGGGGAACGCCGTCAGCATCATCCTCAAGCGTTAGTCCATTAAATTGAGGAACGGCCAGTCCGAGTGCCGTCGATATCCGTCTAAGTCGCGGGTCTCGCGTTTTCTTCGGCATGGCCTTCATACGGCGCAACAAATCTCCGCCGTATGGGTCTTCCCCTCCTTTATGAGCGCGTTCTCGATCACGAACGATTTGGGGAACAACATGCAAATATCGGCAGGATTCGAAGAACTCAGCGAGTTCGCGAAAGGCGAGGCTTCCCTGCGCCTGTTCCATCAACGTCTGGCGAAATTGAAACGCCTCGGCGGTCGTTTCACGACGCTGACCCGCGACCTTGTCATCGCCCCGCCAAACCTCTTCCTCAGCGACAGTCGGCAACTTTTCGCCCTTCACGATGTTAATCTGGAGCCGGTAGCGCCACGCTTTCAGATCAAGATCAGTGCCAATCGACACATCCATTTCAATCCAAGGCTGCTTACGCGCATGAAGGCAACGAATAGCGGAAAATCCAAGACGTTGGTCAATCGCTGCCTGCAGTCCTCCGCCGCCGGGGCGTGCGATTTCCGAGAGAAACCGCAGTGCGTCCAGCAGGTTGGACTTGCCCGACGCATTGGGGCCAACAAAAAAAGCGCGGCGATCGAGGTCAAGGTCAACCTCGCGGAAATTGCGCCAGTTCTTCAGCCTCAGATGCGTGAACCGCAGCGATGACCTGCTGGCCCTGGCCATAACAACACCCCCTTTTCGACGTATCGCAACGTGAAACACGATACGATCCACTAGGGTCTATTCATGCCATACCTGAGAGGTTGTGACCACAACGACAGATAGGTAGCGGCAATCCGGTCGATTCAGCTATCCCCCTGTCACCTCGGTATCATGGAACCGTCGATAATCAATCGCCGCCCGACCCTCCGGCGTCACCCCAAAAATATCGACATAACGATGCCCAAACCGGATTTCCGCTGGCAGGAACGATCCACGGGCATGCACCGTCGCCCCCAGGGTTTCGTCCATTCCCGTCACCGTCACCACGAGTTCGGCACCCTGGGCCACCATATCGTCATGCGTCGCACCAAGAAGCGGGCTCGTCTCGGTCATCCTGTGCATCGCCAGGAACGACATCGCAAAAACCGGGGTGTGCTGGCGTTCGAGCGTCAAATCATAAAACCGCCGCATCGCATGACCTTCGCGATTGACCTCGTTGCGCACCAGCGACATCTGCACTTCGGCGTGGACAATCTGGCTCAGCCGTTCATTGCCCATTCTGACCATCAGGGTCGGCACCCCATCATGGTCGGTCACAACAGCGACTTTGCTGAACAACACCCGCGCGGTCGGGCGTGAAACCCGGGCGAACATAACGCCTGTCGTCAACGCGACCAGCATGATGCCGACCAGGGTTTCGACCGTCACCACACTATTCGCCCAAGTCGTTGCAGGCGACATCACCCCGTAACCGATGGTGCCAAAGGTCTGGACACTGAAAAAGAACGCATCGGCAAACGATCCCGGCACGGCGGCATTGATGCTGCCGGGCTGTGCAAGATAGAGCAAAGCAAATCCGGCATTGGCCAGAAAATATATCAGCGATGCCACCGCAAGAAATCGCGGCCAGGACAAGGTCAGCGCGCGATGATACAAATCGCCATGCCAAGGTTCCCGCAGCCCAACCCGCAGGATCGAACTGGACCGCCCCGTCGTTGGCAGCCGCGCGGTACGCGCCCGGGCGGGGAGCATTTGTTGGCTGGTATCAATCGCGACGGTGCGGTGGTTGGGCTTTTTCATGCTTGCCAGACTATAAGTGTCGATCGAATACCGCAAAGGCCCCAAATGTCGGACGCTCTGCCGCTTGATCAAGGTTTGTTCGGCCGTCTGCGCCACGATTGTGGCGCAGCCTGGGACGGCTATGTTGTCCACGAGTTCATCCGCCAGCTGGCGGCTGGCACCCTGCCGCGCCCTGCCTTCGAGCATTTCCTGCGTCAGGATTATCTTTTCCTGATCCATTTTGCCCGCGCCTATGCGCTCGCCGGCGCCAAAGCCGGCAGCCTCGCCGAGCTTCGCTCGGCTGCCCGATCAGTGACCAACATCGTTGACATCGAAATGCCGCTGCACGTCGCCTATTGCCGTGACTGGGGAATAACCGAAGCCGAAATGGAAGCCGAACCCGAGGCATTGGAGACCGTCGCCTACACACGGTTCGTCCTCGATCGTGGCCATGCCGGCGACAAGCTCGACCTCGATGTCGCGCTCGCCCCCTGCGTCGTCGGCTATGCCGAAGCGGTCGCCCGTGTCCTCGCCGATCCCGCCACCCAACGCGTCGGCAATCCCTATACCGCCTGGATGGATGCCTATGCCGGCGCCGAATATCGCGGTTGGGTCAAGGGATGTATTGAAAAGCTGGACAGCCTCGGCGCCGCCAAAGGTGCCGACGCCCGCTACCCGGAACTGCTTGCCACCTTCCGTGCCGCAACCATGCTGGAAACCGCGTTCTGGGACATGGCGATGCGCGCGGCCCCCTAGCTTGGCGGTTGCACGGCAACAAGAACCCGACTAAGACCGCCGCGGGCCACGCTCCCCCACCGGAGCGCATGTCTTCTGTGAGGGAGAGTTCCATGGCAATAGCCGACCCAGCCGCGCGTCCGCCTGTCCGACCCGCCAACCCCAATTTTTCTTCTGGCCCGTGCGCCAAGCGTCCCGGCTATTCGCTGGCCGCGCTCCCGACCGACGCGCTCGGCCGGTCCCATCGCACCCCGGTGCCCAAAGGCCGCCTCGCCGACATCATCACCCGGTCCCGCGATATTCTTGGCATGCCGGCTGACTGGCGGCTCGGCATCGTGCCGGCCTCCGATACCGGCGCGGTCGAGCTCGCCTTGTGGTCGCTGCTCGGTGCGCGCCCGGTCGATGTGCTGGCGCATGAGAGCTTTTCCCAAACCTGGGCATCCGACATCGTCAAGCAGTTGAAGCTGAAGGATGCCCGTATCCTCACCGCGCCCTATGGCCGGCTTCCCGACCTCGCGGAGGTCAATCCCGCCCATGATCTGGTGCTGGCCTGGAATGGCACGACATCGGGGGTGCGTTTCGCCAATGCCGATTTCATCGCCGCTGACCGTGAAGGTCTGGTGATTTGCGACGCAACATCGGCCGCCTTCGCGATGAATTTGCCATGGGACAAGTTCGATGTCGTCACCTGGTCCTGGCAGAAGGCCCTCGGCGGGGAAGCCGCCCACGGCATGCTCGCTTTGTCGCCGCGCGCGGTCGAACGCCTGCTGAGCTACACCCCGCCCTGGCCGCTGCCGAAGATTTTCCGCCTGATGTCGGGCGGCAAGCTGATCGAAGGCATCTTCAAGGGTGAAACCATCAACACCCCGAGCCTGCTCTGCGCCGAAGATGCGCTTGATGGGCTGCGCTGGGCGGAAAGCATTGGCGGCCTGCCCGCGCTGATCGGGCGCAGCGAGGCGAGCCTTGCCCATATCGCCAAATGGGTGGCCAGCAGCGACTGGGCGGATTTCCTCGCCGTCGATCCGGCAACCCGGTCCTGCACCTCAATCTGCCTCGTTATCAAGGCGCCGTGGTTCCTCGATCTCGATGATAATGATCGCGCCGCCGCCGCCAAGAAAATCGTTGGAATCCTCGACAAGGACGGCGTCGCCTATGACATCGGTGCCTATCGTGATGCCCCGCCCGGCCTGCGCATCTGGGCCGGGGCGACGGTCGATCCTGCCAACATCGCTGCATTATTGCCCTGGCTCGATTGGGCCTACGCCCAGGTTGCGGCGGAATATGCAGCCATTGCGGAGGCCGAATAATCATGGTCAAGGTCCTGATCAGCGATAAATTATCGCCCGCCGCCGTCGATATTTTCCGTGCCCGTGGCATTGCAGTCGATGTCAAACCCGGCCTGTCGCCGGCCGAACTGCGCGCCATCATCGGCGACTATGATGGCCTCGCGATCCGCTCGGCATCGAAAGTCACCCGCGAATTGCTCGATGCCGCGCCGAACCTGAAAGTGGTTGGCCGCGCTGGCATTGGCGTCGATAATGTCGATGTCAAATCGGCCACCGCCCGCGGCGTGGTGGTGATGAACACCCCCAACGGCAACGCCATCACCACCGCCGAGCACGCCATCGCGTTGATGTTCGCGCTCGCCCGCCAAATTCCTGAGGCCAGTGCGTCCACCCGCGCCGGCAAGTGGGAAAAAAACCGTTTCATGGGCGTCGAGCTTACCGCCAAAGTGCTCGGCCTGATCGGCTGCGGCAATATCGGCTCAATCGTTGCCGACCGTGCTCAGGGGTTGAAAATGCGCGTCATCGCCTATGACCCCTACCTCACCGACAAGCGTGCGCTGGCGTTGGGGGTGGAAAAGGTCGAACTCGAAGACCTGCTCGCCCGGGCCGACATTGTCACCTTGCACACGCCCTTGACCGAGGCGACGCGCAACATATTGTCCCGCGAAAACATCGCCAAACTCCGAAAGGGCGCCCGCATCATCAACTGCGCCCGTGGTGGGCTGGTCGATGAAGCAGCGCTGGCCGATGCGTTGAAATCCGGCCACATCGCCGGCGCCGCGCTCGATGTGTTTGAAACCGAACCGGCGACCGACAGCCCCTTGTTCGGCCTGGACAAATTTGTCTGCACCCCACATCTCGGGGCCGCCACCGCCGAAGCGCAGGAAAATGTCGCCCTTCAGGTTGCCGAACAGATGAGCGATTTTCTGCTGACCGGGGCTGTCACCAACGCGATCAACATGCCGTCAGTCTCCGCCGAGGATGCCCCGCGCCTTAAGCCCTACATGGAATTATGCCGCCTGCTCGGCGCCTTCGCCGGCCAGATGACCCAGGCGCGCGACGGGACCATCAAAAAGGTCGAAATCGAGTACGAGGGCAGCGCCGCCCATCTCAACCATCGGCCATTGACCGCTGCTGCTTTGGCTGGCCTGCTGGCCCCGGTGATGGCGGGGGTGAACATGGTCAACGCCCCGGTGCTGGCGCGGGAACGCGGCATCGATGTCGCCGATATCGCCCATGACCGGCCGAGCGAATACCAGACCCTGGTGCGCATCACCGTCACCACCGATCAGAACCGCCGATCAATAGCCGGAACCTTGTTCGCCGGATCGCGGCCGCGCATCGTCGAAATCAAGGACATCAAGATCGAAGCCGATTTCGGCCGCCACATGCTCTATGTCACCAATCTCGACAAGCCCGGCTTCATCGGCCGCTTCGGTGCAACCCTGGCCGATGCCGGCATCAACATCGCTACCTTCCATCTCGGCCGTGCCGAGGCCGGCGGCGATGCGATCTGCCTGGTATCGGTCGATGAAGCGGTACCCGACGATGTTCTCGCCGTGGTGCGGAGCTTGCCGCTGGTGGTGCAGGCAACCACGCTCAGCTTTTAACCAGTGATGCGCTGGGCATATCTGATCCTGGTGATGGCCCAGCTCGCCGGCTGCGCCACGACCAGGGTATTTGACGATATTGCGCAATTATCGCCGGCGCCGCTGACCGAAACCATTCTGGTGCTCGATGATGGCTGGCACACCGAAATTGCCCTCAAGGCGCCCAGCCTCGACGAACCGCTGGCCCAGTTTCGCGGGGTGTTTCCAGCCAATCCCTGGATCAGTTTCAGCTTTGGCAATCGGCGCTACGAGCTTCAGACCAAGACCGACGCGTTCGACAAGCTGATCGCGCTGCTGCCAGGGCCGGGCATCGTGATGGTCATCGGCCATGGTGCGACCATGGCCGAGGGTGACAGCAAGCTGCGCGCCACCCAGTTGCACATCAGCCGTCTTGGCCTTGATCGTTTACAGGAATTCCTCTGGCGGGATTTCACTCCGGGCGCCTATGCCGGGGTTGATTTGCTGCGTGTCGCCCCGGAATGGAACATGCGGGTCTATGCGTCGAATGGGTCCTACGATGCGACCTATACCTGCAATACCTGGACGCTGGAGGCGCTGCGTGCGGCTGGGCTGCCGACCTCGCCGTTCGGCATTTTATTTGCCGATCAGGCAATGACGCAGGTTCTGCGGATCGCCCAGCGCCAAGCGACCGAAAACTGATGCTTGGGCTAACCCGGCGGCTGATAAACAACGCCCGCCGCCGCAAGATCCTCGATCGCGCTGCCGACTGATTTGAACACTGTGATCTCGCCATCGCTTTGCCGCCCCGGATGTTCACCCCGGCACAGGGTGAATAACGACCCCTGAATGTGGAGCGGGCCGGCCTGGGTCAGATCACCCGCTTCGGCCAAGGCGGCGTCGGTATCAATGAAAACCCGGGCGCGCCGCATGGCCTCGGTATCGGCCTCGCGCATGTCGGGCCGATACCCGCCAATCAGGTCGAGATGCGTGCCTGGGCGCAACCACCGGCCCGCGATCAAGGGTTGTGCGGCAAGCGTCGCACAGGACACGATTTCCGCCGTCGCGACGCAGGCTTGCAGATCGGTTGCAGCGATTGCGTTAAAGCCTTGCCCGCGCAGCGTGGCCGCCAGTCGCTCGGCGCCCTCGGGCCGGATATTCCAGACCGTGACGCTGTCAATCGGCCGCACCGCCGCCCACGCGGCTGGCAGCATGGACGCGACATGCCCCGATCCGACCACCAGCAAATGCCGCGCATCGCGGCGCGCCAGATAATCCCCCGCCAACGCCGATGCCGCCGCCGTCCGCCGCGCGGTCAACTCGTTGCCGTCGATGATCGCCAGATGCTGTCCGGTCCGCCCGTCGCACAGCAGATAGGTCGAGGACACCGCATTCAGCCCGCGCTTGCCGTTTTCGGGAAACACCGTGACGATTTTCACCCCCATCATCGCCGCCCCCCGCCACGCCGGCATCAGTAGCAAGGTGCCGCCGGCCTCGGCAAGGTCATGGCGATGGCGCAACGGGGCATCCGCGCCCGCGATGAAACCCGCCCGTATTGCCGCGATCAGCGCGGGGAAGGGCAGGCGCCGGGCGGTTTCGGCCTGGTCGATCATGGCGGGGACGTGCATCGCGGCTCCGTTCGATTTGCCCACCCAGCGGCGGCACGGCAAGATGGCCCAGCTTTGCCCAGGAGGCGAGAGTACCGCATGGATTTTGCCCTGACCGATGACCAGATCGCCGTCCGCGACGGGGTCACCCGCATAGCCGCCGGCTTCGATGACGCGTTCTGGCGCGCCCGTGACCAGGATGGCCGCTTCCCACATGAATTGCACAAGGCGCTCGCCGATGGCGGTTGGCTCGGCATCTGCATGCCAGTCGAGTATGGCGGCGCCGGGCTTGGCATCACCGAGGCCGCGATCATGATGCAGGCCATCGCCCAATCGGGTGCCGGGTTGTCGGGGGCCTCGGCGATCCACATGAACATCTTCGGCCTCAACCCGGTGGTGGTGTTCGGCACCGACGAACAAAAGCGCCGCATGCTGCCGCCGCTGATCGCCGGTGTGGAAAAATCCTGCTTTGGCGTTACCGAACCCGATGCCGGATTGGACACCACCGCGATCAAAACCCGCGCCGAACGAAAGGGCGACCGCTACATCGTCCACGGCCAGAAAATCTGGACCTCGACCGCGCAAGTCGCCGACAAGATATTATTGCTGGCCCGCACCACAGCGGTCGATCAGGTGAAGAAAAAGACCGAAGGGCTGAGCCTGTTCTACACCACGCTTGATCGCACCAAGGTTGAAGTCCGTCAGATCGACAAAATGGGCCGCAAGGCGGTCGATTCGAACCAGGTCTTCTTCGACGGCCTCGAAATCCCGATCGAGGACCGCATTGGCGAAGAAGGCGCGGGCTTCCGCAACATCCTGCACGGGATGAACCCCGAACGCATCCTGATCGCTGCCGAGGCCGTGGGATTGGGCCTCTGCGCGCTCGACCGCGCCCGCGCCTATGCGACCGAGCGGGTGGTCTTCGGCCGCCCGATCGGCCAGAACCAGGCGATCCAGCACCCGCTGGCGGAAAATTGGATGGAACTCGAAGCCGCCCGCCTGATGACGATGCACGCCGCCTGGGCCTACGACACCGGGCGCGAAGCAGGCGCATTGGCCAATGCCGCCAAATACCTCGCCGCTGAAGCCGGCTTCAAGGCCTGCACCCAAGCGGTGATGACCCATGGCGGCATGGGCTATGCCAGGGAATACCACGTCGAACGTTACATGCGCGAAAGCCTGATCCCCCGCATCGCCCCGATCAGCCGCGAGTTGGTGCTGTGCTACATTGCCGAGCGCGTGCTCGGCCTCCCCAAAAGTTATTGAAGATGAACAATTTTCTTCCCCCTCTCCCCCCGGGAGAGGGCCGGGGTGAGGGCGCACACGCACCATGAACATCACCATCATCGGCGGCGGCGCAGTCGGCAGTTCAATTGCCTATCACCTCGCCAAACGCCCGGACTTCAAGGGCCAAATCACCGTCGTCGAGCGAGACCCAACCTACCGGATCGCCTCCTCATCCCTGTCGGCAAGCTCCATCCGCCAGCAATTCTCCACCCCGGTCTGCATTGCGATGTCGCAATATGGCTGGGAATTCCTGCGCGATATGCCAGAGGCCGGCCTGAAGCAGCGCGCCTATCTGTTCCTGGCAACGGATGCTGGCGCCGACATCCTGCGCGAAAATCAAGCGATCCAACGCGACAATGGCGCCGATATTTCCCTGCTCGATCCTGGGGCTTTGCGCGCACGCTTCCCATGGATCAACACCGACGACATCGCCCTCGGTGCCGTCGGTGAAAGCGGTGAAGGCTGGTTCGACGGCCCCGGCCTGCTCGCCGAACTCCGCCGTCGCGCCCGCGCGCTCGGCGTGACCTATGTTGCCCAGGACGCAACCGGCTTCGTCCAAAAGGGCGCGCGGATCATCGCAGTCAAG
>JANYCX010000209.1 GCA_025360065.1 Acetobacteraceae bacterium | reverse complement strand
GGTTGAGGGCGAACAGGTCCAGTAAACCAACCCCCATTTGCTGTCCGATCGCATTTCCATTTTTTGAAAAAATCCGGATGGAACGCGAGCAGCGTTTTTTAGGGCCGGGCCGCCGTCACCCCGCCATCGACGACAATTTCGGTCGCGGTGATATATTTGGCCTCGTCGGATGCGAGGAATAAAACCGCATGCGCCACGTCCCAGGCGTCGCCCATTTTGCCGAGCGGCACCCGTGCATTGCGTTCGGCGATCAATTTTTCAGCGTCATTGCCGCCGATTTGGCGCACCAGCCGGGCTTCGACCAGGGGCGTGTGCATTAGCCCAGGCACAACAGTGTTGCAGCGAATGCCCTTTTTGGCGTTCGACATGGCGATGGCTTTCGACATCCGGATGACGCCGGCCTTGCTGGCGGCATAGGCGATATAGTCGCGGCCCAATTGATCGCGGATGCCGGCGACGGAGGCCACGTTAACCACCACCCCCGCGCCTTGCGCCTGCATGATCGGCAGGATGTGCTTGCAGGACAGGAAGACGGTTTTGAGGTTGAGGTCGATCTGAGCGTCCCACACCGCTTCGTCCATGCTGACCGGATCGCCGGGCGCGGACCCGCCGACATTGTTGACCAGGATGTCGATGCGGCCGAAGCGGGCCATGCAGGCTTTTACGGCTTCGGCGACCGCGTCGCTGTCGGTGCCGTCGCAGCGTTGCACGGCGCAGATGCCGCCCTCGGACGCGATGGTGGCGGCGGTGGCCTCGGCGGCGGCGGGATTGATGTCGGTGCCGAAGATGGCCGCACCTTGGCGGGCGAACAGGGTCGCAGTGGCGCGGCCATTGCCCCAGCCTTCGCCGACCGAACCGATGCCGGTGATGAAGGCGATTTTGGTGTCCAGACGCAGCATGGGATTGGGCCTCCGAAATTCGTTGCACCGGATTAGACCGACCCGGAGGTTTTTGCGAGACCGTTGCCCGTGGTAAGCGACGGGGTATGACCGACACGCAAACCGCCGCCGCCTTTCACCCGCACCAAGCCCTGGCCGAGGCCTTGCTCGCCCGGCTTGACCCGCCTGGCAGCGATGGGTCGCATGATCTGTCCCATATCCTGCGGGTCTGGCGGAATGCGGCGGCAATTGCCGCGACCGCGCCGGATTGCGATGTGGAATTGCTGATGGCGGCGGTGATTTTGCATGATTGCGTCGCGGTCGAGAAGAATTCGCCGTTGCGCGCCCAGGCGTCGCGGCTGGCGGCGGCGCGAGCGGGGGACATCGCGGCAGAGCTGGGGTTTGCGCCGGAAAGGGTTGCCGCGTTGGCGCACGCGGTTGCCGCCCATAGTTTTTCGGCGGCGATTGAACCGGAGACCTTGGAAGCGCGTATTTTGCAAGACGCCGATCGGCTCGATGCGATCGGGGCGATCGGCATTGCCCGGTGCTTTTACGTCGGTGGGCGGATGGGGTCGGGGCTGTATCACCCGACCGATCCGCGTGCGATTGATCGACCGTATGACGACGCGCACTTTGCGCTCGATCATTTCGACGTCAAGCTGTTCAGGATTGCCGAAGGCTTTCGCACTTTCGCCGGGCAGGCGATAGCGGAAACCCGGCTGGCAGTGATGCGGCGGTTTGTTGGGGATTTCCTGGGGGAGATTGGCGTTTAGGTCGAGGCTTTAGGTCAGGAAAAGTTAAAAGTATTGACAATTATATGATTTGCGTGTTAGTGACGCAGATGTTCAATTTTTCCCGCATCCTCTCTGACCTGCAAGCCGCGATTGCGCGACGTGCAGCGCGTGACCGGACGCTGACAGTGTTGCTGTTGGCGGTGTGGGGGCGGATTGCGCGGATGCGGGCGCGGTTGGAACGTCTGGTGGCGCTGTGGCGCGCGGGTGTGTCGCCGATGGCGCCGGTGCCTCGGGTGCCGCGTGCCAGTCGGGCCGGGCAGTTGACCACCATGCCGGATTATCCCACCGCGCCGGACTGGCTGCTGCGGACGCTGGGCTACGAGGCGGTGGCCTGCGGGTTGCAGTTGCGGCATTTACTGACCGAGGCGGAGTGCGAGGCATTTCTCGCGGAGGTTCCGCAAGCCGGGCGGGTGCTGAGGCCGTTATTGCGCATGCTGAGCGGCGATCCATTGCCGGAGGTGGTTCGCGCGGTGAAGCGGGTTGCGCCGGTGCCTGCGCCGGCTGCGGAAATGGGAAGTGTGGTGGTTTCGCCGGTTGCGCGTTTTTTAGACGCTTAAGTCGAGGCGGTTTTTTGTGCTTAAATTGTTACGTTATCGTAATAAAAAGGCTCAATACGGCACCTTTAACCCGACCTTTTGCCGCAAGGAGCGGGGGGCGCCTTCATTGCCCGACCTCGATATCATCAAGGCTGAACTGGCCGCTTTCATCGTCATAGCTGAACAGTTCTGCGTAGCGCCCCCAGCCGATCACCGCATCGAGGGTTTCCTCGGCATAGTCGGGCGACATGTGGTCTTCCAGTTCGTCGCGGAAGCGCAAAGCCGGGGCGCGATGGTTCCAGCGTTCATCCAGTGTGCGACGGATCGCGGCGATCAGCGGCACCTGGGTGCGCAGGGCCGCAGCGAACATGGTTTTGCGGGTGTCGGTATCGGCATCGACGAAAGCGCGGGCGGCATCGAGCAGGCGGATATCGCCTTCTTCCAGCACCGCGAATTGCAGCAGATGCAGCACCTCGCCCAACGGAAACAGCTCATCCAGTTCCATTTGCAGATCGTCGGCCAGCGCCGGCAGATCGGCCCGGCCGCCGTAAGGGGCGGCGACCAGGGTTTCCATCAGGCCGGCGAGCAGATTGGTGTTAACCGGGTGGAGGCGGGTGGCGAACCCGGCGGCGGCGGCTGGGGAGGCAATGGCCGGCGGTGGGGTCGGGGCGCGACGGGTCATCAGGGCGTAAATGTCATCGACCATTTGGCGAAAGGCGGCGTCGTGGCGGTTGCGCGGATGGGCGAAGGGCACCTTGATTTCGCTGGCGACCCGGCCTGGGTTGGACGCGAAGACCAGGATGCGGTCGCACATCAGCACCGCTTCCTCGATATTATGCGTCACCATCAGGATCGACTTGATCGGGAGCTTTTTTTCCATCCATAGATCGATCAGATCGGTGCGCAGGGTTTCCGCGGTCAGCACATCGAGCGCGCTGAACGGTTCGTCCATCAGCAGCAATTCGGGTTGCACGACCAACGCCCGCGCAAGGCCGACCCGTTGACGCATGCCGCCGGACAATTCCTTGGGGAAGGCGCTTTCGAAACCGCCGAGGCCGATCAGGTCAATCGCGGCCTCGGCGCGGTCAGCGCGTTCGGCGCGGCCAATGCCAAGGGCTTCGAGGCCCAGTTCGACGTTTTCCTCGACCGTGAGCCAGGGAAACAGCGCGAAAGACTGGAACACCATCGCGACCCCCGGCGCGGGCCCGGTCATCGGTGCGCCCCGCCAGCGGACATCGCCCGATGTCGGGGTCAGCAAGCCTGCGACAATGCGCAACAAGGTCGATTTACCCGAACCCGATCGCCCCAGCAGGCCAACGATTTCGCCTTCCGCAAGCGTAAGATCCACATTGTCGAGCACCACCAGATCGGCGTTGCTGTCCTTGTGATAGGCCTGCCGGCAGTTGCGGATTTCGACGAGGTTGGTCATGGCGATCATCTAGGCCTCTCCTTACGTCATCGTCGCGCGGCGGCTGGTATGGGCATAGATCGGGCGCCAGAAGAAGCGGTTCACCAGCACCACGAACAGCGACATGACCGCGACGCCGAGCACGATCTGATGGAAATTGCCGCGTTCGGTGGCCTGGGCGATATAGGCACCAAGGCCATGGGCGGCGATTTTGTCATCGCCCCAAGCCGCGACCTCCGACACGATTGCCGCGTTCCATGACCCGCCGGAAGCGGTGATGGCGCCGGTGACGTAATACGGCAAAATCCCTGGCAGGATCACCCGGCGCCACCACAGCCAGCCGCCAACCCGGAAATTCTTGGCGGCCTCCTGCAAATCACCCGGAAAGGCGGCGGCACCGGCAATCACGTTGAACAGAATGTACCACTGGGTTCCCAACACCATCAGCGGCGTCAGGAAGATATCGGGGTTTAGCTTGAAGGCGACAATCACGATCACGAAGGGCGGAAACAGCAGATTGGCCGGGAATGCGGCGAGAAACTGCGCCACCGGCTGCACCCGGCGCGCCCAGGTCGGGCGCAGGCCGAGCCATACCCCGATCGGCACCCAGATCAGCGACGCCAGCACCATCAGCACCATCACCCGCAGCAGAGTGATCAGGCCGAGCACCAGGGTTTCGCCGACATCGGACCAACTCAAATCGACGGCGACATAGGTCGCGATCGCCCAGATCGCGTAGATCGCCGCACCCCCGACGCACAGGCCGAAGACCGCATCGCCGAGGCGGGTGGGTGCTGCCTCACGCGTCGGGCGAAATTGCGGGAAGGCGATACGGAGGCCGCCAAACCAGGTCAGCCCGTCGCCGAGCTTGCCGCCGACCACCCGCAGCACATGGGTGCGGCGGATCAGGCGCAGCATCCAGGGGTCTTCGACCTCGGCGCTCGCGGTGGTCTCGAAGCGGAACTTCGCCGACCACGCCACCAGCGGGCGGAACAGCAACTGGTCATAGGCGAGGATGACCAGCAGCATGGCCAGGATCGCCCAGGCAATCGCGCCGAGATCCTTCTGGTCGAGCGCCGTCGCAACGTAGGACCCGATGCCCGGCAGCTTCCAGGTGGTGTCGCCGAGGCTGATGGCTTCCGAGGCGACGACGAAAAACCAGCCGGCCGACATTGACAACATGGTGTTCCAGACCAGGCCCGGCATGGCGAACGGCACTTCGAGGCGCCAGAAACGCTGCCAGGCGGTCAGCCGGAACCCTTTGCAAGCTTCATCAAGGTCCCCGGGCACGGTGGTCAGCGACTGGTAGAAGCTGAACGCCATGTTCCAGGCCTGGCTGGTGAAAATCGCGAAGATCGCGGCAAGCTCCAGCCCCATCACCTGGCCGGGAAACAAGGCCATGAAAAACGCGATGGTGAAAGTCAGAAATCCCAGTACCGGCACCGACTGCAAAATATCGAGGATCGGCACCATGATCAGCCCGGCGCGGCGGCTTTTGGCGGCGAGCGGCGCGTAGGTGAAGGTGAACAGCAAGGATGCCGCCAACGCCGCAAACATCCGCAAGGTGGTGCGCAGCGCGTAGTCAGGCAACGCCCAAGGGTCGAGCGTGATGGCGCTGGTTTCCAGCGCCGACAGCGGCACCAACGTTCCACGCGCTGAGTGAGACAGCGCCACGAGGCCGCCGAACACGCATAGCACTGCCGCGATATCCCAGATATTCGGCAGACGGCGCCCGCCGAGGGCGGCAGGTAAAGTGGTGCGTGCCATCGGCGGACCTAAACGACTGGGGGAAAGCGG
Source organism: Acetobacteraceae bacterium (assembly GCA_025360065.1). Taxonomy (GTDB): domain Bacteria; phylum Pseudomonadota; class Alphaproteobacteria; order Acetobacterales; family Acetobacteraceae; genus CAITOL01. Next base: position 11,129 of record JANYCX010000209.1, on the reverse strand, counting down.
CCTGTAACCCAGGCCGCCCCGCCTGTCACCCCGCCAGATATGTCAGGGGTGTGACGTTACGCCGGTGCTGCCGAAACCACCCTCGCCTCGCGTGGTTTCACCGAGTGCCGCGACCTCGGCCCACACTGCCCGAACCACTGGCGCGAGAACTGCCTGGGCGATGCGCATGCCGCGTTCGACGGTGAAGGCCTCCTGACCGGCGTTCATCACGATCACCTGCAACTCGCCGCGGTAATCTGCGTCCACCGTGCCCGGACTGTTGGGCAGCACAATGCCGTTCTTGAGGGCGAGGCCAGATCGCGGGCGGATTTGCAGTTCGTAGCCGGGAGGCAAGGCGATTTTGAGGCCGGTTGGGATCAGCACCCGCGCGCCAGGGGCGATGGTGACCGGGGTGGTGACGGCGGCGAGCAAATCCATCCCGGCGGCGCCCGAGGTCGCATAGGTCGGCAGGGCAAGGCCGTCGGAATGCGGGAGGCGCTGGACTTGGATGGTTTGGGTCATGCCAGCGCGTCCGCGATGCGTTGGGCGAGGCGGTGGGCGACCTCGTCCTTGCCGAGGCGTGGCCAGGGTTCGATGCCGGCTTCGGTGATGAGTTGGACCTCGTTCTCGGTGCCGCCCATGATGCCGGTGGCGGGCGAGACGTCATTGGCGACGATCCAGTCGCAGCCCTTGCGGCGGCGTTTGTCCTGGGCGTTGGCGATCAGGTCGTTGGTTTCGGCGGCGAACCCGACCACGAGGCGCGGGCGGTTGGGACCGGGGCTGGAAATCGTCGCCAGAATATCGGGGTTGGGCACCAGCACGAGGGCGGGGGGCGCGCCACCTGGCGTTTTCTTGAGCTTGCGCTCCCCGGCATTGGCAACCCGCCAATCGGCCACGGCGGCGGCAAAGATGGCAGCATCGGCCGGCAATGCCGCCTGGCAAACGGCGAGCATTTCGGTAGCGGTTTCGACGCGGCACACAGTGACGCCGGGTGGAAACGGCAGCGATACCGGGCCACTGACCAACGTGACCCGCGCGCCGAGCGCCGCCAGCGCGGCCGCAATTGCGTTGCCCTGCCGGCCGCTGCTGCGGTTGGCGATGTAGCGCACCGGGTCGATCGGTTCATGGGTCGGGCCGGAGGTTACCAGCACATGCTTGCCGGCGAGCGGCTTGGGCGTGGTCAAGACGGCTTCGATCGCGGCGAAAATCGCGGGAGGTTCCGCAAGACGGCCAGGGCCAAATTCATTGCAGGCCATCGCGCCGTCGTCTGGGCCGATCACGCCGATGCCGCGCCCGGCGAGCGTTGCCATATTGGCCTGGGTCGCGGGGTGGAGCCACATGCGGACATTCATTGCGGGCATCACCAACACCGGTTTATCGGTCGCCAGCATCACGGTGGATGCCAGATCATCGGCAATCCCGGCCGCCATCTTGGCAAGGAAATTGGCGGTCGCCGGCGCCACCACCACCAGATCGGCGGCGCGTGACAGCTGGATATGGCCCATCTCGCTTTCATCCGTCAGGGAAAACAGGTCGCCATAAACCTTGTTTTCGCTCACCGCCTGAAGACTGAGTGGGGTGACGAACTCGGCGGCCGACTTGGTCAGCACGCAGGTAACGCGGTAGCCGGATTTGCGGAGCAGGCGAACTAGCTCGATGGCTTTGAAGGCGGCAATCCCGCCGGTGATGACGAGCAGAATGCGTTTCACAGCCGCCACCCGCTATGGATGGCGGCGATCCCGCCCGACAGGTTCGCAACCTTGACCCGGGCAAAGCCGGCCGTGCCGAACATCGCGGCGAGACTGTCCTGATCGGGGAACATCCGAATGCTTTCGGCCAGATACTGGTAGCTGTCGGCATCACCGGCGATTGCCTGGCCGAGGCGCGGCAGCACCTTGAATGACCACGCATCGTACACCGGGGCGAGGGCCGCGACCCGCACGGTGGAAAATTCCAGGCAGAAGAACCGCCCGCCCGGCTTGAGCACCCGCCGCGCCTCGGCCAGCACGGCCGCCTTGTCGGTGCAGTTGCGCAGGCCGAACGCCATGGTGACGGTGTCTACCGACCGGTCCGGCAATGGCAATGCCTCGGCATCGGCGACCAGGAAATCGATCCCGTTCACCAATCCGCGATTTATGGCCCGGTCACGCCCGACACACAGCATGGCTTCGTTGATGTCCGATAAGATCACTGGCCCACCGCCTTTTTCGCGCCAGCCAAAGCTGATATCGCCAGTGCCGCCGGCCAGATCGAGCAAGGATTTATGGGCCCTCGGGTCAAGCGCGGTCAGGAAAACCTGCTTCCAGATCCGGTGAATGCCGAGCGACATCAGATCGTTCATCAAGTCGTACCGCGGCGCCACGCTGTCGAACACCGCCCGCACCAGCGGCTTCTTGGCTGCCCGGTCAACCTCGCGGAAGCCGAAATCGATCGATGGGTTGTCGCTCATGGGTGTCCTCTATAGCGTGAAGCCCATCATGCCGGAACTCCCCGAAGTCGAAACTGTGATGCGTGGGCTGGCGACGGTGCTGGACGGGCGCACCATTGCGCGGGCGGCCGTGCATCGCCCTAATTTGCGCTTTCCGTTTCCGCCCAATCTTGCCCGCCGGCTGACCGGGGCGGTGATCGCCGGGTTCCGTCGCCGGGCCAAATACATGCTGATGCGGCTGGATGGCGGCGACAGCATGCTGCTCCATCTCGGCATGTCGGGCCGTATGCTGATCCGCCCGGCCGGGTCGAACGAAACGCCGCTGCACGAGCATATGACGATCGAGACAACCGACGGCACTGTGGTTGGCTTTGTCGATCCGCGCCGGTTTGGCGCGGTCGATCTGGTGGCGACGGCTGTGGAAGACCAGCATCGTCTGCTCGCGGGATTGGGGCCGGAACCGCTGGGGCGCGACTTCACTGCCAAAATTCTTGCAGCGGCCCTCGCCGGCAGGCATACTCCAATCAAGGCGGCGCTGCTTGACCAAAGCAAGATTGCCGGGCTTGGCAATATCTATGTCTGCGAGGCGCTGTTCCGCGCCGGCATTGCCCCCACCCGGCAGGCATTGGCGGTCACACCGCCCGAGGTCAAGCGTCTGGTGATCGAAATCAAGGCAACCCTTACCGAAGCCATCGCCGCTGGCGGGTCCAGCCTGCGGGACTATGTTCAACCGGATGGCGAGCTTGGTTATTTCCAGAAAGCCTGGAAAGTTTACGGCCGCGAGGGCGAGCGTTGCGCCGGCTGTCCTGGCGGCACCGCCTGCGCCGGCATTGCCCGCATCGTGCAGTCTGGCCGGTCGAGCTTCTATTGCCCACGCACCCAACGCTAACTAAAACGTTTTATCATGACTGGAGCCGCCCCGATGTCCGCAGCTGAGATGATCCTGGTCGAAACCCATGGTGCCGTCGGGCTGATCCGCCTCAATCGCCCCAAGACGCTCAACGCGCTGTGCGACCAGTTGATGCGCGAACTCGGCACCCAGTTGCTGGCATTTGACGCCGACCCCGCGATCGGCGCCATCGTGCTGACCGGCAGTGACCGGGCATTCGCCGCCGGCGCTGACATCAAGGAAATGCTCGGGCGCACTTACCCCGATGTTTACCAGAATGATTTTATTGGCAAACACTGGGAAACCGTGTTGCAGGTGAAGAAACCAGTGATCGCGGCGGTGGCGGGCTTCGCGCTCGGCGGCGGGTGTGAACTGGCGATGATGTGCGATTTCATCGTTGCCGCCGACACCGCCAAATTTGGCCAGCCCGAGATCAACCTCGGGGTGATGCCGGGCGCGGGTGGCACCCAGCGGCTGACGCGGGCGGTGGGGAAGTCCAAGGCGATGGATATGATCCTGACCGCACGGATGATGGATGCGGCCGAGGCCGAGCGGGCCAATCTGGTATCCAGGGTCTTCCCGGCCGAAACCCTGATCGAGGAAGCCCTCAAGATTGCTGCGGGCCTGGCCAATCTGTCGCCGATTGCGGTTGCGATGGCCAAGGAAACCGTGAACCGTGCTTTCGAAGTGAACCTGAATGAAGGTGTCCGCTTTGAACGCCGGCTGTTCTTGTCGATGTTCGGCACCCCGGACCAGCAGGAAGGCATGTCCGCCTTCGCCGAGAAGCGTAAGCCCGCCTTCAAAAGATAGCCTTCCCGAGAAAGTGATCGCGTGCCCGCCAGAACGATGGTTGACTTGCCGCCGCCACCTGCCTAGAACCCGCCCCTTCCTTACCGTATGGATAGCCGAGACCCAATGGCCAACACCGCATCGGCGCGCAAGCGCATCCGCCAGACAGAAGTGCGCACCGTGCGCAACAACGCCCGCAAATCCCGCGTGCGGACCTTTGTGAAGAAGGTCGAACTGGCTATTGCCAGCGGTGACAAGACCGCCGCGGTTGAGGCGCTGCGCAATGCGCAGCCCGAAATGCAGCGTGGCACGACCAAGGGTGTGCTGCACCTCAACACAGTTGCACGCAAGATTTCACGCCTGTCGAAGCGTATCAAGGCAATCGGAGCTTAAGATCTGCGTTGTCGGGTGTGTTGGCTCCAAGCGCAAGATTTCGCGCTTGCGAGATCAACAGTTTAGGGAATGTTGCTGAGTTGCTGTAGTATAGAGCAACCACAATGCCGCGTTTTACTATCCCATTACTTCAATATTACAAATAATTACTGCGCGAGCAATGTTTCCCATTGCCTTTCGCGCGGTTTGAGCCTAGTCAACTCTTGTTGCTAGACGTGTAGCGAAAACTCAGCATTTTAATTAATGTTAAGTTTATCAGCATGTTGACGCGACGGCGCGCGCGACCGATCAACCGATCGGCGATGGGGTGATGGGCATTGATCAACAATAACGGCATCGACGGGGAAGCAGGCTTCCCCGATGGCCCATCCCGGCAAGTTGACCCGCAAGTGGCGTCGATCTGGGCGCGGGTGCGTGGCCGGCTGCAGGCCGAAGTGGGCGAAATCGAATACCGCAACTGGCTTCGCCAGATGACCCTGATTGGCGTCGATGGCGACGAAGTGACGGTCCACTTGCCAACCCGCTTCCTGCGCGACTGGGTACGCACCCATTACGGCAACCGGCTCGATGCTCTGTGGCAAGCCGAAAGTCCGACCATTCGTCGGGTGGATATCCGCGTTGGTACGGGCGTCCGGGGAATCGGCATGGCGGAATCCGTGGCCCCGGCCATTACCCCGCTGGCAGCGTCACTCGGACTGGGCGTGGCACTCGCCAACGCGAGTGCCCGCGCGGAAGATCGGCTGCCCGACCTGGGTATTCTCGACCCGCGTTACACTTTCGCCAATTTCGTCGTGGGCAAACCCAATGCCTTCGCCCAAGCTTGCGCCCAGCGCGTGGCTGAACAGCCTGCCTGTCCGGGCTTCAACCCGCTGTTTCTCTATGGCGGTGTCGGCCTTGGCAAAACCCATCTGATGCATGCCATCGCCTGGCAGTTGACCGACCCTGATCGCCCCGGCGGCCCGGTAACGGTTGCCTATATGTCGGCCGAAAAGTTCATGTATCGCTTCATCGCGGCGATCCGCAGCCAATCCACCATGGCGTTCAAGGAACAGCTGCGCAGCGTTGACGTACTGATGATCGATGATCTGCAATTCCTGATCAACAAGGACGCGACCCAGGACGAGTTTTTCCACACTTTCAACGCGCTGGTTGAAAGCGGTAAGCAGATCGTGATTTCGGCTGACAAATCCCCCTCCGATCTCAGCGGCCTTGAAGAGCGGGTCCGCACCCGATTGGGCAGCGGCATGGTCGCTGATCTGCACGCCACCACCTATGAACTGCGCATCTCGATCCTCGAAGCCAAAGCCTCGGTCGCAAATGTCGCGGTGCCGGGCAAGGTGATTGAATTTCTCGCCCACAAGATAACCACCAACATCCGCGAACTCGAAGGTGCGTTGAACCGCCTTGTTGCGCACGCGAATTTGTTCGGCCAGCAGATCACCCTCGAAAGCGCCCACGAACTTCTGCACGACATCCTCAAAGCCCATGAACGCCGGGTCACGATCGAGGAAATTCAACGCAAGGTTTCCGAGCACTGGAATATCCGCCTGAGTGATATGTCGTCCCCCCGCCGTGCGCGCGCGGTGGCCCGGCCGCGTCAGGTGGCGATGTACCTGGCCAAACAGCTCACCAGCCGCAGCCTGCCGGAAATTGGGCGCAAATTCGGCAATCGCGATCATACCACGGTGATGCACGCGGTGAGCCGGATTGCTGAATTGATGGCGGTGGATCCGGCGTTTGCCGAGGATGTCGAGTTGCTGCGACGGATGCTGGAGGGGTGATCGCCATGCGCCAAATTGGTTAGTGTCTTTCCGCAAAAGCGGCCGGGTCGACCCGGCAGTGGTTTCTGCGTCTGGGAGCCTCGGAAGCTTGCCATGATCTTCCAGGATCATGGCGACGTTGCCTCCTTCCCAGACCGCGCGATCGCTCACTGGCCCGCCGCCGGCCAATTTTTCGGACAAAGACCCAGGCTTTTCGATGCTATTTAATTCGTATGAATTTCTGTTCGGTTTTTTACCGCTGGTGGTTGGCATCTATTTTCTGGCCGGCAGAGTTTACCCCCAATCGGGTATGTGGCCGCTGGCGATCGCCTCGCTCGGGTTCTATAGTTGGTGGGATATAAGGTTCCTGCCGATCCTGCTGGTTTCGATTGCGGTTAATTTCCTGACCGGACGCCAGATCGTTGCCTTGGTGCGTGCTGGCAATGGCAGCGCGGCGGGCACGCTGCTGCGGGTCGGGATTCTGATAAATCTCCTGGCCCTCGCCTGGTTTAAATATGCCGGCTTTCTGGCGGGAAGCTTGAATGCGCTCGGGGCAGGCGTGCCACACCTCGATATTGCCTTGCCGATTGGCATCTCGTTCTTCACCTTCACCCAGATTGCCTTTCTGGTGGATGCCAGCCGAGGCAAGGTCGAAGATGTCAGACCCGATGAATATCTGTTGTTCGTGACGTTTTTCCCCCACCTGATTGCCGGTCCGATTTTGCATCACGCAGAAATGTTGCCGCAATTTCGGGCGGCTGCTGCAAGGCGTCCGAATGCCGAAGCGCTTGCAGTTGGCATGACGGTTTTTGCCATTGGCCTGTTCAAAAAATTGATTCTGGCCGATGGCGCAGCCCCGATCGCCGATCATGGCTTTCTCGCGGCGACTCACGGCACTGCACCGCCCGGCGTGGCGTGGGCCGCAGCCTTGGGTTATACGTTACAGATATATTTTGATTTTTCGGCCTATTGTGACATGGCGATAGGGTTGTCGCGCATGTTGAATATGTCACTGCCGGCGAATTTTGAATCACCCTACAAAGCAGCATCGATCGCCGAATTCTGGCGCCGTTGGCATATGACGCTGTCGCGGTTCCTGCGTGATTATCTTTACATTCCGCTTGGCGGCAACCGGGTGGGGCCGGTCCGTCGCTATCTCAATCTTGTTATCACAATGGTGCTTGGCGGACTCTGGCACGGGGCAAACTGGACCTTTGTCGCCTGGGGCGCATTGCACGGCGTCTATCTAGTCATCAACAATCTATGGGCACAGTGGCGCGGACCTGGACCCACCACGCGAGCGGAAACAATCTTCGGGCAGGCGCTGACATTTACCTCGGTTGCCGTGGCATTGGTCATTTTCCGCTCCGCCAATATCACTGACGCTGGGCAAATGCTGATGGCAATGGTAGGTCAAGGCCAATGCCAGGGCGCATGTGTGGCGAGGCCCGGCGGCACGGTGCTTCTGACGCTGGCAGGCATGCTGGTGATCGTCTGGTTTGTTCCGAACCTGCGTCAAATCATGGCGCCGCACAGATTGGTGCTGGACGGGGCGGATACTGATCGGGCCAGCTTTGCATGGCGGCCGAGCCTGCTATGGGCCATCACCTGTTTTGTGCTATTCGTGGTGTCGCTATCGCAGATGGTGCATGTTAGCCAATTTCTGTATTTTCAGTTCTAGATGACCTATCGGCGCTACATTTTCGTGTTGCTCGGCGGCGTCGGCCTGACGGCGGCCTTTCTGATGGTCGCGGCAATCCGGCTTCAGCCGTATTTCGGTGATCTGACCCGCCAAGGCGGTTTCTCGGAAAATCAGTTTGGTTGGGCTGGGGATCAAACCCAGTACCTTCCGCCGCTGGCGCAATCATTCGATGCGGCGAAAACCTACGATATGATGGTGATCGGTGATTCCTTTTCGTCCCGCACCGTCGCCAGCGTCCAAACCCAACCCGGCGGGTTCTGGACCGACCGTCTATCGGCCCTTTCGGGCTTATCGATCGGCGTTGCGTGGGAGACGGCTCTCTCGGTCGATCGATATCTGAAATCGCCAGGTTTCCACGATCATCCGCCACGCTTGCTTGTCGTTGAACGGGTAGAGCGAAAACTCCCGACCTTTACCAATGGCGGGCCGCAAGGATGCCCGACACCCCCGCTACGATCACATGATCGGCTGGAAAAGCGTCCAGTAGCGGCGCCATCCATCATCGTTCAACGTCCCAGATGGCATCTGTCAGCCGTTGACGCGGTTGATGAAGCCAACGACTTCATTGTGAAGTTCGTCAAACGGGGGACTGGGTTTGGCAATCGTGACCAGGCGCGGCGGCTTTCCCTTACACGGTCTGATCTCTTCTCAAACCCGAGCTCTCAGGAAATTCTCGTTCTGACCGAAGATTTCGACAAGCAAAGCTGGACAACGGCGGACCTTGATCGCATTTCCTGCGTCATGCGCAGCTGGCAGACTATCGCGGAGACCAACGGCTACACCCGGCTTCTTTTTCTGATCGTGCCGGACAAGACGACCGTCTACGATCCCTATTTGCGCGATAGGATCAATATGCCGGATTTCATCGCGCCCCTATCCGAACGGGTCGGGGCAGCGGTTTTGCGGCTCGATCGGGTGCTAGCCGATGCGGTCAAGCATGGAACGCGCGATGTCTACCTGCCTAACGATACCCATTGGGGCAGCGCCGGCACGCGCCTTGCGGCGGAGTTTGTGGCGGATGAGATTTTCGTCCCTACCCCGCCGAAATCCGCCCATCCACCCCCGGCTGCAAAACCCCCACCGCCGTGATTGCATCGACAACCGCATCATTCAGCAGCGGCCCGGCGTCGTAAGGCTCAATCGCGCGATCGCGGAACACAACATATCCATCCCCACCCGCCCGCATAAAGTTGTTGGTGACCACCAGATACACCCGATCCGGATCAAGCGGCACAAAACGACCGTCCGCCTGTCGCAATGCCACCGACACCACCGTCTTGCTGGTGGGATTCCACACCAGCTTCGCGCCGGCGATTTGCGGAAACGCACCCGCCCCGGCCCGCCCGACGCCGTTGGCAAGCGCGGCCAGAAGATCGGCCCCGCGCAGCTTCAACGTGGCAACCGTATTACTGAACGGCAGCATGGTCAGCACATCACCAATGGTGATCGCGCCACCCGGCAAACCCGTGCGCATCCCACCACCGTTGATGATGGCCAGATCGGCACCGCGCACCGTTGCCAGCAGTGCCTCGGCGATGAAATTGCCCAGCGCACATTCCCCCACCCGGCAGCCATCGTTGGTGACCGGCGCGGGCGCCTCACCCACTTTGCGGCGGCGCACCAGATCGAGCTGGGCCGCGTAACCGGCGACCAACGCGGCCACGCGGGGTTCTTCGGGTAAGTCGAGGCCGATATGCCGCGTGTCGCCGCCATAGGCGATAATTTTGTGGTTTTCGTCGAGGTCGATATCCAGCCGGCCGAGATAGCGGCCAAAGCAGGCAGCCTGCACCACCACCGCGCGCCCGGCCGGACCATCGAACGTGCCATGCGCTGGGCCGGCGGCTCCAGTTTCGCTATCGGACAGCAACGTGTGGGAATGTCCCCCAACGAACACATCCACCCCGGCGATATGCCCGGCCATGGCGCGATCTTCCTCAACCCCCAGATGCGACAGCGCGATCACCAGCTGCGCCCCATCGGCGCGCAAGGCGGCCACCGATCTGGTCAGCGCGGCGGCAGGCGGGGTGAAGCGCAGATTGGGGCCAGGTGACGATCCGGTGGGCGTCTCCAGGGTGGTCAGCCCGACAATGCCGATCTTTACCGCGCCCTTTTGCAGCATCACATGCGGCTTCAGCAGTCCGGCTAACGCGGGTTCGCTGGTCGCGTCGGTATTGGCCGACAGCACCGGGAACCTCGCCCCGCGCACGAAGCGGGCGAGGTTTTCCGGGCCATTGTCGAATTCATGGTTGCCCGCGGTCATCACCTCGGTCCCGAGCAGATGCATCACCGCGAGTTCCGCCTCGCCGTGCCAGGCGGTGTAGAACAGGCTACCCTGGAACTGATCGCCGGCGTCGACCTGTAGCACCACCCGCCCAGCGGCCTCGGCCGCCGCGCGCTCTGCGGCAATGGCGCTGGCAAGTCTGGCCGCGCCGCCGAAGCAGTCCGGTTTGGCGCCCGGTTTGCAGGACAGCGCGGAGCCATCGACCGCTTCATGCCGCGAATGGAAATCATTCATGTGGATGATGGTTAGCCGATGCGCGGTGGCACCGACAGCGATACGAGCCATCGGCAGGCTGCCAAGGGCACCGAGGAACAAGCGGCGGGAGAGTTTCATATCCCGACTATAGCAATCCCAGCGCGCAAATCAGCCCCGCCGCGAAAATTTCATCGACACGCCGTGCCGACCTTGTCATTCCCCCCAAATCGGACGACATAGCGACTAACCAGGACTGGCTTGGTCCCCTTTGTGAGGCAATCCCATGTTTATTGAAACCGAAGGCACGCCCAACCCCGCAACTTTGAAATTTCTTCCCGGCGTGGATGTGATGGGCGTCGGAACTGCTGATTTCGCCCATGTCGGCGCGGCCGATCGCAGCCCGCTGGCCTCGGCGATCTTTGAATTATCCGGCGTTGCCCGGGTGTTCCTCGGCGGCGATTTCATCACCGTCACCAAGACCGACGCCGAAAGCTGGACCGCGTTGAAGCCCCGCGTGCTGGGCGCGATCATGGAGCATTTCGTTGCCGGCCGCCCGGTGATCGAGGGCGCGGGCGCTGATGCCGAAGAAGACGTGCTGCCGGAAGACGCGGAAATTGTCGAGGCGATAAAGGAACTGCTCGATACCCGCGTCCGCCCGGCAGTGGCCAGCGACGGCGGCGATATCGTGTTCCGCGGCTATCGCGACGGTGTGG
>JANYCX010000204.1 GCA_025360065.1 Acetobacteraceae bacterium | reverse complement strand
GGGGCAAATGTCGATTTCCGGATCGCCTACTGTAACGGGGTCGAATGTGACCTTTGCCAATGGGTCGACGCTCTCGGTGTCCGGGTCACCAACCATGACGCTGTCGGCGCCAACAGCTGCCACGGCGGCGGGCGGGACGATAGCCGGGGTGCTGTTTGCAAGCAATGTCGCCAATAGCACGAACAATCTGGCGAAGTGGACCGGATCGGCCGCCCTGACCTTGAGCGGCCTGTTGTATTTCCCGGGCACAAACGTCAACATTACCGGTAGTCCATCATCGAACGGCGCCAATGGTTGCTTCGAGATCATTGCCAATATCGTTACGATATCGGGCAGTCCCAGCATGGCCAATGCGGGGTGTCCGGCGATGGGGGTGTTGAACGTGACCAATCCTGGCGGCAATACTGTCAACGCCAAGCTCCTGCGGTAGGGGGGAACGATGATCCTCCGGGAAAAATTCGCTGGATTGGGTCGCAAGGGCACGGCGGCCCTCGAATTTGCCATCTGTGCCCCGGTTATGCTGGGGTTGTTTGCTGCCATGGTCGATGTCGGCAACTTGCTGCGCGCGCGGATTACCCTGGCCGAAGCGGTATCGGCGTCCGCCCAATTTGCCGTCATGTCAGGGGCGAGTGTCACGGCGGCGAATTTGCAGAACGTCGTGATAAATGTTTCGGCAACCGCAGGTCTTGCCGCGACATCGACCGTCAGTGGACCCGCGTGTTACTGCCCCAGCGCCTATCCGGTAACCTTGACCACGGCGACCTGCGGCACGACATGTCCGACGAATTCGCAATCTGCAAGCACGTATGTGGTGATAAACGGGCGCTACACCTACACCCCGATTGCCCCGCATCTCAGCAAGATCGTCGCCACCACCCTCACTGAAACCGCGACGGTGCTGCTGCAATGATCCGGGATCGGCGTGGAACCGTTGCGATGGAGGCAGCGATTGTCATTTCGCTCGCCATGACCGTTTCGCTCGGGACACTGCAATTGGGCCTGATGGGCTGGACCAAGGCCGGTTTGCAGGCAACCGCTGCCATCACCGCGCGCTGCGTCGGGATCGGGTCCATCGCCTGCACTGGCGCCAATACTGGTGCCGCCTTCGCGGTCACCACGTCCAAACGCTTCCTGGGCAGCGCATCGACCGCGATCAGCGCCAGCAATGTCACCGTCACCACCGCCACCACCTGCGCCAGCGCACCGGGGCACTATGTCAAGGTTGCAATCACCTCGAACCTTTGGCTCACCAAGGATCTGTGGACCAATTCGAGTTTTCTTGGCACCGTTTTGCCGAAAGCGATCACGGTGACCGCCTGTTACGTAACCGCGATTACCTAGAGCGTGATCCGTTCAGCTTGGACCGGCCAACACGATCATCTTTATCCAATCGAAAAGGTAAGCCGATTGGATGGTGATCTAAATCGCCACCCGCACCCCAAGTTCCACCACCCGATCGCTCGGGATCCGGAAGAACTCAGTCGCCGAAACCGAATTGCGCGCCAGCACCAGGAACAGCCATAGTCGCCATAACGGCATTTGCGGCACGGTATCGGGCACCAGGGTTTCGCGGCCAAGAAAATAGCTCGCCTGCATCGGATCTAAATCGACGCCGAGTGGGCGCAATTCCGCCAGATCACGCGGCAGGTTCGGGCTTTCCATGAAGCCGTAGCGCACCACCACGCGGTGGATGCCGGGCGCAAGTTCGGTCACTGCGCTGCGTTCAGCTTGCGGCACGTCGGGCACGTCCTCGTTCTGCACCGTCACGAACAGCACCCGTTCATGCAGCACCTTGTTGTGCTTAAGATTGTGCAGCAGGGCGGCCGGCACGAAATCGGGGTTGCCGGTCATAAAAATGCCCATGCCAGGCACCCGCACGGTGCGCGATTGCGGCAAGCGCGCCAGGAAACTATCCAGCCGCAAACTATCCGCCCGCCAGCGCGCCAGCAGCAGGTCGCGGCCGCGATGCCAACTGGTCATCATCGCCATCAGGGCGATGCCGAGCACCAGCGGCACGTAACCGCCATCCGGGATTTTCAGCGCGTTAGACGCAAAAAACACCAGATCAAGGATCAGCAGCACCCCAAAGACGCTAAACGTCGCCAGGCGCGACCAGTGATACTGCCGGCGGAACACCACCAACGCCAAAATGCCCGTGCAGATGAATGTGCCAGTGACCGCAATGCCATAGGCGGCTGCGAGCGAGTCCGAGGTGCGGAAGCTGAACACCAGCAGCAGCACCCCGATCAGCATCGCGGTGGTGACCTGGGGCACGTAAATCTGACCTTCCTCGGTCGCACTGGTATGCTTGACGGTCATCCGAGGTAAAAACCCGAGCTGCATACACTGGCGGGTCATGGAATAGGCGCCGGAGATCACCGCCTGGCTCGCGATCACCGTCGCCGCAGTGGCCAACAGCACCATCGGTACCCGCAACATTGGCGGGCAGAGCAGGAAAAACGGGCTTTCGATCGCTGCCGGGTCGGACAGCACCAGCGCGCCCTGGCCGAAATAATTCAATACCAGCGACGGCAACACCAGCCACATCCAGGCAGCCCGGATCGGTCTGCGGCCAAAATGCCCCATATCGGCATAAAGCGCCTCGGCCCCGGTCACCGCCAGAACCACCGAGCCCATCGTAACAAAGGCCATCCATTTGTAATGCATAATCAAACTGATGCCGTAGGTCGGCGACAGCGCCAGCAACACGTAGGGCCGCTGCACAATTTCAACGACGCCTAGAACCGCAATGCTAATGAACCATAGCGCCATGATTGGTCCGAAGAACAGTCCGATATTGGCAGTGCCGCGCGACTGGACGGCGAACAACAGCACAATGATCACCCCGGCCAGCGGGAGCACGTACTCACTTAGACGCGGGGAGATAACCTCCATCCCCTCCAACGCCGACAGCACCGAAATCGCCGGGGTGATAATGCCATCACCAAAAAACAGACAGGCCCCGGCAATGCCGATCAAGGCGAGAATTTTGCGTCCGCGTTCATGCGACACGCCGCGCTGGGCGAGCACCATCAGCGACAGAATGCCGCCCTCGCCGCGGTTATCGGCGCGCATAATCAGCAGCACGTATTTAACGGTGACCACTAAAATCAGCGACCAGAAGATCAGCGACAGCACCCCGAGCACTTCGGCTGAGGTAACGCCGGTTTTCTTGAAATGTTCCAGGCTCGTTTTGAACGCATAAAGCGGGCTGGTGCCAATATCGCCGTAAACAACGCCGAGCGCGCCGAGCACCGCTGAGGCACGCAGGCCGGGCGCACGGTTAGCAACCATGGCAGGGGAGTTCATCATGTGGCTCCGGAAACGACCAGCGCCCCAATACGCCGGCCTCAGCAGGCCCGCAAGCTAATCGCGCCTGCCGAAAATCGCAGTGCCGACCCGCACATGGGTCGCACCATGGGCGATGGCGATTTCAAAATCACCCGACATGCCCATCGACAGCACCCCCAGCCCATGCCGGGCGGCGCAGGCCGCGAGCCAGGCGAAATGCGGCGCCGGATCGCCATCGGCCGGCGGAATGCACATCAAGCCAGCAAGCCGGCCGTCGAACCGGGCCTGACAGGCGGCAATGAAGGCATCAGCTTGTGCGGTCGGGATGCCGGCCTTTTGCGCCTCGTCCCCGACATTGACCTGGACCAGCAAGTCGGGCGACCGGCCTTCACGCTGGATGGCGTCGGCAATCGCGTCGGCAAGTTTTGGCCGGTCCAGCACATCAATCATGTCGGCAATGCGCACCGCGTCACGCGCCTTGTTGGTTTGCAGTCCGCCGATGATGTGCAGCCGCATGCCCGGATGGGCTGCGCGCAGGGCGGGGAATTTGGTCGCAGCTTCCTGCACCCGGTTCTCCCCGAACACCGTCTGCCCGACGGCGAGGGCGGCGATCACCGCCTCGACCGGATGGGTTTTGGACACTGCCACCAACGTTACTGCGTGCGCCGCACGGCCGGCGGCACCGCAGGCGGCATCTATCCGGTCGCGCACCGCGCGCAGGCCCGCAGGAACATGGTTATAGTCGGTAGGGGCAACAGCAAGGTCGGTCATGGACGCTAGGCTTCTATGTTGGGCGCGCGCCGTCAAGGCACGACAGTCGCCATCGCGCACGCCGGTACTGTGGCTGTTCACCGATCCGCAGCGCCTGCCCGATCCCCGCGCGACGGTGGCCGCCCTGCCGCGTGGCTTGTGCGGGGTGGTGTTCCGCCACGACGACGCAGTGCTTGGACACGACCTGGCGCGCATCTGCCGCGCGCGTCGCAACGCGCTGGTGGTGGCCGGCAACTGGCGCCTCGCGGCAGCTTTGGGCGCGGGGGTGCATTTGCGGCGCGGGATTGGCCCTGGTCGGGGCGGGCTGGTCACCAGTTCAGCCCATAATACAATGGAACTGCGGCGGGCGCGGCAGGCAGGCGCAACTTTGGTGTTTTTGTCGCCGATTTTCGCCACCGCCAGCCATACCGGGGTGGCGGGAATAGGGGTTGTGCGCTGGGCTGCGATGGCGCGCGGTGGCGCTGTCGGGGCATTGGGCGGGATTGATGGGGCGACCGCCCGCCGCCTGCCAAGGTTTTGTCCGGCGCTGGGGGCAATCGGTGCGCTAATCTGAACCCGAACTGTGCTATTTACGCCACAGTGTTTCGGAAATGCCATAAACCAGACGCGTTCACCATTGCGCGTTGTCGAAACTGGCGGCATTACTCTGTCCAGGTCTGGCTGCCCCGGTAACGGGACGGGGCCTAAAGACATCAGCCGGGGAATCCGGCGATATGAGGAGAATGCAATGCGTAAATCCATCTTGGCGGCTTCCACCGCCCTGACGATCGTGGGCCTGGCCGGCGCTGCCGTCGCCCAGACCACCGCCCCCGTCAATCCGCTGATCGCCGGCGCCCCTCCGGGCCTCTACGGCGTGTATGGCCCGTCGAGCGCCCCGTCGCAGGTCAACGAACCCGGCACCGTGCAGGCTTATGTCCGCGGCCGTATGTATTTTGACGCCGCCATGCTGTCCGACAGCGCCGACAAGAATCTTGGCCAGTCCGCCCCGTATTCGATCGGCGTTGCCGCTCGTATTTACTGGGGCTTCCAGGGCACCACTGCCCAGGGCCTGACCTATGGCGCCTACATGGAAACCCGTGAAAACTCTGGTGGCGCGACGGCTTCGGGCAACACCGGCACCGCGACCGTGAAGTACCAGCGCGCTGTTGGCTTCGTGGCCGGCAGCTGGGGCACGTTCCGCTTCAGCGGCAGCGAT
>JANYCX010000188.1 GCA_025360065.1 Acetobacteraceae bacterium | reverse complement strand
TGGCGGGGGACTGCGGTGAGGTCCCACGCCAACGGCAACAAAGCAGTGAAGTTTTTTTGCTTCTTTGTTTTCAAACAAAGAAGGCCCTTGCCCTACTTATAATTATCTTTAGGCGCTTTGGCTTTCTTCGTGCTTTTCGGGGGTTTCGCTGCCAGTAACCCATGCATGGCTTCCCCCCGCGTCTTCCAGAAGTTGCTCAAAATCCCAACATCCCAGCCAATGCAAAAATGCTTCACCCCCATCGAAAGGTAAGGCGCCGCCTGATCCGGCTCGGCGATTTCGATGCGGGGGTGGATGCCCTTTTTCAGCGCGGTTTCGATGGTTTTGATCTCGGCGGCGCGCACATCCTTGTGGCCGCGATTATCGGCGCGGCCGATCGACATGGCGTAGTCGGCCGAGCCGAATTGGACCATGTCGATGCCGGGGACATCAAGAATGGCATCGAGGTCTTCGACGCACTGGCGCTTTTCGACCATCAGCACCACCACCGCGTCATCTAACGCGCTGGTATAGGCGGGCGATCCGACTTCGCGGTTGGTGCCGACATCGCGGCGCATGCCAACCCCGGTGAGGCCGAAGCCGCGCCGGTTGCCAGGGGTTTCGGCGCGCACCGCAGCGACCGCCGCCTGGGCATCGGCCACGGTCCGCACATCGGCGAACAGCACTGACTGGAACCCGGAGCCGATCGCGCGCATCGATTGGGTGGTGTATTCGCCCTGCTCAACCTTGATCATCCCGGCGATGCCGGCGAGTTCGAGCGCGCGGCCGAGATTATCGAGGTCATAGAGGTTGAACGGCGCGTATTCGGCGGTGAATTCAACGTAATCGTAATAGCCACTGGCGGCGCCGATCAGTTCGACCAAGGTGGGCCAACTCGACAGGATATGGGTGCCAAGAGTGGGCAGGCCGGCATCAAGCTTCTGGCGCAGGCGGTTCGGGCGCATTTCAGGTTCCTTTGTGGCGTTTCCCCGCCGAGTGTGGCTGGACATCGAGGCTACCGCAACGGGTCTGGAGCTAGATAAACCTGCGGCTCGGCGCACCTCCCAGCAGATGCAGCCCAACGGCTTCAAGATGGGACATACGTGCCTGCACTTGCTGGGTCACCGCATGCATGTCGCGAAACCGGCGTTCAAACGGGTTGGTATCAAAAATCGCTGCTGCCCCGGCCTCGCGCCAGCACACATCGACCACGTCCTTGGCCTGGTGGATGGCGAAGGTGGTGGCCAGCCTTATGTCGATCTTCTGGTCGAGCGTCATCGTTCCGCTCGCCGCAACGCTGTCCCAGGTTTCGGACAGGCAGGTCAGCAACCCGGCGCGGGCTGCCCGCCATTTACCCTCGGCGAGCGCGAGGTCGCGTTGCACTGTGGGGCTGTCGCGCAGCGCACGGCTGCTTGCGGTCGGGGTTTTGGTCCGCGCAAGGCCGACAAACGCATCGAGCATGCCGCGCGCCACCCCGAGGCCGACGCTGGCGAAGGCAGATGCGTAAAGATGATTAGTTGTGAACTGATAGAGCGTGCCGGCTTCGTAGCGTTCGGCGTCGATATCGCGGCAAACCGAGAAGTCATCGGCCACGAACAGATTGATAACTTCATAGGTGTCACTGCCAGTGCCGCGCAGCCCCATGACCTGCCAGGCGTCGGTGAACGTCGCGGCGGAGCGCGGGAACAACATGCTGCGTTCGAGCTTACCGCCATCCGGGCCCAGGCGGAACGATCCGTCGCGTTCCTCCACCCAACAATGTCCGCCCATCCAGGTGGCGTGTTTGTTGCCGCTGGCGAATTGCCAGCGCCCGGTAACGCTATAGCCGCCATCGACAACCTTGGCGATGGACCCCGGCCCCATGCCCCACGCCAGCACCGCGCGCGGATCGAGGCCCCAGATCTGGTCGGCGATGTCGGGCTTGAGGTAGGCGGCCGCCATCGAACACCCCGAGCCTTGCCCGATGCACCAAGCGGTTGAGGCATCCGCGCAGGCAATTTCGATCATCATTCTGACGAAATCCGCCGGGCGGACCTCGTCACCGGAGAACCGACGCGGCAACAGGCAGCGGAACAGGCGTTCCCGGTGCAGGGCGGCGAGCACATCCGGCGTCAAGGCGCGATCGGCATCGATGCGGGCCGCCAGCACCGGGGCGACACGGCGGGCGCGGTCGGCGGGGGTATCAAAATCGGCCATCGTGGCGCCAGCGTTCATGGCTTGGGGGATCGCTCCGGTTTAATGGAGTGTCCGACCTCTGGCTTGGCTCTGTCAATTGCGTCTGGCACCGGCGGCCTTACATCACTTCAATCGCTTCGCCCATCGCGATCCGCCCGCCTTCGACGACCTCGGCATAGACCCCGAGATCGACATGCCCGAAGGCCGCCCGCAATTCGGCCACCGGGTCGGCATCGCGTTCGGCGGTAATCGGATTGACCTCGGTTGCGGCACAACGCGGGATACGGTGGGTTACCCGCAGGCGGGCGCCGCCGATCAGCAATTCGCGGCCGAGCCAGCCATGTTCGGCCCAGGCGGGCGCACCGGAAAACCAGATATTGGCGCGGAACCGGCGCTTGTGGCGGCGCGCGCCGGCGGCGGTTTCGAGGGCTGCAAGGCTTGCCTGGTTGATCAGGCTGATCACCTTGCCGCGCATGTCGCCAAAAACGTGGCCGGGGGTCAGATGCAGCACCGGGGTGCCGCGGGCTTCATCGCCCAGGAAGCTTGCCAGCCAGGCGGCGATTTCGGCGCGACCGGCGACGGATAGGGCGTTGGCTTCAAGCAGCGCGCCATAGGGGGCAAGCACGGTCATCACGCCGCTGCGATCATTGAAGCTCGACCGCAAGGCGGCGATACGGGCGTTGGCCATGAGGCACATGAAGTGGCGCTTGGAAATCCAGGCCGGGGCGGCGGGATCGAATGGCGCGTTGCCCTGCGCCAGGGCGAAGGCACGATCCCACGGCAAAGCCTGCCCGGCTTCAAGCCGGACTTCCTCCAGCGCCTCGGCAGTCAGGCCCTTGACGGGGTAGCGATAAATCCGGTCGATCAGCATGGTAATATCCCCTTGTCTTGACGTGGATCATTCCCCAAATCCCGCCTCAAGCATAGCGTGCCGTTTGCCTCATTGAGGGACTGGCGCGTCAGTCGCCTAACCAGGGACAGAATGACATGGACATCGAAAAATTTACCGAACGCGCCAAGGGCTTTCTTCAGGCGGCTTCCACCATCGCGATCCGCGACTTCCATCAGCAGCTCACGCCGGAACATCTGCTCAAGGCGCTGCTTGATGATGAAGAAGGCGCCGCCAGTGGCCTGATCAAGGCGGCCGGCGGCGACCCGATTGCCGCCCGTACCGCCACCGAAATCGCGCTGACCAAGGTACCGAAAGTGCAAGGCGGCGGTGCCGGAACGCCGCAGCCAACGGTGGCCCTGGTACGTCTGCTCGATGCCGCCGAACAGGCCGCCGAGAAAGCCGGCGACCAGTATGTTGCCCAGGACCGCCTGCTGATCGCGCTGGCTGCGGGCGATGGCCCGGCCGCCAACGCGCTGCGCCAGGCCGGGGCCACCCCGGTGGCGCTCGAAAAGGCCGTTGCCGACATCCGCAAAGGCCGCAAAGTTACCAGCCAGGCCGCCGAGGCCAATTTCGAGGCACTGAAGAAATACGCCCGCGACGTGACCCAGCTGGCCCGCGACGGCAAGCTCGACCCGGTTATCGGCCGTGACGAGGAAATCCGCCGTACCATCCAGGTGCTAGCCCGCCGCACCAAAAACAACCCGGTACTTATCGGCGAACCCGGGGTTGGCAAGACCGCGATTGTCGAAGGGCTTGCCATCCGCATCGTCAATGGCGACGTGCCGGAAGCGTTGAAAGGCAAGCGGCTGATGGCGCTCGATCTTGGCGCGATGGTGGCTGGGGCCAAATATCGTGGCGAGTTCGAGGAGCGGCTGAAAGCGGTGCTTGCGGAAATCGAGGCGGCATCGGGGGAAATCGTGCTGTTCATCGATGAAATGCACACGCTGGTGGGCGCCGGCAAGGCTGATGGGGCGATGGATGCGTCCAACCTGATCAAGCCGGAACTGGCGCGCGGCGCGCTGCATTGCGTCGGCGCCACCACGCTCGACGAATACTGCAAGCACGTCGAAAAAGATGCCGCCCTTGCCCGCCGGTTTCAGCCGATTTTCGTCGGCGAACCCAGCGTTGAAGACACAATTTCCATCCTGCGCGGCATCAAGGACAAATACGAACTGCATCACGGCGTGCGCATCACCGATGGCGCGCTGGTAGCTGCCGCGACCCTATCCAATCGCTACATCGCCGATCGGTTCCTGCCCGACAAGGCGATCGATCTGATGGACGAAGCGTCGTCGCGCCTGCGCATGCAGGTCGATAGCAAGCCGGAAGAACTCGACGAGCTTGATCGCCGGGTCATGCAGTTGAAGATCGAGCAGGTGGCCCTGCAAAAAGAACAGGACGCCGCCAGCAAGGATCGCCTCGGCAAGTTGCAGCTTGAACTATCGGGGCTGGAAGAAAAATCCAACGCCATGACGGCGGCGTGGAAAGCCGAGAAGGACAAGTTGCAGGGCAGCCAGAAGCTGAAGGAGCAGTTGGACCAGTATCGCAATGAAGAAGAGGTCGCGCAGCGGCGTGGCGATTTCGCCCGGGTATCTGAACTGCGCTACGGCCAAATTCCGGCGCTGGAAGCCAAGATCGCCGCCGCGCGTGACGGCGGCAAGCTGGTCAACGAGGCGGTGACCGAGGAACAAATCGCGTCTGTCGTTTCACGCTGGACCGGCGTGCCGGTGGACAAAATGCTGGAAGGCGAACGCGGCAAGTTGCTACGCATGGAGGACGAACTGCGCGGCCGGGTGGTTGGCCAGGAAGAAGCCCTGCAAGCGGTGGCACACGCGGTACGCCGGGCGCGGGCAGGCCTGCAAGACCCCAACCGGCCGATCGGCAGCTTCCTGTTCCTCGGGCCGACCGGGGTTGGCAAGACCGAGCTTACCAAGGCACTGGCGGATTTCCTGTTCGACGATGAACGCGCGATGCTGCGGATCGACATGAGCGAGTTCATGGAAAAGCACGCGGTGTCCCGCCTGATCGGCGCCCCGCCGGGCTATGTCGGCTATGACGAAGGCGGGGTTTTGACCGAAGCGGTGCGCCGGCGGCCCTATCAGGTGATCCTGTTCGATGAAGTGGAGAAAGCCCACGAAGACGTTTTCAACGTGCTGCTGCAAGTCTTGGATGACGGCCGCCTGACCGATGGCCAGGGCCGGACGGTGGACTTCAAGAACACCATCATCGTGCTGACCTCCAACCTTGGCAGCGACATCCTGGCAGCCCAGCCCGATGGCGCCGATCTGGCGATGGCGCATAAAGGCGTGATGGAAGCGGTGCGGCAGCATTTCCGCCCGGAATTCCTCAACCGGCTGGATGAAATCGTGCTGTTCCGCCGCCTGCAACGCAGCGATATGGCGACGATCGTTGCGATCCAGCTGAAGCGGTTGGAGAAGCTGCTAGGCGACCGGCAGATCAAGCTCGATCTGGATCGTGCCGGGGTGGATTGGCTGGCGGCGGAAGGCTACGACCCGGTCTACGGCGCGCGGCCGCTGAAGCGGGTGATTCAGCGCAGCCTGCAGAACACGCTGGCCGGGATGATCTTGGAAGGTGGCATCAAGGACGGCGACACGGTGCATGTCACCGCGGGGCCGGAGGGGCTGGCCATCACCACATCGCTGGCGATGGCGGCCTGAGCGCCGCGTGCGGTTCGCGGCATTTGAGAGTCTAATTTCTTCCCGGATAAATCGTTCAAACCACGGCGCTTGAAAGGTTCAACCCCACTGCCACCACCCGTGCGCTATGGCTGATCGGTGCGTTTGGTCCAGGTAGAACTGGTCAACAATGTCGTGACAGGATTGCATATCCGATTGGCGCGCCGGGTTTTGCCCATGTTCTGCCCGACGTTTTCCAACAAACAAAGCCGCTCTGCCACTCTGCTTGTGCCCAACTTCTCGCCCGGCCTATTGTATTTATCAGCACCCAGCGAAAAGCGCGACAGGGGATACCGATGATCTATGAACTCCGGACTTACAGCTTCCATCAGGGTAAGATGCCCGCATACCTGAAACTTGCGGCCGAGATTGGCCGCCCGGTGCGCGGCAATGATTATGGCGTTTGCCACGGTTATTGGACGGCCGAATTCGGCGCGCTGAACCAAGTTTGGCATCTGTGGAGCTACGAAAGCCTGGACCAACGCGCCCGCCTTCGCCTTGAACTGGCCCAAAACCCACGCTGGACCAACGAGTATGTTGCCGCTGTCCGGCCGTTGCTGGCGCGGCAGGATATTCGTCTGCTGAACTCTGTTGATGGCTTTACACCGCCAGCCCAGGATGGCGGTGTTTACGAATTGCGTATGTATCGGACTGTCGTTGGCGGCGCGGCTCCATGGGCGAAAGCATTCCGTGAAATTATGCCGGTGCGTGAAAAATATTCCAAAAACGTCGGCATTTGGACCGGCGAAGCGCCGCAGCCGAACGAGGTTTTGCACATGTGGAATTATCCCGACGTCAATGCACGGTTTGCGGCCCGCGCAGCATGCGCCAAAGACCCGGATTGGCAAGGCTTTCTGGCCTCAAATGGGCACTACCTTGCCGAAATGACCTCGACCTTGCTGCTCCCGACCGCGTTTTCGCCGTCCAAATGACCCATCCCAATATTTTTTCCCGCCAAACACTGGTCGCACAGGCGTTGGGCCATGTCGATCCGGCAACCGGGGCGTTGGTGCCACCTATTCATCTGGCCACGACTTATATTCGCGACACAGACAACCAGTATAGGAGCGGCTACATCTACGGCCGTCCAGATAATGCCACAGTCCGCGAAGCCGAGGCCATCATTGCTATGTTGGAGGGTGCGGCTGCGGCCTTGGTGTTAGGCTCGGGCATGTCGGCAGCGATTGCGGTGTTCATGGCCTTGCGCCCTGGCGACCATGTGCTGGTGCCCACCGTTATGTATTGGGGCTTGCGCAACTGGTTGATCAATGATGCCGTGGAATGGGGCCTCAAAGTCGAATTGGTGGACACCACCGATTTGGCGGGGTTGCGGGCAGCCATCCGACCTGGCGAGACAAAATTGATCTGGCTGGAAACCCCCTCCAACCCGATGTGGACGGTGTCCGACATTGCAGCCATTGCCGCCATTGCCCACGAGGCCGGTGCCAAGCTCGCTGTTGATTCGACATGTGCCACCCCAATGCTGACTCAACCGCTGGCGTTGGGCGCGGATATTGTGATGCACTCTGCAACCAAATATCTCAACGGGCATTCAGACGTCATTGCCGGCGCCCTCGCGACGGCGCATCTCGATGAATTTTGGACCCGCATCGAGCGGGTGAGGCGAAATTTTGGCCAGATCCTTGGCCCGCTCGAAGCCTATCTGTTAATCCGTGGCATGCGGACACTGCCGCTACGGGTCGCCGCAGCTTGCGCGGGCGCGATGGAGCTTGCGCTGCGGTTTTCCAACCATGCCGGGGTCGCCGAAGTCCTTTATCCGGGACTGCCGACACATCCACAACATTCCCTCGCCAAACGCCAGATGCACGGCGGCTACGGTGGCATGCTGTCGATTAGGCTGCGCGGCGGCGAGGCTGCCGCGGTGAAGGCTGCCGCCAACGTGCGGCTCTGGAAGCGCGCAACATCGCTGGGTGGGGTCGAAAGCCTGATCGAACATCGCGCATCAATCGAAGGGGCGGGATCACCCTGCCCGCCCGACCTGCTGCGCCTGTCGGTCGGAATTGAATCGGTTGACGATCTTTATCGCGATCTGGATCAGGCGGTTGCCTTGGCCAATCAGGATATCTGACTTTCAGTCACCCGAATTGAACCTGAGCTGCCTCGGCAGCCAGGGTTCAAAAAATCCGATGAAAAACGTTTACCTGAACGTCACAAGCTGGCCGATGGGTTGGCCAAGAACCGCGTCATCGCGCATCACCTGATGCCCACGCACAATCGTGCCCACCGGCCACCCGGTCACATCCATCCCATCGAACGGCGTCCAGCCCGCCGGCGTCACAATCCAGTCATTGCTGATCCGGCGCTGCTTCTTCAGGTCAATCAGCGTGAAATCGGCGTCATACCCAGCCGCGATCCGCCCCTTGTTGACGGCACCGTAAACTCGCGCTGGACCTGCTGCCATCAGATCGACCATGCGCGCCAGACTCAGCCGTCCGGCATTCACGTGATCCAACATCACTGGCACCAGGGTCTGAACCCCGGTCAGGCCCGCCGGGCAGTCCGGCCAGGGCTTCAGCTTGGCAGCATAGGGGTGCGGCGCGTGATCGGACCCAATGGTATCGACCGTGCCATCGGCAATCGCGGCCCAAGCGGCATCGTAGTGCGCGCGTCCCCGGATCGGTGGGTTCATCACTCCGAAACCTTGCAGGCGATCGTAGACATCCGGGGCAATCTGGGTGAGGTGATTGACCAGCACCTCGATCGTCGCAATATCGCGGAAATCCTTGAGGTAATCGAGCTCCTGAGCGGTTGAGACATGCAGGATATGCGCTGGTCGGTCAGTTTTGCGGGCCAGTGCCATCAGCCGCCGGGTGCCGAGAAATGCGCATTCCTCATCCCGCCATTCCATATGCATACGGTAGGGATCGCCGGATTTGAATAACGGCTTCCTCTCCTGCAAGCGGTATTCGTCTTCGGAATGATAGGCGATGCGGCGCCGGCCACTCAGCATGACTTTTTCCAGACTGGCATCGTCCTCGATCATCAGATCCCCGGTCGATGACCCCGCGAAGACCTTCACCGCGCATACGCCGGCTGCCAATTCCAACGCCGCGAGCTCCGGCGTATTGGCGCGGGTGCCGCCGAGATACAGCCCCATGTCGCACCAGGCTTCACGCGCCGCATAGCCCTGCTTCCAGGCCAAGGTCTCGGCGTTGGTGATCGCGGGCGTTGTGTTGGGCATATCAAACACTGCCGTCAGACCGCCCAAGACGGCAGCTTTGGTGCCGGTCGGGATCGACTCGATGCTCGCATCGCCGGGATCACGCAAATGGACATGCGGATCGATCAGGCCGGGCAGAACATGCAGATGGCTGGCATCGATGATGTGATCGGCACTGCACCTGCCGGCTGGGCCAATCATTGCAATGCGACCGTGGAGGACGCCGATATCGGTCGTAACCGCGCCCCATGGCAGTTGACAGATGCCACCCTTGATCAGCAGGTCGAAATGTGTGGCCATGACGTGGGCGCTCCCGTTCTTCACTTGGTACTTGCACAAACCCGCGCGATGACCAAATCTGTCTTATGGCAAAAATGGCAGAATTGCTCGCCAGGGGAATTATCGAGGTGACCGGCGTTGATCGGGTCAGCTTCCTGCAGGGGCTGGTTTCGAACGACGTGGAGCACGCCGCACCCGGACATCCGGTTTTCGCGGCGTTCCTGACGCCGCAAGGAAAATGGCTCGCAGATTTTTTCATTTTCGCTGAATCTGATCGCCTGATGATCGACGCCGAGGCAGGCCAAATCGCGATGCTGCTGCAAAAATTATCGCGGTTCAGGCTGCGGATGAAGGTGGCGCTCGCGGATTTATCGGCCAGCATGGCGGTCTATGTCGGCTGGGACGGACCGCCACCGGCTGGCGCCAGCCCGGACCCACGGTTGGCGACATTGGGCTGGCGAATGATCGCTGCGCCGGGCAAGGCGGCGACGGCAACCGCCGATGACTGGGACGCGCATCGCCTGGCGCTCGGCGTGCCTGATGGTTCGAAGGACCTGGAAGCGGATAAGACCGTACTGCTCGAAGCCGGCTATGACGAACTTTCCGGTATTTCCTGGACCAAGGGCTGCTATATGGGGCAGGAGCTGACGGCACGGACCAAATATCGCGGATTGCTCAAGCGGCGGCTGGTGCGCGTTACAGTTGATGGCGAATTGCCTGCGCCTGGCACGCCAATCCTGCGAAGTGGTGTGGATGTTGGCATCATGCGGTCCGGGCGAGGTGCAGTGGGCTTGGCAGTGTTAAGGCTCGATGCGATGGGCGCGGAGCTAACTGCTGGCGACACGAGGATGCGGGCCACCCCCCCCAGTTGGATGCGACTGCCAGAACCTGGCGCATGATCCGGGCGGTCCTGCTCCTGCTGGCTTTTGCGACCCAGGCCGTCGCCCAACCTGCCGCCCGCCCCGGTGGCGGTGCGGCCGGCGATGGGCCAACAAGTTGCATCGCCGCGCCGCCCGACTGCGTAGTCTATAACGACCCGGTCCATCACGGCTGCGGCACCCGCGGCGGACCGGGGTGCCGCAAGGTCAACGGGCACTGCGCAAGCTGGAATGACAAGGTGGCACGCGACTGCCGGGTGCCGACCCGGGCAGCAAAACCCGTGGCACCCAGCGAGTAGCGGCGTTTTACCGGCCCATGATAAAGTCGGCCGCGCGCTCCCCAACCATGATCGACGGCGCGTTGGTATTGCCCGACGGCATGGTTGGAAAAATCGAGGCGTCTGCAATCCTCAATCCTTCAATCCCATGCACCCGCAGCCGGTCATCGACCACCGTATTCGGCCCCTGCCCCATCCGGCAGGTGCCGATCGGATGATAGGCGGTTTCGGCCGCACCCCTGATGTAATCGAGGATTTCGGCATCGGTCGACACTTTGGCACCCGGCGACCATTCCTCGCCGCGAATACCGTCCATCGGTCCCGCATTGATAATCTTGCGGATCAGCTTGACGCCTTCGACCATCGCCGCCTGATCGATCGGATCGTGCAGGAAGTTGAACTTGATCGCCGGCTGGGCATTGGGATCGGCAGACCGGATATGGATCGATCCCAGGCTTTCCGGGCGCAATTGGTAGACCGAGACGGTCATTCCAGGGAAATCATGGACCTGACGCTTCTTGGGGTTCTTGATCGCATAGGGCACCATATGCATTTGAATGTCCGGTGTTTGAAGTTCCGGTCGGGTGCGCAAAAAAGCGAGCACAGGCGCCGACGGCAGGCTGAAGAAGCCGCCGCGCTGGAAGATATAGCGGAACGCTTCGCCCACCAGCCCCAGTCCACGGGCGCGATTATTGTAGGACCCGCTGGCAGCGGAGAGTTTCCACTGGATGCGGGCATTGAGATGGTCGCGGAAATTCTCACCTACCGCCTGGAGCGCGTGCAGAACCGGGATGCCAAATTGTTCGAGAATATCCGTGCGGCCAATGCCGGACAGTTCGAGCAATTGCGGCGTCGCCAC
>JANYCX010000240.1 GCA_025360065.1 Acetobacteraceae bacterium | reverse complement strand
ATGGGTTGCTGCGGCATGGGGTCGATACGATCTTTGGTTTGCCGGGGGTGCAGCTTTACGGGCTGTTCGACGCACTCGGGCGCAATGCCAACCGCATCCGGCTGATCAATGCTCGCCATGAACAGACCACCGCCTATATGGCGTTCGGCTACGCACAATCGACCGGCAAGCCCGGTGTGTTCACTGTGGTGCCGGGGCCGGGCGTGCTCAACACCACAGCAGCGCTTGCGACCGCGTGGGGGGTCAACGCGCCGCTTTTGTGCCTGACCGGGCAGGTGCCAAGCAATTATATCGGCAAGGGGCGCGGGCAACTGCATGAATTGCCGGACCAACTCGCGACGTTGAAAACCCTGCTGAAATCGGCCGATCGGATCGAGGCGCCGGTCGATGCGCCCTACAAGCTTGCCCAGGCCTTCCAGGAAATGCGGTCGGGCCGGCAAAGCCCGGTGGCGCTGGAAATGGCGTCCGACATGTTTACCACAATCGCCGATATCGAACCTTGCGACCCGCTGCCGCTGCACCCGAAACCGACCCTCGATACGGTGAAGCTTGCCGAGTTGGCCAAGGCGATCAATGCCGCCAAAGCGCCGATGATCTGGCTTGGCAGTGGCGCGCTCGATGCCAGTGCGGAAATCCTGGCGCTTGCCGAGCGCATTGGCGCGTCGGTTGGGGCGCTGCGCACCGGCAAAGGCATCGTGAGTTCCCACCATCCGCTGTCAATCACCGTGCCGGCCGGCGCCAGGCTATGGCCGGAGTGCGATCTGGTGATCGGCATTGGCACCCGCATGACCACCCCGCTATCGAGCTGGGGTGCCAAGCCCGCCGGCCTGACCGTTGCCCGCATTGACATCGATCCGATCGAAATGCGCCGTTTGCCGGTTGATATCGGCATTATCGGCGACGCCGCCCACGCGGTCGCCGCGCTGACGGCGATGGTTGAGGAACGCCATAATCCGGCGCAGCTTGCCAAAATTGCCGCCGCCAAGGCGGAAATCCAGGAGGCCATTCAGGTTATCCAGCCGCAAATGTCACTGGTTGAGGCAATCCGTGACGTGCTGCCGGAAGACGGCATTTTCGTCGATGAAATGACCCAGGTTGGCTACGTGTCCTGGTTCGGCATGCCGAGCTATTCGGCCCGGAGTTTCATTACCTCTGGGTTTTCCGGCACATTAGGATATGGCGTGCCGACGGCGTTGGGGGTGAAGGTCGCCCATCCGAACCGCACCGTGATTGCAGTGACCGGCGATGGTGGCTTCCTGTTTGGCGGGGTTGAGCTGGCGACGGCAGTGCAGCATGGCATTAATCTGGTGATCGTGCTGGTCAATAATTCCGCTTATGGTAACGTCTATCGCGATCAGAAGCGCCTGTTCGACGGTCGCCATGCTGGCTCGCGGCTGGTGAACCCGGATTTCCAGACCTATGCCAAGGCGTTTGGCGTGCCGTCGTGGCGGGTGACCGATGCGGATGGCCTGCGGGCGGCGCTGAAACTGGCGATCGCGGCAAATTCGCCGGCGCTGGTGGAGGTGGTGACGGATATTGATAATGAGCCGCTGCCGTTTGCGTTTTTGGCGCGGGGTAGGGCTTAAGGAAGGTCTTCTTTGTTTGAAAACAAAGAAGCAAAAAAACTTCAACCATTGTCGCCGTTGGCGTGGGTCTGCGGAGAGTGCGCACGGTAACACGTCATGAAAAGTTTTTTTGGTTATTTTTGTTCACAAAAAGAACTGCTTGCCTGAATGTCTTTTTCTGGAGAATCTGATGGCAACGATCCTGACTCAAACGAATGAATATACTGTAGATGCGGCAGCCGGCTTGCAGGTCACCGCCGCCGATGCTTTTGCGGTAACCGGCTGGACTCTCAAGCCCGAAGGCATGTGCCTCGGCGATCTCTGCGTGCCGATGCCGAGCGCTGGGGGGCGGATCGATCTCGCCGCATTCTGGCAAAAAATCGGCAATCCGGTGGTATCCGAGGGCGATGTCTGGAGCCTCGGGGTTGGTGCTGACGCCCGTCGCGATGGTCTGGCTGGCCTCGATGCGCCGGACTTTGAATTGCAGGATTTGGCGGGGCAGACGCATCGCTTGTCGTCCTTGCGCGGCAAGAAGGTTTTCCTGAGCAGTTGGGCCAGTTGGTGAGGCTGCCGCTTGGACTTGCCCGTGTGGCAGTCTTTGTTCGATAGCCTGGCTGACGCGAATTTCATGGTGGTTGCGGTGGCGATGGACAGCCGCGGGGTGGAAGCGGCGCGGCCGTGGATTGAGGCAGCGGCGCCGACTTACTGGTCCTTGATTGACCCCGAACATCGGGTTGCTTCGCTTTACGGTATGGTCAACGTGCCGCAGGCGGTGTGGATCGATGAGGGCGGCAAGATCGTGCGTCCGCCGGAAAGCGCGGGCTCGACCGATCATTTTCGCGGGATGGATCAGGTCACCAAAACCCTGGCGCCCGATGATGCCAAAGCCCGGCTTGCGGCGCGAACCGCGTATATGGACGCGGTGCGGGCCTGGGTGCGCACGGGTGCCCATGCTTTGCCGGGCGATGCGGCGCGGGCGGCGTTGCCGGCGCTGACCGCCGACATGTCCCTGGCGCACGCACATTTCCGCTTGGGGGTGTGGTTGCAGCAGCATGATCGGGTGGCGGATGCGGCGCGGCATCTGGCCGAGGCGAGCCGGCTGCACCCGGAATCTTGGAACATGTGGCGGCAGACGGCTGATTTGGAGCAGGTCGGCAAGTCGGGTGGGCCGGAATTCTGGGCGCGGGTCAAGGCGTTGGGCGACAAATCGTATTATCCGCCACCGAACCTGCCCGGCTTCGCGGCAGACTAAAACGGCCATACACGCGTCCGCCGGGCTTCCTGCTCGGCGGTCAGCGCGCGTGGCCCGTCGGCAACCTGGCGTGGCGGGTTAAGTAAGGCCTCTGGGTTGAGCCAGCAATCGACGCGACCCAGGCTTTTGGTGCAGTAGGGCGGCGGTTCCGGCACGGGCTCGACCGGGCGGCAATAGGATTTGCCCTGGTCGAGCCGGACGATCGAGCAATCCTGGCCGGAGCCGGCGGATATCAATATGTCGCCGATGCCGCGTCCGAACACGATCACGCTGGCGACGTTGGCGCCGATAAGCGCGCCGGTCGGCTCGGCCATGCAGCCACCCAACATCAGGCAGAGTGCAACGCGGAGAAATATCGGTCGATCCATGGCGGTATTCTGCCGAAATGGAATGAACAAGGTGTTGCCGGTTTGCCCTGCAGACCGCGCGCGGCTATGCTCTAATGCCATTCCATCCGCGCGGCGCGGCTGCGCGCACGAAAGAACACCAGTGCCGGATATCTTTGACGAGGTTGATGAGGAACTGCGCGCCGACCGGGCGCGAAAGCTGCTGCAGCGCTACGCTGGCGCGCTGATTGCGGCGGCCCTGGCAGTGATCGCATCCGTCGGCGCCTGGCAGGGTTGGAAATATTATGAAACCCGCGAGGCGTTGCGGGTTGGCGGGGTTTATCTGACCGCGATGCGCGACGCCGAGGCATCGCCCCCCGGCCCCAATGCGGCCGCTGGTTTCAGCCAAGTCGCCAAGGAGGGCGATCCGGGCTATCGCAGCCTGGCACGAATGCGCCAAGCTGCCCTTGCGGCGCAAGCCGGCAAGCTTGCTGACGCGCTGGGGCTGTGGGATCAGGTTGCGGCTGACCCCAGCGCCGACCGGCTGCTGCGTGACACCGCGAGCCTGCACTGGGCGCTGGCGCAAATCGATACGCCGGGCCCTGGCGATGGTCTGGTCGAGGCGCGGTTAAAAGCGCTGGTGGCGCCGACCAACGCGTTGCGTGCCCTGGCCGATGAGGGCCTCGGGCTGCTGGCGCTGCGCCAAGGCAAGCTTGAAGTCGCACGCGCCACTTTCAAACAACTGGCGCAGGATGTAACTGCACCGCAAGGCGTGCGCGGCCGCGCCAATGGCCTGCTGACACAGCTCGGCGGTTGATCCGGAAAGGGTCCAGAATAATGATATCCAAGCTTTTGGCGCGCCGCGCTATTGCCATTGCATTGCTTGCCGGCACGCTGCCGCTCGGCGGGTGCGGCCTTTATGATAGCTGGTTCGGCGACGACAAAGAAAAGCTGCCCGGCAAGCGGATTGCGGTGTTCACTGAGCGTGATCCGCTGAAGCTCGATGCGCAGGCTGATCGCAAAATCATCCTGCCGCCGCCGCAGACCAACGCCGATTGGCCGCAGCCGGGTGGCAATCCCGGCCATGACGGCGATCATCCGGCGGCAGCGCCCAGCTTGAAGCAGGCATGGGCGACCAAGATCGGTGCCAGTGGCGGATATCGCTCGCGGATTACCGCCCAGCCGGTGGTGGCCGGTGGGCGTGTGTTCGCGATGGACAGCGACGCCGCGGTGGCCGCGGTGGACGCCGCCAGCGGCAGCATTGTGTGGTCGCGTGACACCCAGGATCAGGAGGATCGCAGCACCAATATCGGTGGCGGGCTATCTTTCGCCAAGGATGCCAAGGGCGTGGATACCCTGTTTGTGGTGACCGGGCGGGCCGATCTGCTGGCGCTTGAACCGACGACCGGCGAAATCCGCTGGCGCAAGAAGCTGCCGAGCGCGGCCCGGTCGGCGCCGACGATTGGCGATGGCAGGGTCTATATTGCCACCATTGACAGCATGCTGGTGGCGCACTCGACCGTCGATGGCGCCAAGATCTGGTCCTATCAGGGCTTCAGCAACGATACCGCGATGCTGGGCCTGCCGGCGCCGGCATTTGCCGACGGGATTGTGGTGGCGGGCTTCGGCACCGGTGATCTGGTGGCACTGCGGGCAAGCTCTGGCACGCTGGTATGGCTGGATAACCTGGGGTTCTCGCAGGGACGCGCCTCGATTGCGGATTTGCCAACGATCTCGGGCATGCCGGTGCTCCGCCGCGGCCGGGTGTTGGCGGTGGGGCAGGGACGCCAGCTGGTGGCGCTCGATTTGCGCTCGGGCCGGCGCTTATGGGAACGGAGTGTGGCGTCGAGCCAAACGCCATGGGTCGCCGGTGACTGGGCTTTTGTGCTGACCACCAACAACATCGTCACCGCCATTACCCGCGATGACGGCCTTATAGCCTGGGCCACGCAATTGCCGCGCTTTGGCAATGTGGACAAACAAACCGATCCCATTCAATGGACCGGGCCGACCTTGCTGGGCGATCGGCTGATCGTGGCGAGCAGCACCGGTGAAGCTTTGGCGATCAGCCCTTATACGGGCGAAATTCTCGGCAAGCAGGCCCTGGGGGGCGCGGTTTCGGTGGCACCTGCGGTTGCCGGCGGGACGTTATATGTCATTACTGACAGCGCCAATCTGGTCGCTATTCGCTAGATGGAACAAACCGGGCCTCTGCCTGTCGTTGTCATCGCCGGGCGGCCGAATGTCGGCAAAAGCACCCTTTTCAACAAGCTTGTGGGACGGCGCGCGGCCATTGTCGCCGATACGCCAGGGGTGACACGCGACCGCAAGGACGGCGAGGCGATGTTGCGTGGCCGGCTGGTGCGGCTGGTGGATACTGCGGGGCTCGAAGAAAGTGCCCCCGATACGATCTATGGTCGGATGCGGGCAAGCTCGGAATCGGCGGTCAGCGGCGCCGATCTGGTGCTGTTCGCGGTTGATGGCCGCACTGGGATCACCCCGGCCGACCATCACTTCGCTGACTGGTTGCGCCGCCAGGGCCGCCCGATTTTGGTGGTGGTCAACAAGGCCGAGGGGCGTCTTGCCGGACAAACCGCGCTCGAAGCCTATGAACTCGGCCTCGGCGAACCGATTGCGGTGTCTGCCGAGCACGGCGAAGGCATTGCCCAATTGATGGCCGAAATCGCCGATCGCCTGCCGCCGGCACTCGAGGATCAAGACCCGACCGCAATCTTGAAACTCGCGATCGTCGGGCGGCCGAATGCGGGGAAATCCACCCTGCTCAACCGGCTGCTGGGTGAGGAACGGATGATTACCGGCCCCGAACCGGGGCTGACCCGCGATGCGGTGGCGGTGCGGTTTGCCGATTCCGAGGGCAATCTGGTCGAACTGGTCGATACCGCCGGGATGCGCAAGCGCGCCCGGGTGGAAGACGATCTGGAAAAACTCTCGGTCGGGTCATCGATCAACGCGCTGAAAATGGCCGAAGTGGTGGTGCTGGCGGTCGATGCGACCGAAGGTTTGCACGAACAGGATTTGCAAATTGCGCGCTTGATCGAGCGCGAGGGCCGCGCCTGCGTGCTGGCGTTGACCAAATGGGACGCGGTGGCCGATCGCGAAAAGGCAAGGCGCGGCATTTCGGACCGGCTGGAAACCAGCCTGGCGCAGATGAAGGGGATACCTGTGGTGCCGCTGTCGGGTTTGACCGGGGTGGGCGTGGCGCAATTGCTGCCGACGGTGCGGCGCGCCCATGAAATATGGAATTCCCGCGTTGGCACTGGCGCGCTTAATCGCTGGTTCGAGGACGCGTTGGAAAAGCATCAGGCGCCGCTGGTCAGTGGCCGCCGGTTGAAGCTGCGCTATATCACCCAGGCCAAAGCGCGCCCGCCGACATTCATTATTTTCGGCACCCGCGCCGAGCAAACCCCCGAAGATTACCGGCGCTATCTGGTCAATCAGCTGCGCACCGAGTTCGATCTTCCCGGCACCCCGGTGCGCTTGCAGTTCCGCGGCTCGGACAATCCGTACGACGACAAAAGTTAATCCGGCGCATCCATTTGACG
This sequence comes from Acetobacteraceae bacterium, assembly GCA_025360065.1. Lineage (GTDB taxonomy): Bacteria > Pseudomonadota > Alphaproteobacteria > Acetobacterales > Acetobacteraceae > CAITOL01. The sequence goes on along the minus strand of JANYCX010000240.1, from coordinate 6,845 downwards.
AAAATTTTCTGCATTTTTACCTTGTGCCGTAAACGAGCCTACCCATAGACTGCCGCCGATATGTTGTTGTTGTAATAATTTGGGGAATCCCATGGTTCTGGCGCGATTGTTACTGGGGATTTTTTGCTTTCTTACCGGCGCGGCCCACGCCGAGCCTGTGGTGCATGCCCGTCTCGACCATGCGGTGGCGCATTACCAGGTTGAACGCGATTTCACCTATGTGATGACCGATAGCAGCGATTGGACGTTGTTGACCCAGCGCGGCCTGGCCGGGAGCGACCGGGCGACGCACAGCTTCTATCCCGACAAGCAGCGGCTGGAGTTGATCGAAGCTTGGGTCGATCAACCCGACGGGACCCGCATCACTGTCCCACCCACCAGCATTTTCACCCGCCCGTCGGCTTCGGCGCAAAACGCGCCGGGCTTTACCAACAGCCAGACTACCACCGCGCTTTTCCCGCAATTGCGCGAAGGCAGCCGCACCCATATCAAATGGAAACTGACCCAGTTCAAGCCAACCATGTTCGGCTTCAACGCCTATAATCTCGGCAATTTCGCCTTTGATACCGTCCTCGATGAAACCGTCATTGACCTGCCCGCCGACATGCAACTCACCTGGCGGACCCGCGGCTTTGTGGTTGAGGATAAAACGACAAACGGCATGCGCCACATCGTCGCCGCAGTGCGCGACACCAAAGCGCAGGAAATCGAGCCGGCGATGGTGAGCGCGCTGGATTTCCAGCCCATGTTCCAGGCCACCACGCTGCCCAATTTCGCCGCCATCGGCGCGATCGCCGCACGCGAGGCTGCAGGCCGCGCGGCCGTGACCCCGGAAATCCAGGTGCTCGCCGACCGGCTGGCAGGCAAGCTTGACGGGCTTGACGCGGCGCGCGCGATTTATAACTGGGTCACCGCCAATATTCGTTACGTTGCGGTTTATCTTAACACGGAAGATGGCTGGGTGCCGCATGCGGCGGCCGAGGTGTTGAAAGCGGGCTACGGCGACTGCAAGGATTACAGTGTGCTGATGCAGGCATTGCTGGCTGCGCGCGGGATAAAGGCGGACATGGTGGTGGTCAATTGGTCAACCCAATTCGGCGAACCGATGCTGTGGACGCCCTATTTTAACCACGCCATCGTCTATTTGCCCGACTATGATATTTTCCTAAATCCGACCAGCCGCTATGCCGCTTTCGGCGCACTTGACGCAACCTTGCGCGGCAAGTTCGTGGTGCGGTTGACGCCGGAAGGCCAGACTTTGCGCACGCCGTCCAGCACGCCCGACAATATGCGCTACCGCATGCACACTACGCTGCGACTTGACCGCGACGGCACCGTTACCGGGCAAGCCGGGTTCGAGATGTCGCCAAGCGTGGAAACGATTATCCGCAATGAACTGGCCAGTACATCATCAAATGCGAAATTGGCCGAGACGCTGCTGGCACGCACCCAGGAAGGCGGTTCCGGCGATTTGACGGCATCCAATCCGCGTGACCTGGCAACCAAGGTTAGTCTGTCGGCCGATTGGAGCAGTCCGCGCGCTGTCAATCCGCAGGGTGGCGATACCATGTTGCGGGTTCCGGCCGGCCCCGACCTGGTTTCGCCCGCTGTCGTGCGGGCAAAACTATCCCCAACCGGTCAACGCCGACTGCCGCTGTTGGCCGAGGCGCGGGATTATGGCTGGAACAGCGTGATCAACATTCCCGCTGGCATGAAAGTGGCGCGGCTGCCGGATGATATCGAAATCGCCAACCCAACGGGTTTTTATCGCGCACGCTATCGTGCCAACGGGGCGCAGATCACCGTCGAGCGCCATCTGGTGGTGCGCCACGATGTGGTTGCGGCTTCGGACTACAAGGCCATGGAGGCAGTGCTTTATGCCGCCCTGGTCGATGCGCGCGCGATGTTGGTGCTGAGCCCGGTCGGGGAATAACACATGGTTTTTAGCCTTCTTGCCGACACGGCACAGGCCCAACCGATTTCCCACGCCCGGCTCGACCACATTGTCGCGCAATATGTTGTGCACGATGATGTGACGCATGTGCTGACCACAACGACCGACTGGACGTTGGCGACCCAGCGCGGGCTGCGCTCACTCGATCGGGCGGACTACACTTTTTATCCTGACAAGCAAAAACTCGAGCTGATCGAAGCCTGGGTCGATCAACCCGATGATAGCCGGGTGATGGTGCCCTCGGGCAGCGTGTTCACCCGTCCGACCGCGTCCGCCCAAAGCGCGCCGGGCTTTACCAACGGTCAGACAACAACCGTGTTGTTCCCCCAACTGACCGAAGGCAGCCGCACCCATGTGGCCTGGCAGCTGACCCAGACGAAACCGTCGAGGTTTGGCTTTGATGCCTCCAACATCGGCGAATTCAGCTGGGATACCGGAATTGACGAAACCCGCATCGATATCCCCGCAACTGTCAATCTGACCTGGCGCGCGCGCGGCGGGTTTGCAGTGACCGACCAGACCGACGGCCCGACCCGTCATATCGTTGCTACTCTGCGCGATACCAAGGGCCAGGAAATCGAACTTGGAAGGCGGCTTCGGCGATGTTGTGTCATCGAACCCGCGCGATCTGACGCGGCCATTGGCGTTGTCGGCGGATTGGTCGAGCCCGCATGCGGTCAATTTGATCGGACGTGACATCTTCCTCCGGGTTCCGGTCGGCCCCGATCTGGCGCCGCCATCCGACATGGGTGGAAAATTGTCGCCGACCGGGGTCCGGCGGACCAGGCTGTTCGCCGAAGCCCGCGATCATGGCTGGGAGACTGCGATTACCATTCCGGACGGCATGCAGGTGGCGCGGTTGCCCGATGATGTCACCATTGCCAATGATATCGGTCGTTATACCGCAAGCTATCGCACGGTCGGTTCGCAACCGATCATGGTGAGCCGCAATCTGGTGATCGGGCGCGATGTTGTCGCGCCCGAGGATTATAAATTATTGGAGAAGCTGCTTTATGCCCCGAGGATCGATGTCCGCGCGGTCGTGGTTCTGGCGCCCACCGGGGAATAGCACGATGCGGGTGTTTGCCGCCCTTGGTGGCCTGTTGCTGGTTTTGTCCGGATCCGCCCGCGCTGAACCGATCAGCCATGTCCGCATCGACCGCCATTCGATCCGTTACGACGTTCAACCCGACCTGACTTACACCATGACCCGAACCGATGACGCGACCTTGCTGACCTCCCGCGGGGTGCAAATGGCGGGGTCTAGTGCGATGGGGTATTCGCCGGATCGTCAACGCGTGTCAGTGGTCGAGGCCTGGGTTGATCAGCCCGATGGCACGCGGGTGGTGGTGCCGGCGGCGAGCATGTTCAACCGGGTGGCGCAGGCGCCGGACAACACGCCCGGCTTTGTCAACGCGATGGTGCGCGCGGTGGTGTTTCCGCAATTGAAAGAGGGCAGCCGCACCCATGTGGTGTGGAAACTGACCCAGACCACGCCTGCGATGTACGGATTTAATGTCCAGCATCTGGTGCCGCTCGAGATCGATAGCGGCCCACGCACCATCGCCATCAACCTTCCGGCCGAGCTTGGGTTCGCCTGGAAGGCGCGGGGCGGCTTTGAGGTAACCGACGCGGTGGGCGGTCATTTTCGCCATATCGTGGCCTATTTGCCGGGCCATGCGCGTGCTGAGCCGGAAGCCGCGATGGTCCCGGCAAGCGATGTGGCGCCGGGCTTTGCGGCGACGACCCTGCCGAATTACGAGGCAATCGGCGCCATCACCGCGCGCGCGGCGGCCGGCCGCGCCGACGTCACCCCAGACATCCAGGCGCTGGCCGACCGGATCGCGGGGGATCGCACCGGTATTGCAGCCGCGCGGGCGATCTATGAGTGGGTGACCGAGAATATCCGCTACGTCGCGGTTTACCTCAACATGGAGGATGGCTGGGTGCCGCATGCGGCCCCTGAGGTGCTCAAGGCCGGTTACGGGGACTGCAAGGATTACAGCGTGCTGATGCAGGCGCTGCTCGCCGCACGTGGGATAAAAAGCGAAATTACCCTGGTGCGCTGGGACGAAACCAGCGTCGATCCGCTGTTGTGGGGTGTGGTGTTCAACCACGCCATCATCTATCTGCCCGAATTCGACCGCTATCTGAACCCGACGCGGCGCTACGCCCCGTTTGACGCCGCCGACCCGACGCTTGCCGACCGGCTGGTGGTGCGACTGGGCTTGGACGGCATCATGGCGCGCACCCCGGCCTTCACCGCGGCGCAGAACCGCTATCGCATGACCAGCCGGTTGCAGCTTGACCCGGCTGGCACGGTCGTCGGCACCGCCGCGTTCGAGATGTCGCCGAGCGCTGAGCCGGCGATCCGCCAGGCACTCGCCGGTGCCGCATCCCCGGCCAGCCTGGCGGCACAGTTTCTCCGGATGACGCCCGAGGCCGGTTTCGGCGCCCTGACCGGGTCCGACCCCCGCGATTTGTCGCAACCATTGCAACTGCACGCCGAATGGACCAGCCCGCACGCCGTGACGGTGCAGGACGGGTTGCTGGTGCTGCGTGTGCCGGCCGGGCTTGATCTGGCGCGTCCGGCGCAATTGAGCGGGGTGCTGCGCCGCACCGGGACGGCACCACGCCGCCAGCCCGCCTTCCTCGCCGCGCGTGACTGGGGCTGGAGCAGTGTGATCGATTTGCCGCCGGGCCGCTTTGTCGCGCACCTGCCCGATGATGTCGCGGTGAGCAACCAGGTCGGCAGCTATCACGCCCATTACGTGGCCGGCCTGGACCAGATCAAGGTCGAGCGGCGGCTGGTAATCCATACCAACGTGATCGCGCCCGGGGATTTTGCGGCGCTGGAAATGGTGCTTTATGCCGCCCAGATCGACGCCCGCGCGGCCATGACCCTGACGTCCAATGGCGGCTAGGGTGATGGCGATCATTTGGCGCATGCTGTCGCTGCTATGCCTGCTGGCGGCCCCGGCCGGGGCCGAGCCTGTCGTGCATGCCCGGCTCGATCGATCAATTTCCACCTACACGGTGAACCCTGCGCTTGGTTACGTGCTGACCAGCACCCAGGACTGGACGCTGCTGACCCAGCGCGGCCTGGGCCTGCGCGATCGGGCGAATTTGCTGTTTTATCCGGCCAAGCAAACCGTTGAGCTGGTCGAAGCCTGGGTGGATCAGCCCGACGGGACGCGGGTGATGGTGCCGCCGTCGAGCGTGTTCACCCGCATAAGCCCGATGGCGGCCAATGTCGTGGGATTTGTCACCAGCCGGACCATGACGGTGCTGTTCCCGCAACTCCGCATTGGCAGCCGCACCCATGTGGTGTGGAAAATGGATCGCGCCGCGCCGGCGTTGCTGGGGTTCAACACCTTTGGTATGCCCGAGTTCGAGTGGGACACCGCCGTCAGCGAAATCCGCATCGATCTGCCTGCCACCATCCCGCTCACCTGGCGTGCCCGTGGCGGCTATCGCGTGACCGACACGAGCGATGGCGGGATGCGCCACATTGTTGCCCGCATCACCGATCACCCCGGCCAGGAGACCGAGCCGGGCATGGTCAACATCAACGATTTCATGCCGCAATTTCAGGCGACGAGCCTGCCCGACTTCGAAGCCATCGGGGCCATCACCGCACAGGCAGCGCGGGGGACTGGGGTGGTGGTGCCGGCGTTGCAAGCGCTGGCTGACCAGATCGTCGGCGATTTGCAAGACGAACCCGCCGCGCGCGCGATCCATGACTGGGTCAAGACCGCGATCCGACCAATGGTGCAGATCCTGAACCCGGTGGAAGGTTTTGCGCCGCGCCCGGCGCTCGCGGTGCTGCAAGCCGGCTTTGGCGATGGGCGTGACATGGCGGTGCTGACCCAGGCATTGCTCGCCGCACGCGGCATTCCGGCGGATCTGGTCCTGGTGGAAGAAGGCGGACGCACCGGAGATCCGTTGTTGTGGACGCCATTTTTCGTCAATCAGACCATTTTATATCTGCCTGATTTCGACCGCTATGTGAACATGTTCAGCCGCTTCAGCCGCTTCGATGCGCTGCAACCCAATCTGACCGGCAAGCTTGCGGTGCATGTGACCGATGGCGGGCGGCGCGCGCGAACTCCGGAGCTGACCCCAGCGCAATCGCGCTACCATGCCCGGCTGCGCACCAGCCTCGATGTGACGGGCACCGTTACCGGCCACGCCGATTTCGAGATGTCGCCCACCGCCGAAGCCTATGTGCGCGGCCTGATCGCGGACGCCAGTTCGCTGGAGCAGCTGGCTGGGCAGGCGATTGCCGCAACCCCGGAAGGTGGGTCGGGCAGCTATATTGCGTCCAACCCGCGCGACCTGTCGCAGCCATTGCAGTTATCGGCGGACTGGATCAGTCCGCGCGCACTTAATCGGCTTGGTGGGGCCATGACATTGCAGGTGCCGCAGGGGGTTGGGCCGCTGGCCGCGTCCGGGCTGCGCGACCTGTTGCGCCAGACCGCATCCGGGCCACGGCGAACCCCGGTCTGGGTTGGGGCGCGGGACTATCGCTGGGATGTGGCGTTGACGGTGCCGGATGGCTGGCGCATCGCGGGGCTGCCTCGGGAGGTCGTGGTCGAAAACATCATCGGGCGCTACGAGGCGCAGTACCGTGCTGAGGGGCAGACGATTTACGTGCAGCGGCAATTGATTGTGCGGCGCAACGTGGTGGCGCCCGACGAGTATCCGGCGCTGGAGGCGCTGGCCTACGCGCCGCTCGAGGATACCAGGGGTTTGGTATTTTTGCTGGACCGGGAGTGAGCACGAAAGCGTTTTATACCAAGCGCCCTTGATGTTGACCCATGAAGAATGGGTCAACGGCGCTTGGTATAAGTCTTTGCTTGGCGCACCGCCGCCGGCCAACCCGGTGCGC
>JANYCX010000170.1 GCA_025360065.1 Acetobacteraceae bacterium | reverse complement strand
CGAACCAGTACCTAAGCCCCCTTCTTCATTCCAACCCCCTTAAGGGTTTGGCGTCCAGGGACCTTCCCTGGCGGGGGTCCAGGGGGCAGCGCCCCCTGGCCTTACTTCCCTTACAGGCTCACCCCTTCATAGTTCGCCAGTTTGTCGAGCCAGTTGGTCACGTAGTCTGGCCGGCGGTTGCGGAAGTCGAGGTAGTAGGAGTGTTCCCAGACGTCGCAGCCGAGCAGGGCTTTGCCTTCGCCGGTCGCGAGTGGGTTCGATCCGTTCGGGGTTTTGGTGCATTTCAGTTTGCCGCTCGCGTCCATGATGAGCCAGGCCCAGCCCGAGCCGAACTGGGTGGTGGCGGCGGTTTTGAAGGCGTCTTTGAAGGCTTGGACGCTGCCGAAATCGGCGATCAGCTTGGCTTCGAGCTTGCCGGGAATGCCGCCGCCGGTGGCTGACATGTTGGTCCAGAACAGCATGTGGTTCCAGTGTTGGCCGGCGTTATTGAACACCGGGGCCATGTCGGCCTTGCCGTTGGTCATCATCACGATTTCTTCGAGTGACTTGCCGGCGAGGGCGGCATTGGCGGTGACGAAGCCGTTCAGCGCGGTGACATAGGCCTGGTGATGCTTGCCGTGATGGAGTTCCAGGGTTTCCTGGCACATGCCGCGGGCGGCGAGGGCTGCGGTGGTGTAGGGGAGAGCGGGGAGTTCGAACGCCATGGATGGTCTCCTGATTGCTGTCCTGTCTAGCTATGACTGGCGTTGCCCAAGGTCAAGCGGGCTTGCCAGATTTGCGGATTTGGGTGAGGTCACTGCGATGACAGCGCTGCTTTCTCCCATGGGCATTTTGGTCCGCCGCCACGATCCGGATCGGTTTTTCTGTGCCTTGTTCGCGCCGGCGGCGCAACGTGAGGCGCTATTTGCCTTGTACGCGTTCAACCATGAGCTTGCCCGGGCGCGAGAGGTTGTGTCCGAGCCCATGCTTGCGCAGATCCGCCTGCAATGGTGGCGCGAAGTGGTGGACGGCGCATCGAAGCGGCACGAGGTTGCGACGCCTTTATCGGCCGCGATCGCCCAGGGCTTGCTGGTGGCGGAGGATTTGCGGGCGATGATTGACGGGCGCGAGGCTGAGGCGGGGGATGGGTTTGCCATTACGGCTGATTGGCTGGCTTATCTCGACGCCACTGCCGGGGGTTTGATGGCCGCCGCCGGCCGCTTGCTCGGCGCGCGCGATGTGGATCGGTTGCGCGCCCTGGGCACGGCATATGGCATTGCCGGGCAGCTGCGTTCGGTGGGCGTGCTGGCGCGGGCTGGGCGATGCCAATTGCCGGCGGATGCGTTGGCGGCGGCTGGGTTGACCGGGCATGACGTGATTGCCCATCGCGAACCGGCGCGGTTGCTGGCGGTTTTGCGCGGGCTTGCGGCGCAGGGGCAGACGATGCTGCGCGATGCTGGCGGACGCCTACCGAGTGTGGCGGCGTTGCCGGCGGTACTGGCGCGGCGCGATCTGCGGCGGATCGGTGCGCCGGTCGGGCCGCGCCGCTTAGGGGACCGGCTGGCGGTACTGGCAGCGGCGATTTTAGGACGAATTTAACTTTTCAATGCGATTTTACTTGCGCGGCGCCACAAGCTCCGCGCACTCTTTCGCGGTAACCAACTGAAAGGAGGTGATCCAGTGTCTCATTGTTCTCGGCTGCGTCCCGCTATGGGCGTTCGGATTGCTGGCTTCTCGAAACGGATTGCCTTCTGATCCACGTCTTGCCGCGCGCGGCCTGACAATGTGAAGGCTCCGGAGGGTTTCCCTCCGGAGCCTTTAACTTTTCTATCGTCAGTCCGCGACTTTGACGACCAACTTGCCGGTGTTTTCGCCGCGGAACAGCATGCCAAGCCCGTTGGGCGCCATGTCCAACCCCACGAGCACATGCATCGCGAGCTTCAAGCGCCCGGCGCGGGCCTGCATTGCCAGCCACTGCCGGCCTTCATCGAAGCGCGCTGCAAAATCGGTCACCACGAAGCCCTGAATGCGCCCGCGCCGTCCGATCAGCATGCCAAGATTTTTTACCCCGTACGGCACGTTGAGTGAGGTTTGCGAAATCCGCCCGCAAATCACCACCCGTCCGCCGATTGCCAACTGGCTGATGGCAGCCTCCAGCGTCTCGCCACCGACATTGTCGAAGAACACGTCCACCCCGTTCGGGCAGGCGCGCGCGATGGCGGCGGCGAGGTCGGGTTCGGCCTTGTAATCGATCGCCGCATCAAGCCGGTATTCCGCGAGCAAGCGGCGATATTTCTCGGCCCCGCCGGCGATGCCGACCACCCGGCAGCCTTCGATCTTACCGATCTGGGCCACCATCTGCCCAACGGCACCGGCCGCACCTGAAACCAGCACGGTCTGGCCCGGCCGCGGCTGGCCGATGTCCTTCAGGCCGAAATAGGCGGTCAGACCGCCCATCCCGATGAGGCCAAGCCAGTCTTCGGCGCTGCCAACCGACAGATCGAGCTTTTCGACCTCGTTCGCCTTCAAGGTCGGGCAAGTCTGCCAACCGAGCCGGGCGGCGACCAGATCGCCGATTTTCAGGCTAGGGTCACGACTTTCGACCACTCGGCCGATGCCGCCAGCGCGCATGACATCGCCGATTTCCATGCGCGCCACATAGCCCGGATCTTCATTGACCCAGACCCGCATTGCCGGATCGATTGAGATATACATCGTTTCGATCATCACCTCGCCGTCATTCGGGGCGCGAACCGCGCGGGTGGCCTCGGCGAAATGTTCCGGGCCGGCGAACCCGGTGGGGCGGGCAGCGAGCGTCAGCACGCGGTTGGCGTTGCGCATCTCAGTGACCCTTGAAGTCGGGCAGGCGGCGCTCGCCCATCGCCTTCACGCCTTCCTTGAAGTCGGCGGTTTTGCGCTGCCAGTCTTGTTCGACCAGTTCACGTTCGGTCGCCGCTTCGACCAGATCGGCGAGGCCACGGCGCAAGGTTTCGCGGGTGGATTGGGTGGAAAGCGGGGCGGACTGGGCGATTTCAACGGCGAGGGCCTGGGCAGCGCTGCGCACCTGATCGGGCGGCACCAATACATCCGCAAGACCCAGCCGCACCGCTTCGGCACCATCGATGCGACGGCCGGTATAGAGCAGCAATGCCGCCTGTTGCGGCCCGACCAGGCGCGGCAAGGTGGCGGTCAGGCCAAAGCCGGGATGGAAGCCAAGCCGGTTGAAATTAGCGGAAAATCGGGCTTCGACGCAGGTGACACGAAAATCGGCGACCAGCGCGAGGCCCAAACCACCACCGATTGCCGGGCCGTGCACGGCGGCCACCACTGGCTTTTTGGCGCGGAACAGGCGGGCAGCTTCCTTGTAAAGATGCTTGGTGATCACGCCACCGCTTTCGCTGACCGTTCCGGTATCGGGCCGGTTGGCGAAATCCGCGCCGGCGCAAAAGGCTTTGCCCTGGGCGGCAAACAAGATCGAACGGCATTCCGGGTCGGCATCGAATTCAGCAAAGGCGTCGGCGATCTGGTTGATCAGCGACACGTCGAAGAAATTATTCGGCGGCTTGCGGATTTCTACCAGGCCAACCCGGTCGGTGATGGAGGTCGCGATATCGAGGTAGCTTGTCATTGCATTTTCTCAGTTCAAAGTGGCAAGGAATTTGGTGACGGCTGCGTTGAACGCTGCCGGCTGGTCGATATTGGCGGCATGGCCGGCATCGTCGATGATGATCTTGGTGGCGCCGGGTATTTTGGCGGCCATGTAGTCGGTGGCGGCCAGGAACGGTGTGTCGCGGCTGCCGACCAACACCATCGTCGGCACCTTAATGTCGGGCAGCAGATGGATCACCGTCGCATCGCGTTGGGTCAGCATGCCGCGCGCGGCGTGGGCCAAACCTTGCGCGTTGCGGTGCTTACTCTGCCGACGTTCGGCGCTGGCGCCCGATAATTGCTCGAGGCCTTCGGCTTCCAGGCGCGCGGCGGTGCCGAGTGAGCGTTCGTTCCACGCCGCCCGTCCGCTGTCCTGTTTAAAGCCGGGACCAGTGTCGATGATCAGCAAGGCGGTCGCACGTTCCGGATGGCGCGCGTAAAAGGCAAGCGACATGTAGCCGCCCAGCGACAAGCCACCGATGATGGCGGTGGGGGCACCAACTGCATCCAGGATTGCGGCCATGTCGGCGACGGTTTCGTCTTCGGAATAAGCCGCCGGGTCATCCGGATAGTCGGACTGGCCATGGCCGCGCATGTCCCACAACACCAGCCGATGGGTGGCCGACAGCGCCTCGATCTGGCCGGACCACATCGCCGAGGTTGCCGAGAAGCCATGGCTCATCAACAAGGTTGGGCCGCTGCCGTGGACTTCGTAGTACAGTTTTACGCCGTTTCGGTTAAGTATTGGCATTTTTTTGCTTCCTCCCGTTATTCGTTACGCGCTCCGGGTGATCAACCGCCCCGCCCGCGCATCCGTCGCACCCACGCCGCCAACGTATGCGGACTGGCCATTGATCCAGGTCTCGATAATCCCCTCCGCCGGTCTTGTCGGGTGATCGAAATCGGCCATGTCCTTGATGGTATTGGCATCGAACAGCACCAGATCAGCGAACGCGCCGATGCGGATCACCCCGCGATCGGCAAGTCCGAACACGGCAGCGGTGCGCCCGGTCATCTTATGAACGGCGGTTTCAAGGCTGAACAGTTTCAGATCGCGGCTGTAATGCCCCAATACTCGCGGGAAGCACCCCCACAGGCGCGGATGCGGGAAGCGGTCATGCGGCAGGCCATCCGAGCCGATCATCGACAAATCATGCTGCATGATGCGCTGAACATCGGCTTCGTCCATCTGGAACATTATGGCGCCGGCCGGCAGCAGCTTTTCGCCAGCCTGCTTGATGTCGATGCCCCATTCCTTGGCGACATCGGACAGCCATCTTCCTTCCATTTCCGGATGCGGGTTCGACCAGGCAATTTTCACCGGAATATCCGGCCGCAAACGATCCGGCATCAGCACGGTCGATCCGGCGTAGTAAGGATAAACGTCAAACGACACTTGTTGGGTGGCGGCGTATTTGTCGATCAATGCCAGGGTTTCGACCGACCGCCCAAAATTCTCCGGCATCGAGCATTTGTGATGGCTGATGACCACCGGCACCCCAGCTTCGCGGCCGATTTGCAGGGTTTCCTCAATCGAATTCGTCACGAATTCGGCTTCGTCGCGCATATGGGTGACGTAGAGGCCGCCCTTGGCGCGCAACGCCTCGGCGACCGCCACCACCTCGGATGTCGGTGCCATCATGTTGGGCGGGTAATATAGCCCAGTCGAGAAGCCGGATGCGCCTTGCGCCAGGGCGTCGCGCAGGCGGTCCTGCATCGCCTGGGCTTCCCGGTCGGTGGCAGCCCGTTTGGTATCGCCGCCCATGGCTTCGAGCCGCAAGGTCATGTGCCCGATCAGGGCGACGGTGTTCACCGGCGACGGGGTGGTGCGCAAGGCATCCGCATAATCGCCAAATTCGCCGAACTTGTCCCAGCCATCGGCGAAGACCAGATCGAGCGGCGGTTGCGGCCTGACCCCCGTGGGGAAACGGATCGGCGACAGGCTGATGCCGCAATTGCCGACCACCACGGTCGATACACCTTGCGACATTTTGCAGCCCATACATTCCGGGCCGCACAACACTGCCCGATCATCATGGGTGTGGGCATCGATGAAGCCGGGGGCGAGGATTTTGCCGGTGGCAATCACCTCGCGATCCGCCGACCAGCCACCAAGATCGCCAACGCCGACAATCCGGTCACCAGTGACCGCGACATCGCCGCGCCGGCGCGCGGTTCCGGTGCCATCAATGATGGTGGCGTCCCGCAAGATCAGATCGCAACGAAGGGCCATGGTGCTAAATCCTCAAAGCGGCGGTGGCGGCGGCATCGACGACGCCGAGTGCCGATGTTTCAACCTTGTAGAGCAAACGGGCATTTTCGACCGAAACCAATCCGTTGCGCACATCCTCGGCGACGGTTTCGGGCGCGCGGTCGCCTGGGTTGCCCATGCCGCCACCGCCAGGCATCAGCAGTAATAGCCGATCGCCATTGGGAATGATCTGGAAGCCCTTGGTGCGCAAAGCCGGGCCGGATTTGAGGGTGACAACCCCGGGGGCACCAGGCCCACCATCCTCCCGGCCTTTGGGCGCGTTGGCGATCCGGTCGAAGGTCGCGTTGACCGCAAATTCTAGCTCGCCCTTGGTGGCGATTTCCATGATCTGGCCGATGCCGCCGCGGGTGCGGCCGGCGCCGCCGGAATCGGGGCGCAATTCCTTGCGCCAGATCACCACCGGGGCGACGTTTTCGGTGGCTTCGACCGGCATGGTGCGCACGCCTGACGGAAACGCAGTGGCGTCCAAGCCATCTAGCGTGGGTCTCGCACCAGTGCCGCCGGAGTTAAAGGTGATGATCTCGAAATCACCGATCACCGGGCGATTGGATGTGCCCTGGCCAGATACCGAGCCACCGCCGCGTAAGGGCGGGTTCCACAGGCAGGATGATCCCTCGGCGGCCACCCGCGCCGGCACGGTTTGGTGCAGGCAGCCCATCATCAGGTCGGGCAGCAAATGCCCGATGACGTGGCGCACGCTGACCGGATAAGGGCGCGGTGCGTTGAGGATGCAGCCTTCCGGGATTTTCATCCGGAACGGGGCGAGGGATGCCCAGTTATTGGGAATTTCAGGCGCCACCACCACTTTAATGCCAAAACAAGCATAGGCGCGGGTATAGGCGGCGGGGACATTGATGCCACGGCCTGATAGTCCCGACGTGCCGGTGAAATCGACCTCAATGGCGTCATCCAGCACGGTCATTTCGGCGGCGAGGCGCACCGGGGCTTCGTAGCCATCGGAATAGATCTCGCCGCTATAGGTTCCGCGCCCGATCTTGGCGATTTCGGCGATAGTGGCGCGCAGTGACGCGGTAAAGATAAAGTCGGCAAGCGGGTCGAGACTGTCGAGCGCAAATTCATCCATCATCTCGACCAGCCGTCGCGCCCCGGCATCGTTGCAGGCGCACAGCGAATAAACATCGCCTTCGAGCTCCACCGGCAGTCGGCTGCCCCAGCGCAGGAAGTCGAAGAAGGTTTCGTTGGGCGTGCCCTGATCGAAACATTTCACGATCGGGATATAAAGTCCTTCCTCGAACACTGACCGCCCTTCCGGCCCCATGCCGAGGCCGCCAATGTCGATCACATGGGCAGTATTGGCGAACAAGCCGACCAACTTGGCGTGGCGGAAGGCGGGGGTGACAACGGTCAGATCGTGCAAGTGGCCAGTGCCGAGCCAGGGGTCGTTGGTGATGTAGTGATCGCCGGGCTTCATGGTGGAAGCGGGAAACTTTGCCAGAAAGTGATTGACCGATTCCATCATCGAATTGACATGGCCCGGCGTGCCGGTGACGGCTTGCGCCAACATACGGCCTTGCAAATCGAAGATGCCGGCGGATAGATCGCCAGCTTCGCGCACGGTGGTGGAAAAGGCGGTGCGGATCATCACCTGGGCCTGTTCCTCGACCACCGCGATCAGCCGGTTCCACATGATCTGGCGCTGGATTTCAGCGAGCGCGTTATCCATCATCCAATCCCCCGTGTGAGTTCGATATAGCCCTGGTCAG
>JANYCX010000157.1 GCA_025360065.1 Acetobacteraceae bacterium | reverse complement strand
GATTGATCAGCCCGATGCGCGCGGCTTCGGTCGCATCGATCCTGGCTCCGGTGAACAGCATCATCGACGCATGCGCGGGGCCCACCAGATTGGTCAGCTTGCGCGTCATGTCATAGCCATAGGCGATGCCGAGCTTGGACGCCGGAATGCCGAACGACGATCCGGCAGCGGCAAACCGCATATCCGCCTGCATGGCGATCCCCAAACCCCCGCCGAGGCAGAACCCCTGGATGCACGCAATCACCGGCTTGGCGAACGCCCCCAGCCGGGCGCGGCCAGCGCTGGTCAGGCGGTCATACTCAATCTGGGCATTGCCGCTGGCGCGCTGGGATTCGAACTGGCTGATATCGGCGCCCGACACGAACGCCTTGTCCCCCGCGCCGCGCATAACCACGACGCGCAGGCCCGCATCGGCGTCGAAATCGTTGAGGATCTCCTCAAGCCCGGTCCACATGCCCACCGACATCGCGTTGCGCTTTTCCGGCTGGTTGAAGGTGATCCAGCCGATGCCGCCGGCGGTTTCGGCCAGCATTTTGCCGTCAGCATAGGTCTTGGCCATCAAACCACCCCCTTGGCACGCATCGCGCTGATTTCGGCGGGCGAATACCCCACGCTCGCCAACACCTCGTCGGTGTGCTGGCCGGCTTCAGCGGTGGCGGTGCGGATGGCGCGCGACAACCCAACCTGATTGACCGGGGATGCAACAATATGTTCCACCCCAAGGCGCGGATGGGTGATCGGTTGCGCCATCCCGAGATGCTTGACCTGCGGATCGGCAAACACTTTGTCGATGGTGTTGATCGGGCCGCAGGGAATACCGGCTTCCTCGAACAGGTCAATCCAATACTCGGCCGGTTTCAGCTTGGTGACCTCGCCGATTGCGGCGTTGATTGCCGCGCGGTTCTTGCTGCGGCCGGCTTGGGTTTTCCAGTCCGGGTGCTGCGCCCATTCCGGGTGCTCAATGGTTTCGCAAAGCCGCACCCACAACCTGCCGCCCGAGGCCGCAATGTTGATGAAGCCATCGGATGCCGGGAACACCCCGGTCGGGATGCCGGTTGGATGATCGTTGCCAGCCTGCGGTGCGACTTCACCCTTCATCAGCCAGCGCGACGCCTGAAAATCCAGCATGAAGACCTGCACTTCCAGCAGGCTGGTCGTCACCCAACGGCCCAGCCCGGTCTTCTCGCGGTCGAACAGCGCCGTCATGATGCCAAACGCCAGCATGTTGCCGGCAGTCAGGTCGGCGATCGGGATGCCGACCCGCACTGGCCCCTGCCCCGGCAATCCGGTGATCGACATCAGCCCGCCCATGCCCTGCGCGATCTGGTCGACGCCAGCACGCTTGCCGTACGGCCCGTCCTGACCGAAGCCCGAAATACTG
This sequence comes from Acetobacteraceae bacterium, assembly GCA_025360065.1. Taxonomy (GTDB): domain Bacteria; phylum Pseudomonadota; class Alphaproteobacteria; order Acetobacterales; family Acetobacteraceae; genus CAITOL01. Next base: position 35,243 of record JANYCX010000157.1, on the reverse strand, counting down.
CCATAAACAATGCGCGGATTGATCGCGCGCACGGTGTCGTAATCAACTTTGAGGCGGAACTTCACCGCTGACCGCATGTTTTCCACGATCACATCGGCCTTGGCCGCAAGCCGCATAAAGGCTGCGTGGCCCTCCGGCGATTTCAGATCGAGATTGATGCAGCGCTTGTTGCGATGCAGGTTTTGGAAATCAAACCCGTCGCGATCACCGGCAATATCTTCCCCGCCGGCCGCCGGCGGTTCGATGCGGATCACATCCGCCCCCCAATCGGCGAGGTGGCGCACGCAGGTCGGGCCAGCGCGGGCAAGCGTCAGGTCCAGCACCACAAGGCGGGCCAAGGGCAGTTGCGGTTGGGCGATGTCGGGCATGAAAGTCTCCGGGATGTGCTTGGCGCTATGATCCACCCTGAAGGCGGTTTCGCCAAGCCCAGTGGTGCGATCCTAACGCTCACTACCCGAGCGTTAGGTGAATCGCTCCACCCAACTACCAGCCTACCACTTACTGCGCAGCACGCCCTCAGCCGGAAAATTATCCCGCCAATGCCGCGCAATATCGGCCCGCGTCGCCACCCACACGTCAGAATGGGTTCCGACATAATCCAGAAACCGTTCCAATGCCGCGGTGCGCCCTGGCCGGCCGGCAAGCCGGCCATGCAAGCCCAGGCTCATCATCCGCGGGCGGCCTTCCTGCCCGTCGCGATACAACACATCGAAGGTGTCGCGCAGATAGGTGAAGAACGCGTCGCCATCGGGGAAACCGCCCGGCACCGCAAAGCGCATGTCGTTGGCTTCGAGCGTATAGGGCACGAACAATTCCGCCTTGCCGGCGACATCAGCCCAGAACGGCAATTCGTCGGCATAATTGTCCGCGAAATACAGCATCCCGCCAATATCGCTGAGTAATCGGTAAGTCTGCGCGCTGGACCGGTTGTACCAACCGACCGCCGGCTCCCCGCATAATTCGGCGTGCAGCGCCAAGGTCGCCTCGATCTCCGCCCGTTCCCCGGCTTCGTCGGCGGGCGGGCTGATATTCCAACGCATCCCGTGGGTGGCGATTTCCCAACCCGCCTCGCGCATTGCCGCGACGGCCTCGGGGTTGCGCTGCATCGCCATGGTGACGCCGAAACATGTCACCGCCAGCTTGCGTGACGACAGCACCCGCCACAGCCGCCAGAACCCGACCCGGCTGCCGAACTCCCACAGGCTTTCGGCGGTGAGGTTCCGCGCGCCGACCACCGCGGTGGTGATATGTTCGGTCAGGAAGGCAACGCTTTGCGGATCGCCATGCAGGACGCTGGCCTCCCCGCCCTCCTCGTAATTTACCACGATATTAAGCGCGAGCTTGGCCCCATTGGGCCATTTCGGGTCGGGCGGGGTACGACCGTAGCCGACCAAATCGCGGGGATAATCGGACATCATATTTTGGTCACCCCCCAGAAGATCGGGCACAAGCCCTTCAACGGGGTGGAGATTGTCTTGCCCCAGGCCGAAGCTGGCAAATATTGCCCGACCGGGATGAGCGTTACCTGATCGAAGCAGCGCGCCTGGATTTGCTCGCAGAGTTTTTTCTGTTCGACAGGGTCGGTGGTGTCGAGCCAGGTTTCGCGCAATTGCTCAAGCTTTTCATCGGTCGGCCAGCCAAACCAGGCCTTGGCGCCATTGCCCCGCACACTGGTGGTCAGCAACGGATCGACACTTTCGGCTGCTGGGAAACCGGCGGGGAACATCGACCATCCACCCTTGTCGAGCGGTTCTTTGCTGGTCCGACGCTCAACAACCGTGCCCCAATCGACGCTTTGTTCATCGATATTGAGGCCGATGGCACGGAACACCGATGCCGCGACACTGACGATGCCGTTATAGAAAACCTGATCGGTCGGGTGGAACAGCACGATCTTTTCGCCGTTATAGCCGGCCTCTTTCAGCATCGCCTTGATCTCGGGGATGGATTTCTGCTTGCGCACCAATTCCATGCCGGCCTCATTCGCGCCCGGCGATCCGGGCACGAAAATGCCCACCGGCGCGCGAAACAACGATTTATCGTCGCCCATCGTCGCGGTCATGATATCGACCTGGTTGATCGCGGCCAGCATCGCCCGGCGCACCCCAACATTGGCGGTCGGGCCATGCAGCCAGTTGGGCCGCAACACGCCATAATAGCCCGCTTCGTCGAGCACCCCGACCGATACGCCTGGTGCCTTGCGCAACATGGGCAGCAAATCCGGCAACGGCGCTTCAATCCAGTCAACTTCGCCGGACGCCAACGCGCCGGCCGAGGTCGCCGCATCGGGAATAACCCGCCATTCGACCCGATCTACCAGCACGCGCAGGCCACCTGCGGTATTGCTCGCCGGCTCGTCACGCGGGATATATTTTTCGTTGCGCGCAAACACGGCCCGATGGCCGGATACATATTCCTTGGCCATGTAGCGGAACGGGCCACTGCCGATCGCTTCGGGGATTTGCTTGAACGGGTCGGTGGCGGCGATGCGTTCGGGCATAATCGCCGGGGTCTGCTGGGTCTTTGACAGCGCCATCGGCAGGCCGGCGAACGGTTTTTTCAGGCGGAAAACCAAAGTGCGATCATCCTTGGCTTCCAGCACGTCAAGCCGGCTTTCGATGGTCTGGCCACCGCCGTCGCGCTTCATCCAACGCTTGAGAGACGCCACCGCGTCGCGCGCCAGAACTTTCTCGCCGTCATGAAAAGTCAGGCCGTCGCGCAAGGTCATTGTCAGGCGTTTGCCGTCATCCTCAGTCACCACCCCTTCGAGCATTTGCAGCTTGGGGTTCATCTTCTGGTCACGGCCATAGAGGGTCTCGTAGACCATGTTGGCCGCGTTGCGGGTCACCGTCGCGGTGGTCCACACCGGGTCCATGGTGACGAGGTTGCCCTGCGGCACGAAGACGAGGGGTTTCTTACCCTGGGCGATTGCCGGGCGCGCCAAGGCAGTGGCGGCAGAGGCGGCAATAAAACTGCGGCGTTTCATGGATGGTTCCCCCGGTTTGTTCAGAGCCTTGTGCTGACAGATAGCAAATCCCGCGCGATCAGGCGAGGCGAGTGCGCGGGTTTACAGCGCTTTTCGCGAAACCGCGCCCCTTTCCGTCACCCCGTCAACACTTGGATCACCTGCAAATTCTCCGCCACAATGACCTCCGCCCCAGTGGCCGCCCGAATTTGCTCCACCGTTACCCCCGGCGCAATCTCGCGCAACCGGAACGCCTCGCCCGCCGGCTCAAACAACCCGAGATTTGTCGCCACCAGCGTCACCACGCCCCGCGCCGTCACCGGCAGCGCGCATTGGCGCAGCAATCGCGGTTTGCCGTCGCGGGTGGTGTGTTCAAGGATGACGAACACGCGTTTCGCACAGGCTGCGAGGTCCATCGCCCCGCCAATCCCGCCACCCTTGGCGCCGGCGACCTTCCAGTTGGCGAAGTCGCCGTTGGCCGCAACCTCGTAGATCCCCAGCACGGTCACATCGATCCGCCCGCTGCGGATAATCGCGAAGCTGTCGGCATGGTTGACGATAGCAGCACCGGGATTGAGTGACACATGCTGGCCGCCGGCATTAACCAGATGCAAATCCTCCTCGCCGTCCGCCAGCACCCCGCCATAGCCGATCACCCCGTTTTCGGCGTGATAGATGATGCCACGATCGCCGATCGGGGTGTTGGAACACAACGTCGGCATGCCGACGCCAAGATTGACGATCCAGCCATCCTCGAACGCCTGGGCCAGCCGATCGGCGATCTGCTGGCGGCCGAGGCCCCCAGGGCTGGCTATGGTCGTGCCGCTCATGATTTTGCACCTGCACGGGGCGCGCGTTTGCCAGGCCAGATGCCAATCGGGGCTGGCGGGATTTTCACCACGCGTTGGACGAAGATGCCCGATGTGTGGACCTCATCAGGGTCAATCGCGCCGGCTGGCAGGATGTCTTCCTCGACTTCGGCAATGGTCATGTTTGCCGCCATCGCCATCACCGGATTGAAATTGCGCTGGCTGCGTCGGTATTGCAAATTGCCCATGGTGTCAGCGCGAATGGCGCTGACGAAGGCGAAATCGACTGGCAGGGCATATTCGATCAGATATTCGCGGCCGTTGAACATCCTGGTTTCCCGGCCTTCAGCCAATTCGGTGCCAACGGCGGTCGGGGTATAGAACGCCGGAATGCCAGCACCGGCCGCGCGCAAACGTTCGGCAAGGGTGCCTTGCGGGACCAGTTCGGCTTCGACCTCGCCTGATTCATAGTATTTCGTGAAGGGCAGCACATCGGACGCCCGGGTCGCCGCGGTGAAGGCGCAAATCACCTTGCGCACCTGCCCGCGTTCGACCAGCAAGCCGATATCGGGCAGGCGCGGCTGGGCGGCGCCGCCGGTGCTGTTGGCCACCAGCGTCAGGTTCTTCGCCCCTTGATCGGCAAGCGCCTGGATCAGATTGAACGGGGTCCCCGGATAGGCGAAGCCGCCAAAGGCGATCACGCTGCCGTCCGGGATATCGCGCACCGCATCGGCAAAGTTGGCAATTTCCTTGGTTTGCTGCGCCATCGCGCCTGCCTCCTGATTGATTGCGACAAGTCTGGCGCGATCTGGCGATCACGGGAAGACCCCGCGCATGTCTGCCGCGTCGCCTTGGCGTTTGCACGAAACCGGCGATGCCGACTTACCTCCGCCGCATCATGGAAAACCCCACCAAGGGCATTCTGCTCCTGCTCGCTGCAACGCTGTGCTTTTGCATCTCGGATGTGATGGCAAAAATCCTTGGCGCCGAATTGCCGGTGATCGAGATCGGCTGGTTCCGCTACCTCACCTCGGTGGTGATGGTGGTAGCCGTTGGCTTGCGGCGCGGCGATTTGCGCCTGCGGGTGAACCAGCCCGGCACGCAGCTGGTGCGCGGAGTGATGATGGTGACCTCGATGCTCGCCTTTGTCGCCGCGTTGCGCTTTCTGCCGATTGCGGACGCCGCCGCGGTGGGCTTCGTCTCGCCATTGCTGATCACCGCCTTATCCGTGCCGATGCTGGGCGAGGTGGTCGGCATCCGTCGCTGGACCGCGATTGCGGTGGGGTTCGCGGGCGTGCTGATCGTGATCCGCCCCGGTGGCAGCACCTTCCACCCGGCGGCCTTCCTGGTGCTGGCATCATCGCTGACCTGGTCGGTGGCCTCGATCCTCACCCGTCGGCTGTCCGGCCTGGACAATCCCGCCGCCACCATGCTGTGGACGGCGCTGGTCGGCCTCGGCGTGCTGACCGTGGTGGTGCCGTTCAATTTCGTGATGCCAAGTCCGGGCTATTTCGCCCTCAACATCGCCATGGGCGCGGTGGCGACGATCGGGCAATACTGGATGGTACTGGCCTATCGCCATGCCGGGGCGGCGCTGCTCGCCCCGTTCAGCTACGTGCAACTGCTATGGGCAACGATCTTCGGGTTTTTCATCTTCGCAACCCTGCCCGATACCATGACTTTGCTGGGCGCCGCGATCATCACCGCAAGCGGGCTGTACACCGTCCATCGGGAGCGGGTGCGGGCCCGCGCGCGGGCGGTCTGATCAGCCGATCGTCCAGCCACCATCCACGATCAACGACGTCCCGGTCATCAACGACGACGCATCGGATGCCAGGAAGACCGCCGCCCCCATCAAATCCTCGACCCGACCCAACCGGCCAAGCTTGATCTTGCCCAACACAAAGGCGCGGAAGTCCGGATCGGCCAGGAACGGCTTGGTCAGCGGGGTTTCGGTGAAGGTCGGGCACAAGGTGTTGGACCTGATCCGATGCGGCGCAAGATCGAGCGCCATGGCCTTGCTCATCCCTTCCATGCCCCATTTCGAGGCACAATAAAGCGTCCGCGCCGGCCCGCCGACATGGCCCATTTGCGATGAGACATGGATGATTGATCCGGCAATTCCCGCCTCGATCATCCCCCTGGTGACCAACTGGGCGGCAAAGAACGCGGCGCGCAGGTTCAGACCCATCACCGCGTCGTAATCGTCTTCGGTGACCTCGGTGAAGGGTTTCGGCCGGTTGGTGCCGGCATTATTGACGAAAATATCGTAAGCCGGCCGGCCATCGAGCATGGCGGCAACCGCCTTGGTATCGTTAATGTCCAACGCCACGCCATCGGCGGCATCGCCGCGGTCGCGCAAGGCGGCGGCAGCGTCTTCGATCTCGGACGCGGTGCGTGCGATAAGCGTAACATGCGCGCCTGCCCCGGCAAGGGCTGCCGCCATGGCGAGGCCAATGCCACGCCCGGCGCCGCTCACCAGCGCGCGCTTGCCGTCAAGCCGGAAGGATGGGGTTTGCGGGAGGTCCATGTCAATCAGCCGCCGTGCCATAGGCGATGTTGCGGCCGCCATAGCGCCGCACCCTGATATTGGCCTGCTCGGCATGGCCGGCGAAACCTTCCAGCATGCACAACCGCGAACAATATTCGCCGATCATGGTCGATGCCGCATCGGTCAGCACCCGCTGATAGGTCACGGTTTTGAGGAACTTGCCGACCCATAAACCGCCCGTGTAGCGCGCCGATCCTTTGGTCGGTAACGTGTGGTTGGTACCGATCACTTTGTCGCCATAGGCCACGTTGGTGCGCGGGCCGAGAAACAGCGCGCCGTAATTGGTCATGTTGGCGAGGAAATAATCATCGTCATCGGTCATCACCTGGACGTGTTCCGAGGCAATCCGGTCGGCCTCGGCCAGCAACTCGGCTTTGGTGTCGCATAAAATCACCTCGCCATAGTCGCGCCACGCCACCGATGCGACCGGTGCGGTCGGCAAGATCGTCAGCAGCCGGTCGATTTCGGCCATCGTCGCGCGTGCCAGCTTTTCGCTGGTGGTCAGCAGGATCGCCGGGGAGTTGGGGCCGTGTTCGGCTTGCCCGAGCAGATCAGTGGCGCAGAGTTCGCCATCGACCGTGTCATCGGCGATCACCAGGGTTTCGGTGGGGCCGGCGAACAGATCTATCCCAACCCGGCCATAAAGCTGGCGCTTGGCTTCGGCAACATACGCGTTGCCCGGGCCGACCAGCATATCAACCGGGGTGATGCTCTCGGTCCCCAGCGCCATCGCCCCCACCGCCTGAATGCCGCCGAGGCAATAAATCACCTGTGCGCCCGCCAGATGTTGGGCGGCGACAATCGCCGGCGCCGGCTTGCCATGGAAGGGCGGTGCGCAGGTCACAATTCTGGGCACGCCGGCAACACCGGCCGTCACCACCGACATATGGGCTGACGCCAGCAGCGGATATTTGCCGCCTGGCACGTAGCAGCCCACCGAGTTCACCGGGATGTTTTTGTGGCCGAGAATCACCCCCGGCAAGGTCTCAACCTCGATATCGCGCAACGCCGCCCGTTGGGCTTGGGCGAAATTGCGCACCTGTTCTTGCGCAAAGCGGATATCGTCGAGATCGCGCGGCGATAATTCCGCAAGGCAATCGCGGATTTCGGCATCTGTCAGCCGGTAATCGGCGCGGTCCCAGCCATCGAACTTGATCGACATCTCGCGCACCGCCGCATCGCCGCGCTTGCTGATGTCGGCGAGCAGGGTTTCGACGGTGCTGCGAACCTGAATGTCATCCTCGGCGCGATCTTGCTGGCTGCGCGCGGTTTTGAGGTGGCGGATCATCGGGCGGACTCCAAACGAAAGGGAGTGAAGTCAGTAAGGCAAGGTCTTCTTTTTGTGAACAAAAAGAAGCAAAAAAACTTCCTCACTCTGTCGCCGTTGGCGTAGGACCGCGGTGAAGTCCCACGCCAACGGCAACAGAGTATTAAAAAGTTTTTTTGGTTCTTTTTGTTCACAAAAAGAACATCTCACCTGCGGTATCCTAAAGCGGCATGGTTTGCGACAACCGCCCCCCAACCCGAACCGGATGCACCGAAACCGCCAACCCGGTCGCATCATCGGTCACCACAAACACCCCGCAAATCGTCGCCGGCCCGTCGGCGGGCGCCAGTTTCTCGCCCGGCATTTTGGTCCAGAAGCGCGGAATGGCAGCGGTTTTGGTCATGCCGATGACGCTGTCATAATCGCCGCACATGCCGGCATCGGACTGAAAGGCAGTGCCGCCGGGCAAAATCTGATGGTCGGCGGACGGGCAATGGGTATGGGTGCCGACGATCAGGCTGGCCTGGCCGTCGAAGCTGTGCCCGAAGGCCATTTTCTCGCTGGTGGCCTCGGCGTGGAAGTCGATCACCACCGCCTGCACCGCCACACCGAGTTTATATCGGCTGAGCTCCTGCGCGGTGAGGCGGAAAGGACAGTCGAGCGGGTCCATATACAGCCGCCCCATCGCTTGCAGCACCAGCGCGCGGCGGCCATCGGCAAGGCTGACGATGCAGCTTCCAGCGCCAGGCGTGCCGGGCGGGTAGTTCAAGGGCCGGATCACGGTTTTGCTGTCGGCGAGGAAGGGGATGATTTCCTTGCGGTCCCACGAATGGTTGCCCAGGGTCAGCACATCGGCACCGGCGGCGAACAATGTGCGCGCCATGTCTGGCGACAGGCCAAAGCCGTGGCTGGCGTTTTCGGCGTTCACCACCGCAAGATCGATCCGCAGGCGCTGGCGGAGGTCAGGCAACCCTGCCGCCACCGCATCGCGGCCAGTGCGGCCGACAATGTCGCCGAGAAACAAAATACGCATTCAGGAGCTTTCGACGGTGATGATGCCTGCCTCGGTGGCAATGGCCGACAGGCGCGCGTCGTAAGCGTCAGCCGGGACTTCGTCCAGTTCCTGGCACGCATAGCCGCAGCCAATTGCCGTCGCGCGCGGCAGGATGGCCAGGGTGTGGTCGTAATAGCCACCGCCATAGCCAAGCCGGTTTCCGGCGCGGTCAAAGGCGAGCAACGGGATGAAAAGCAGATCGGGGGTGATGATTGCGCCCGTCGGACGCTGCGTGCCAAAACGCTCGGCAATCATCGCCATGCCGGGCTGCCAATGGCGAAAGATCAGCGGTTGCCCGCGCGGTGGGGTTTCCGGCAGCGCAATGCAGTGGCCCCGGCGCAACAGCGCGTCCAGCAATGGCCGAATATCAATTTCGCGGCCCATCGGCCAGAATCCGGCAATGATTGCATCGGGGGGAATGTCGATTGCGGTCAGCACATGCCGCGCCAGGGCGGCACCAAGCCCAGGGTCGCACGCATCACGACGCGACATCGCAATGGCGCGGGCAGCAGCCTTCGCGGCCGGAAGATCAGAGTGTGGAGCCGCCATGGCCGTTGGTTATACATCCTCCCAAGGCCCGCGTAAGCAGGTGGGCACCGGGTAGTGTGACCAAGATCACATCAGAGCCAGCTCCCTGGGAGTACTAGTTGGCCCTGGGGATGTTGACCTGACGCACCCAGCAGCTCCACGGCGCATATATGTGCCTCGGCGCTGGCCGCTGCAAGGATAATCAGCAGCATGGTGCCAGCATCCCGATTGCCCTAGATTTGCGGCAACGACCGACAGCGAGGCTCCCCATGCAATATAGCGCCTTCTTCCCGACCCGCGACATCGGAAATGACCCGGCCAAAATCCGCGACTGGGCGCAGGCCGCCGAAGCGATGGGCTATAGCGATATCGAGGTCGCCGACCATGTCCTAGGTGCCGCCCCGCGCGACGGTTGGGCGCCGACCTACAACGAAAACGACCCGTTCCACGAAACCTTCACCACCATGGCTTTCATTGCCGCCGTCACCAGCAAAGTGACCTTGACCAGCGGCGTGCTGATCCTGCCGCAGCGCCAGACCGCGCTGGTCGCCAAGCAGGCCGCCGAGGTCGATCTGTTAAGCGGCGGCCGGCTGCGGCTCGGTGTCGGGGTGGGTTGGAACCACATCGAGTACGAATCGCTCGGGATGGAGTGGAAAACCCGTGGCGCGCGTCAGGCCGAACAGATCGCGGTGATGCGCAAGCTATGGACCGAAGACCTCGTCACCTTCGAGGGCAAGTTCCACACCCTCAACGCCGTCAACATCCTGCCGCCGCCGGTGCAGCGGCCAATCCCGATCTGGTTCGGCGGCTCGGCCGATGCGGTGATCCGCCGTTGCGCCCGGATCGGCGATGGCTGGATGCCAATTCTGGCGCCGAATGAGGCGGGTGAGGCCAAACTTGCCCAACTGCACGGCTATCTGCGCGAATTCGGCCGCGATCCAGCGACCTTCGGGCTGGAGGCCTGGCTGCGCATGGACACCCCGGACGAGGATTTATGGGCCAAGGCGGTGGCTGGCTGGAAACGGCTCGGGGCAAAGCGCGTAATGCTCTATCCGATGTATCGGATGCCGAATTTCGACGCCCAGATCGACACGCTGCGCCGGTTCATGGACATGGTAAAGGCCTGACACAATGCCAATGGCAACTTTGGGCATCGTGCTGCTGGTCGCTTCGCTGGTAGCAGTGATCAGCCGCCGCCTGTGCCTGCCCTACAGCGTGGCGCTGGTGGCAGCCGGGATGGCGCTGGCGTTCATGCCGATCAAGGTCGATTTGCAGCTGACCCCGGCACTGATCTTCAACGTGCTGCTGCCGCCGCTGATTTTCGAGGCAGCGGTGCAGCTCCCGTGGGCGCAGTTCCGCCGCGATTTGGCAGTTACCTTGGTGCTTGCAATCATCGGAGTGGCGCTGTCGGCGGCGATTGTCGCGTTTGGGGTTCATGCGCTGCTGGGCTGGGCGTGGGCGGGGGCGATCCTGTTCGGCATCCTGATCGGCGCCACCGACCCGGTCGCGGTGATCGCGGCCTTCAAGGAACTTCGCGTCGAACCGCGTCTGGCGCTGCTGGTGGAAGCCGAAAGCCTGCTCAATGACGGCATCGCCGCAGTTGGGTTCAGCATCGCGCTCGCGGTCGCCGGCGGTGCAATGCTGGGTCCGGTCGCGATCGCTGGCATGGCGGGCTGGACGATCTGCGGCGGTCTGGTAATCGGGGCCGCGGTTGCCGGCGCGATGCTGCTGCTGGCCGGGCGCACCGATGATCACCTGGTGGAAATCACCCTCACGGTGATCATCGCCTATGGCTCGTTCCTGATCGCCGAAGCAACCCATGCGTCGGGCATTCTGGCAGCCCTTGCCGCCGGGCTGGTGGTGGGCAACCGCCGGGGTGCCCGCGCTGTTTCGTGGGCGCCGATGCTGGCATTCTGGGAATATGCGGCGTTTCTCGCCAATTCGATCATCTTCATCCTGATCGGGCTGGAGGTAAGCCAGCGCGCCTCGGCGATGTTCAGCGCGGCCGCCTGGGTGGTGATCGCCCCGGTGATGGTCGGACGGGCAGTGGCGGTCTACGCGCTCTGCGCGCCGTTCCGCCAAAGCCGGCTGGCGGTGGAAATGCGCCACCAGCACGTGCTGGTCTGGGGCGGCCTGCGCGGCGCGCTGGCGCTGGCGCTCGCACTTAGCCTGCCCGGCGGGGTGGAGGGCCGCGACACGATTATTGTCGCCACTTTCGCGGTGGTGGCGTTCTCGGTCTTCGCACAGGGGCTGACGATGCCGGCGCTGGTCAGGCGGTTAGGATTGATCCGTCAGGAAGCGGAATAGGGTAGGCAAGAAGCTGCATTTTGTTCACAAAAGAACAGCTTGCCTGCCTTCAGACCCGAAAATTCCCCGGTCGAAAATCCATCGCGAAAGATGGTATCGACGTCCACCCGATATCGCGCCGCTTGCCGGTAAAAGCCGCATTCTGGTGCAGCACGGTATAGGCCGGGTCATCCCGCTCGGCGATTTCCAGCATGCGTGCGAACGCCTTGCGGCGCAGCGCCCGATCGGCCGATGTCTCGAGCAGAACACAGAGTTTGCTGAACTCAGCGTTGGCGTATTCGCCGGCCTGTTGGGCGGCACCATTTGGACCGAAATTGGAAATGATCGACCCGACCGGATCGCTGAACGCCGAACCGGCCGACCAGTCACGCACCCCGCGCGGGGATGACCGATCACGGATCTGGGTCCAGTTTTCCTTCATGCTAATTTCGACGTTGAGGCCAACCTGGCGCCACATTTCGACCAACACCTGCGATGTCGCCACCTGATTGGTGTAGTCATTATTCAAAAGCCGATACGGAATCGGCTCGCCTTTGTAGCCGGAGGCACGCAGCAAGTCGCGGGCGCGGGTGGGGTCGAAGGCCGGAACCTTCCAGTCAGCCACCGACATCTCTCCAAAATAGGGAAATTGCAGCCCGGCCGGCACGCTGGTGCGGCCATCCCAAAGGGACGCGATGATCGCCTGGCGGTCAATGGCGTGGCTGAACGCCTGGCGCACCCGTGGGTCGCGGAGCGCGGGATTGTGGATGTCGAAGCTGGTGTCAGGCGATGGTTGAGGATGGTGCCGCCGCTGATCTCAAAGCCTGGGGCACGGGTGATGGTGGAAATCTGGTCGGGCGGGATGTCGCAGGCAAAATGGAATTCGCCGGACAACAGCCCGTTGATGCGCGATGACACTTCCGGCACTTCGACCAAGGTGATCGATTTGACCGGCGGACGCCCACCCCAATAAGCATCATGCGCGTCCAGGATCAGCATGGTGTCAGGCCGGAATTCCCGGATCATGTAAGGGCCGGTGCCGACCGGCTTGCGCGCATAGGCGAGCCAGCTTGCCGCCTCGGTAAAGGCGCGACGCGAAATGATCTCGGCGCCGGAAGCGGCGATGCGGCCTTCAAGCGTGACATCGGGGGTCGCATTGACGAAGCGCACCGTACGGCGATCGACGATGTCCACCCGGTCCAGCCCCGGAAACAGCCGCCGCGCCACTGGCGGAATTTCCGCCGGCAAGTCCTTCGACGCCTGTCCGACGATCGCCGAAAACCGGTGCGGCAGGGTCTTGCCATCGACGGTCGGGCGCAAGGCGCCGAACATCACATCGGCACTGAAACGGAAGGCGACATCCTCAGCGGTCATGATATCGCCGTTATGAAATTTCACCCCGCTGCGCAGGATGAACTCAACGGTCGTATCGTCAATCCGCCGCCAGGATTCCGCCAGACCCGGGCGCGGCGCGAGATTGCCGTGCCAGTCCAGATCGATCAACCGCTCATTGAACATCAGCAACGTGCGCTCGCCGACATTGGATTGCTCGCGCAGATTATCCAGCGTGTTGGAGTTAGCGATGCGCTGCACCGCGATGCGGATTGCAGGTCTTGTGTCGGACTGGCCGATGGCAAAACGCGGCAGGGCGATGCCGGCGGCAAGCCCGAGCGCGGCGCGACGGCCAAGCCTGCTCACGATCTGGCTCCGCGCGTGCGCATCTGCAACCCGGTGGGCGAGGCCCGGTAATGGGTCAGCGTCCTGTCGGCATGCCGCATCCGCCAAGACAGCGCGCGCTGGGCGTAGTCGGCCACCATTGCTGCGTAAGCGGGATCGTCGGCCAGATTGGTGAATTGCTGGGGATCAGCGGTGAGGTCGAACAGCAGCGCCGGCAAGGCGGTGAAATGAACGTATTTCCAGTGCGCGTCCTGGATCACCATCAGGTTCGCGTCATCCATCGCGAGCCCAAGCTCGGCTTCGGCCTTGGAATGAAATGTCTCGCGGAAATCGTATTCGTAATGCAGCTCGGTTCGCCAGTCAGCCGGACGCGCGCCTTCAAGCAGCGGCATCACGCTGCGCCCGTCGCAGGCCGGCGGAATGTCGGCGCCGAGCCAGTCGAGCATGGTCGGCATCAGGTCGACGCTTTCGGTGAAGGCGTCTTCGATGCGGCCGGCTTCCTCCAGCAGATCCGGATCGCGGATCACCAGCGGAATGCGGAAGCTTTCGTCGTGATAGCCGAGCTTGCCGAGCAGATGATGATCGCCAAGCTGCTCGCCATGGTCGGAGGTGAACACCACCAGGGTGTTGTCCCATAATTTCGCCTCGTCCAGATAGGCGAAGACCTGACCGAGACAGTCATCGACCTCGGCAATCATGCCGCAATACGTGGCGCGCATCTGGCGGATGGTGGCGTCGTCCATGTCGGCCGCCATACCCTGCCCGCCCTGGAAGAAGCTCGCCTGGCGGGTATGCCGAAGATAGTGGCCGAGCAAAGGATGCTGCGCGGCCTCGCCATCCGCAGTCGGCGCGCGAACCGGGGCCGGCATGTCGGCAGCCTGATACATGTCGTTATAGGGCGCGCTTGCCACGAACGGCGGGTGCGGGCGGTAATAGCCGAGATGGAGAAAAAACGGCTTCTGACCGCGACCCTTGAGATAGGTCAGGGCTTTTTCGGTGAAATAGGCACTGTCGGACAGGTCTTTCGGAATGCGCGCCGGCAGGGTGGTGGCGCCGGCCATCGCGTCCTCGCCTTCCGGCAGCCAGATATCCTCGCGCTGGGCCGGAACCGGATAGCCTTTCTGCGCCAGCCAACCGAAATACCCATCATGATCGGGGCCGAACTCGCCGACGCTGCGCCAGCCTTCCATGGTGTCGCCAAGGTTTTGAAAGCGCGGGTCGTTATGGGAGGTGCGACGCGGATCGGGCACGGTGGTTGTATAGCCAATCAGTGCAGGATCGTGCCCGGCGGCGCGGGCGGCCTGGGGCAAAGTGGCGTGGCGGCTGTCGAGCGGCACCCAGTTCTGCACTTGGCGGTGGTTCATCAAATATAGCCCGGTATGCAGGCTGGCACGCGCCGGGCCGCACGGGACGGCGGTGGTGACGTGATTGCGGAAGCTCACCCCCTCGCGGCACAGCCGATCGAGATTGGGGGTCCGCAGGTGGGTGGCGCCAAGATGCGGCACGTGGTCGGCACGCCATTGGTCGACGACAATCAGCAGGACGTTGCGCGGCTTCATCACAGGCTCCCCAGGAACGGAGGTGGGCTTTTAGGCGATGGATGGGACCAGGCGATGACGATGCGAAGACGGTTTTATGACAAGCCGGGGCCGCCCTGCCCACTACAATTTTCCCCGCCGTCGATAGGTCTCGGGCGCAATCCAGGCGAACAGCACTGCGACACCGACCATCGTTGCAGCCATTACCTCAAGGGCTGCATTTGCGCCGGCAAGGTCGGCGATAACCCCCATCAGGACCGGCCCGACAACATAGCCGAAATCGCCGATCATGCGGAACAGGCTTAACGTGGTGGCATTCATCCCGGGCGGCGCGGCATCAGCGGCATAGGCGGTGGGCGCCGAGCCACCGATCGAGCTTGCCAGCCCCCAGACCAGGCTTGCCGCGATATACCCGGCTGGGCTGTCGGCGATACAGAACAGCAGCAATGCGGTGCCAGACGCAATCGTTGCCGGAACGATCACCGCCTTGCGGCCGAAATAATCCACCAGCACCCCGGAGGGATAGGCGGCGACCAACCCGATCACCAAGCCCAGCGCCATCGCAATGCCAATATCCTGCACCGACATGCCAAGGCGCGACGCCCCGATCAGCGGCACAATGCTGAATAGTCCGCCGGTGCGCGCCGCTGTGTTCATCAGGTTGACCAGACAGGCCAATACAAAGCCCGGTTGACGTCCAAGCGCCTGAACTTGGCGGCCATAGGATGGGCGGATGCCGGGCACCTGGGCGGCGGCGGCATGCGCCATGTGGCTGGTTTCCGGGATGGCAAACCACGACAGCAGCCCCGACAGGCTACCCGCCACCGCAAAGCCAATAAAGGGCGCAGCAAGTCCGAAATGTTCCGCCAGCACCCCGCCAGGCAGCGGGCCAATCCCGACCGAAAAGACGAAGGCCGACATGTAGATCGACAAAATCCGCCCGCGCCGCTCGATCGGGCTGATATCGGCGAGCACGATCTGCCCGGTGGTTACGATCAATCCAGCCCCGGCCCCGGCAAGGAAACGCGCGGTCAGGAATTCCGGATAGGAACTGGCATAGGCGCACCACAGATTGCCTGCCGCCGTCGCCAGTCCGCCCAAGGCCAGCGCGCGCCGGCGACCGAAACGATCCGCCATGCCACCGGCGGGCGCGGCCAGCAAAAAGCGTGCGAGGCCGTAAATCCCGGTCGCCATGCCGATCGCTGAGACCGACACGCCGAATGATTGCGCGTATTGCGGCAGCACCGGCACAATGGCGCCAAAGCCGAGCTGATTGACCCCCACCAGCAGACAAACCCAGATCAGGACGCGGTTTTCGAGGCGTCGATCCGACATCTATGCCCGCCCGGCCAGCACGTCGTCGAGCCAGTCGCTGCGCATTTCCGGCACGCTCGACAGCAGCAATTCGGTGTAAGGGTGCATCGGCGGCGCGAACACGGTTTTGGTCTCGCCTGCTGCCACCACCACCCCGTGCCGCATCACCGCGACCTTGTTGGCGATCCGGCGCACCACCCCGAGATCATGGGTGATGAACAAATAGGCAACCCCGAGTTCGTCCTGCAAGCGCTTCAACAGACGAAGGATTTCCTCGCCGACCAGTTGGTCGAGGGCCGAGGTCACTTCATCGCAGATAATCAGATCGGGTTCGGCGGCCAGCGCGCGCGCGATGCCAACCCGTTGCTTCTGCCCGCCGCTCAATGCGGCCGGCTTGCGGTCGATGAAATCGGCTGGCAGATCCATCATCTTCAGCAATTCAAGCACCCGCGCCCGCACCGCCGCCCGGTCGCGACCGAAATAAAACTGCACCGGCCGGCCAATGATCTGCAGCAAGGTCTGGCTCGGGTTGAGCGCGACATCGGGGCTCTGGTAGATCATCTGCACCCGACGCAATTGTTCCCGTGTGCGGTCTTTCAACCGCGCCGGCAGGCTGTCGCCAGCGAAACGCACATCGCCCTGTTCGCGCGCCAACAGCCCCATCACCACCCGCGCCAGGGTCGATTTGCCGCTGCCGCTTTCGCCGACCACCGCGAGGGTATCGCCCGGGCTGACCGCGAGGCTGACGTCGTCGATTACCCGGACCAGCCCTGTGTAGCTGGCCGTCACATGGCGGATTTCGAGCAAAGCTGCCTGGGCCTGCGCCTGCCCGCCGCCATGGCCCTCGGCACGCTCGGCGACCAGACGTTTTGTGTAGTCCTGCTGCGGGTTCTGCAGGATATCGTCGGCGCGGCCATATTCGACCATCTTGCCGTGGCGCAGCACCATGATGTCATCGGCAATCTGCGCCACCACCGCAAGGTCGTGGGTGATATAGATCGCCGCGGTGCCATTCTCGCGGATCAGCTTGCGGAACGATGCCAGCACCTCGACCTGGGTGGTAACGTCGAGTGCCGTGGTCGGTTCATCGAAGATCAGCACTGCCGGCTTGGCCGCCATTGCCATTGCTGCCATGGCGCGCTGCAACTGCCCGCCGCTGACCTGATGCGGATAGCGTTCGCCGAAATGATCCGGGTTGGGCAGGTCAAGCTCGCGGAATAATTCGATCGCCCGGGCCTGGGCTTCAGGCAGCGACATCAGGCCAAGCTGGATCGGGATTTCGCAAATCTGCTCCATCAGCGTGTGCGCGGGATTAAAGCTCGCCGCCGCCGACTGCGCGATATAGGCGACCCCCGGGCCGCGCAGCGCACGGCGTTCGTCGGGCGACATGGTACGGATGTCGCGGCCTTGGAACAGCAGGCGCCCGCCGGTGATGTAGCAATTGGCGCGGGTGTAGCCCAGGATTGCCATGCCGATTGTCGATTTGCCCGCGCCGCTTTCCCCGATCAGCCCGAGCACCTGGCCCTTGTGCAACGTGAAGCTGATATCATCGACCAGCACCGGTCCAGGCCCGGCATCATTGCGCACTTCGATGCGGAGTTTGTCGATGTCCAGGATCGGGCCATCGCTCATGCGCCTTCCCCGTAGCCGCGCGATTGCACCGCCAGCAACCAGTCAACCACGAAATTCACCCCGATGGTGAGCAGCGCGATCGCGGCGGCCGGATAGAATGGGGCCGCCAGATCGAGCGCAATTACCTCGCGATAATCCCGCACCATGCTGCCCCAATCAGCAGTCGGCGGCTGGACGCCCAGACCCAGGAACGACAAAGCAGCGACAAACAGAAACGCAAAACTGAAGCGCAGGCCGAACTCGGCGATCAACGGTGCAGTGGTATTGGGCAGGATTTCGCGGGTGATCACCCACCACAGCCCCTCGCCGCGCAACCTTGCAACCTCGACATATTCCAACGCCGAGACGTTGACCGCGAGCGCGCGGGCCAGCCGAAATACTTTGACGCTGTCAAGGCAGGCCAGGGTCACCACCAGCACCCCAAGATCAGTGCCCATCACCGACAGCACGACAAACGCGAATATCAGCGTCGGCATCGCCAGGATAAGATCAACGAAGCGCGACAAAACAGTATCAATCCAGCCCTTGCCGATCGCCGCGGTGAAACCGCCGATCACGCCGATGATGAAACTTAGCGTCGTGATCAGCAGGCTCAAGCCGATCGATAATCTTGCGCCGTACAGCAACCGGCTGAAAACATCGCGGCCGAGATTGTCGAGGCCGAGCAGATGGGTCCAATCTGCGTCTGCCCAGGCGTCGCCAACGACGTCGGCCTCGGCAAAGGGCGCAATTATCGGCGCAAACACCGCGCCGACCACATTCACCCCGATGATCAGCAGCCCGATCATCGCCGGCAACGGCACGATCTGGCCGTAAAGACGGAACCTCATCGTGGGCGTCGCAGTCGCGGATTGCTGATGATGCCCAGCACGTCGGCGGTGAGGTTGAGCAGGATGAACACGCACGAAAAAATCAGCCCGCAGGCCTGCACCAGCGGCACGTCGTGCTTGGACACCGCATCGACCAGCAACTGGCCGAGGCCGGGATAGACAAACACCGACTCGACCACCACCACACCCACCACCAGATACGCCAGATTAAGCGCGATAACCGCAATAATCGGCGCCAGCGCGTTGGGGAAAGCGTGGCGCACCACCACACGGGTTTTGGTGAGGCCCTTGAGGAACGCCATTTCGATATAGGGGCTGGCCATGATGTTGAGCACGCTCGCCCGCGTCATCCGCATCATATGGGCGACCACCACCAGCACCAGGGTCAACATCGGCAGAAACGTGAGGTCGATGCGGTCAACAAACGTGGTCTCGGGCATGACATTGGCAAGCGATGGAAATATCTGCCAGCGCACCGACAAATATTTCACCAGCAGATAGCCCACCAGATATTCCGGGATAGAAATCGTCATCAGGGTGAAAAAATTCACCGCCCGGTCATAGAAGGAATTCTGGTAAATCGCCGCCATCAATCCTAGGAATACAGCCAGCGGCACCGCAACCAGCGCGGAAAATCCAGCCAGAAAAAACGAATTGCGCAAGCGCGGCGCCAGCTCGTCGGCAACCGGACGTTGGTTGGACAGGCTGACCCCGAGATCGCCCTGCGCTGCGCGGGCAATCCATTCCACATACCGCACCACAGCCGGCCGATCGAGGCCAAGCTGAAGCCGCATTTCCGCAAGGTTTTCCGGCGTCGCGGTATTTTGCAGGATCGCCGATGCGAGGTCCCCCGGCAGGATCTCGGTGCCCGCGAAAATGAGCACCGAGGCCGCCAGGATCGTCATTGCGCCAAAACCCAGCCGCTGGATGACCAGGCGCAACATTGGACGATACGCCGGTTCAGGCTTTCATCCAGCCCCGCAAGGTGATCGCCGAGTTGTTCATATCCGACAGCGATGACGGCACATGGCCACCGACCTTGGAATTATGGGCGTCCAGGCTGTTGCGGAAAGCCGGGATCAGGGCTGCAACATCATCGGCCATTAGCGCCTGGGCCTCGAACAGGATCGTCTTGCGCTTGCCGGCATCGAGTTCGGCACGCGCGGCATTGAGCAACCCGGCGAATTTCGGGTTCTTGTAGCGGCTTTCGTTCCACGGCGCGGTCGGGCCGTAGGCAACATCCAACATTTGCGTCGCGGTGGTGCGCCCGGCCCAATAGCTGACCACGCAATTGCCTTTGAGCCAGACATTGCTCCAGAACCCGTCGGCGGGCTCCTTCTTCACATCGACCTTGACGCCCGCCTTGGCCAGATTGGCCTGGAACAGGGTCGCCATGTCGACCGCACCGTTGAAGGCGGCTTCGGAAGACTGAATGGTGATATTGCCGGCGAAACCGGATTTCTTCAGATGGAACTTGGCCTTTTCCGGGTCGTAGGCGACCGGCTTCATGGCCGTGTTGAAATTGGCATCGCCGCGCGGGATCGGGTGATCCATGCCGACGCTGCCATAACCGCCCATCAGGGTCTTGACCACCTGTTCGCGGTCGATGCCGTATTTCATCGCCAGTCGCAGATCGTGGTTTTCGAACTGCGCGCCCTTGTCCTGCAACAGCGAAACAACCGTGTGCCAGCCGCCTGGGGACACGATCAGTTCGTAATCCTTCTTCGACTTGATCAGTCCGGCAACCTTGGCATCGACCCGATTGATCGCATCGACCTGGCCCGACATCAGCGCGTTGAGCCGGGCGGTGCTGTCATTGATCACCGTCAGATCGAAGGCATCGATGTAGGCACGGTCCTTGCGCCAGTAATTGGCGAATTTCTTGCCCTGCACCCGCACCCCAGGCTGATAGCCCGCGAGCGTATAGCCGCCGGTGCCAGTTGCCTTGGAGAAATCGGTGGTGCCATCCGGCACCATGCGGGCGTGGTAGTCGGTCAGCACCATTGGGAATTCCGCATCGCCCGATTTCAGGGTGATGGTGATCTGGTACTCACCGGTCTTTTTGACATCGACAATGGACGCGAACGCGCCGGCGGCACCGGACTTGGTTTTACCGCGATGCATGTTGAGCGAGAATACCGCATCATCGGCATTGAAGGTCTTGCCGTTATGGAAGGTGACGCCCTTCTGCAGGTTGAACACCCATTCGGTCGCTCCTGCCTTGGCTTCCCAGCTGGCTGCGAGGCCGGGTTCGGGCTTGTTGCCGACGCCGGTTTCAACCAGTGGCTCAAGAAACGCGAAACCACCGGTGGTGGCAACCGAGTCATTCCAGGTCGATGGATCAAGGCTATCGGTGGTGCTGCCGCCACCAATGCCGAGCCGCATGGTGCCGCCTTTGCGCGGGGTTTCGGCGGCATGGGCGTCTTCGGACGCGATGACCGAGTTCAGCACGGCCGCACCGACGCCAAGGGCGGAGACCCGACCGAGCAGTTCACGCCGCCCGATCCGACCGGCGCGATGCAATTGTTGCAGAAATTCGATTTGGGTCATGGGACCTGTCTCCGATAAGGGCGGCGGGCGAAGCGGTTCATATCGCGTTTTGCCAAAACGCGACCGTCTTTTTCTATTTTCCCGCGCCAGCGCTCAAAGTCAACCATTGCGCGGGCAGGACCGTCGTCGTCATAGTTTTGTAATATGCGGCATTTCGAATATGAAAGCCTGTAAGACCTGAAATAAGGGAGTCGCCAATGCTGTCGCACGGGCTTGCGGTAATCAGTGGTTCGCTGGTCGGCTTCATTCTGGCGTTGATCGGCGGTGGCGGCTCGATCCTGGCAACGCCGCTGATGCTCTATGTTGTCGGCATGAAGAACCCGCATCTGGCGATCGGCACCGGGGCGCTGGCGGTATCGGTTAACGCGTTCATCAACCTCGCCCATCACGCCCGGGTTGGGCATGTGCGCTGGAAAATCGGCGCGGTATTTGCCGCAACCGGGGTGGGCGGGGCCTATGTCGGCTCGACTATCGGCAAGCTGGTGGATGGGCAGAATCTGCTGTTGGCGTTCGCCGGATTGATGATCGCGGTGGCGCTGCTGATGCTGCGCACGCAAAATCAAATCAGCGCCCTCGCCAGCGCACCAAGCCTGCGCAACACCCTCGGTGTCGGCGGCACCGGGCTTGGCGTGGGCATGCTCGCCGGATTTTTTGGCATCGGCGGCGGCTTTCTGATCGTTCCGGGCCTGGTGATGGCAACGCGGATGAAACTGATCCATGCGATCGGCACATCGTTACTGGCGGTCGGCGCATTCGGCCTCACCACGGCTGCCAATTACGCATTATCGGGGCTGGTGGATTGGGTGGTGGCCGGTGAGTATATCGCCGGCGGGTTGGTGGGGGGGCAGATCGGCTTACGCTTGGCGGTTCATCTTGCCGCGCGTAAAAACACCCTCAATCAGGTTTTCGCCGGTGTGATTTTGGCTGTTGCGGCATACATGGTCTGGCGCACTCTATCGCGTTAAGCGTCATTGCTGGGAAGAAATGACGCGTTACCCCGAACTCTCCGGTCCACAGTAAATGTCGTACAGCACCATCAAAATGCGCCGCGCCGCAGGGTCCGCAATAAAGTAGGTGACCGACTTGCCATCGCGCCGTGCGCCAACCAACCCCTCGGCACGCAGTTTGGCCAGTTGTTGCGAGACATTGGCCTGGCGCAGGCCGAGCAACCCCTCAAGCTCGCCAACCGACCGTTCCTGCTCGACCAGCAGACACAGCAGCAGCAGCCGGTTCGGATGGCCGAGCGCCTTGAGCAACACGCTCGCCGCCCCGGCTTTGTGTCGCAAGGCGCTCAGAAGCGCAGGATCAACACCCGCTGCGCCGATCGGTGCGTTCACTTGAACTCGGCATTCACTGGCGAGGCGGGGTCGAACAAATAGGCCACCACGTCGCTGATCTGCTGGCCGCTCAGCACTTTGTTGAGGCCAAAGCGTGGCATGGACGAGCACGCCAGCGTGACATGCGGGTTGAACACCTTGGTGTAGGCCGCCCGAATGGCCTCAGTCGTGAAGTTACGCAGCTTGCCATAGCCAGACAGGCTCGGCCCCAATGTGCCATAGCTGATCTCGGACAACGCCATCTGATGGCAGGCATAGCAATTGCCACCACTGATGGTGTTGGGGCCATCGGAAAACTGGCCGCCCTGGCCATTCTGGGCAATCTTCTCGCCACTTCGCCAATCACCCTTCAGCGCGGCATCCGGCGGCATCACCACGCTGGCCTTTGCGGTGCTGGCAATCTCGGCGGCCTGGGCCGCGTCGGGCTGATTGCGGGTCAGGCTGCATATTTGTTGCATCCGGTCCTGCGATACCCGCGCCTTCCATGCCTCGGGCGCTGAGGCAAAGCTTGCCGCCACGACCGCTTCAACCCGCGCTGGATCGGGGGTTTGGGCGAAGGCCGGCTGGGCCAACAGCAAGGTCAAAAGCAGGATGCCGCGCAAGGTGCTCACCGTTTGATCGAGGGAACGTTCATCGTTGCACCATCGCCGAGCTTGGCGAGGTACATCGTCAACGCAGTCAAACCTTCCGACGCATAATCAGGTGCCGGCATCCGCATCTGGCGAAAGCAGTCCCATAGCCGGTGCTGCATGGTCCGGGTCTGACTTTGCGACACGCGATAGGCCGGCCAGGTGCCGATCACCTCCCGCGCGGTATCGCCCGGCTTGCTGAGATCGGGCAAAGATTGCAACCGAATGCGCCGGCCATCATCGCCGTGGCAGGTGGCGCAGGAAAAATCATTGATCGCCGACCGACGATAAAACATCGCCTCGCCGATCAGCGCCATGTCGCGTTCCTTCGGATGCGACAAGGATGCCTGATATTTCATGCCGAGCGACTTGTTGCTGATGAAAGCGACAAGGTCTTCCATGTCGCTGGTCTTGCCAGGGCTGCCAAAGCGGCGCGCCACGACATCCTTGGTATCGAGCCCTTGCAGTCCCCGCATGCAGTGCAGCAGGCGCTGTTCAAGGTCCATGACCTGATCAGTGTCGGCGAAATAGCGCGGCAAACCAGCGGCAACGCCATCCAGCACCCCTGAACCCGCGCCGAGATCGCATGTTTCGAGCGAAACATTCTTGCTGCCCCGCGACAGGCTCCAAAGTAATTCCCCACGATCCACCGCGAGGTAGCCCGGATTGGCCATCGGATCGTTGATCATCGCCCGATAACGATCCAACTCCTTGTCGAGGTCGAGTTCGGGGGCCGGTTGGGCGCGCAGGCTCGCCGCTGGGAACAGCAGACACAGCACAAATATCCGCAGTAATTTCGACAAGATCGTTCCCCCCCGACTCGGCACATGCCGATTGCAGCTGCGACCATAAAAATCAGCTTTACATTGTCGCATTCGAAAATCAATATGTGTTCGCGGTATTGGATGAGACAGCGCCAGAGTTTTTTAGGGGACGCCGGATGGGCGACGAAAGGTTGATTTCACGACGCCAGGTGCTGGTCGTTGGC
This sequence comes from Acetobacteraceae bacterium, assembly GCA_025360065.1. Classification (GTDB taxonomy): domain Bacteria; phylum Pseudomonadota; class Alphaproteobacteria; order Acetobacterales; family Acetobacteraceae; genus CAITOL01. The sequence goes on along the minus strand of JANYCX010000157.1, from coordinate 11,288 downwards.
GGGGCGGTTGTAGCACTTGGCCAGATGGTCGGGCGCCCTGCCCGTGCGGCCGCAGCCGACGCTGACATCAACCGCATTCTGGCAGGCCGCACCGCCAAAACCACAGGGCTGACGTTGGATGTGCCATCGATCGCCGAAAACGGCTTGGTGGTGCCGGTCAATCTGTCAGTCGCGAGCCCGATGACAGCAACCGATTATGTCCGCGCCATCCATCTGATTGCCCCTGAGAACCCTGTGCCATTGGTGGCGTCATTTCGCTTTACCCCCGCGTCAGGGCGGGCGGCGACATCGATGCGGATGCGCCTGGCCCAGACCCAGGACATCATTGCCATCGCCGAGCTTTCCAACAACGACGTGCTGATCGCCAAAGCCGAGGTGAAGGTCACCATCGGCGGATGCGGCGGCTGATTGAGGGACCTGAACCATGGCCATTGCCACCCCGCGCGTGCGACTCCCGGCGATCGCCAAGAAGGGCGATATCATCGAGATCAAGACGCTGATCAGTCACGACATGGAATCCGGGCAACGCCGCGATTCCGCAGGCGTCGTGGTGCCGCGCAAAATCATTAAATTATTTGAGGCCCAGTTCAACGGCCGCCCGGTGTTCAGCGCTGATTGGAACCCGTCGGTTTCGGCCAACCCCTATCAATCTTTTTTTGCCAGGGTCGAGGAAAGCGGAACGTTTGAATTCGCCTGGACCGATGATGACGGCACGGTGACCAAAACCACGGCCAAGATTACGGTCGCGTGATTACCCGGCGGGATTTGCTTGCCGCCAGCGCCGCCCTTGCCGCGGTTGGGCCGGTGCGCCGCGCCGCAGCGGCGCAATCCATCACCCAGGATAAACTGCTGGAATTTTCTCCGCTCGGCCAGGTGACCCTGCTCCATGTCACCGATTTGCACGCCCAGTTGCTGCCGATGAATTTCCGCGAGCCTTCGGTGAATATCGGCGTTGGCGAGGCACATGGGCGTCCGCCGCATTTAAGCGATGCCGCCTTCCGCAAATTTTTTGCCATCGCCGATGGCTCCCCCGATGCCTTCGCGCTGACCAGTGACGATTTCGTGGCGCTCGCCCGCGAATATGGCCGCATGGGTGGGCTTGACCGCATCGCAACGCTGGTCAACGCCATCCGCGCCGAACGCGGCGCCGACCGGGTGGCGCTGCTCGATGGCGGTGACACCTGGCAGGGCAGTTGGACCTCGCTGCAAACCAAGGGCGCCGACATGGTCGCCTGCATGGCGCGGCTCAAACCCGATGCGATGGTTGGCCATTTCGAATTCACCTATGGCCAGGACCGGGTTCTCGAACTTGCCAAGGCGCAGGATTTTCCGTTTCTTGCCAGTAATATTCTCGACGAGTGGAAAGAACCGGTCTTTCCCGCCAGCCGCATGATCACCCGCGGCGGGGTGAACATCGCCATTATCGGGCAGGCCTTCCCCTTCACCCCGATTGCCAATCCGCGCTGGATGATGCCGGACTGGAATTTCGGCATCCAGGAGGAATTGCTGCGCGCCAACGTCGCCGCCGCGCGGGCCGACGGCGCGGCGGTGGTCGTGTTGCTGTCGCATAACGGCTACGATGTCGATCGCAAACTCGCGGTCCGGGTTGGCGGGATCGATGTCATCCTGTCCGGCCACACCCATGATGCAATGCCCCGCCCGGAACTGATCGGCAGCACCATCCTGGTCGCCTCGGGCTGCAACGGTAAGTTCCTCAGCCGGATTGATCTCGATGTGCGGGGCGGCAAGGTTGCCGGCTGGCGCTACAAGCTAATCCCGGTTTTCGCTGACGCTATCACCCCCGATCCGGCAATGGCGGCCGAGATCGCCAAACAGCGCGCGCCCTACACTGCCGGTCTGTCCAAGGTGCTCGGCCGCACCCAGGGACTGTTGTATCGGCGCGGCAACGCCCATGGCAGCTTCGACGATCTGATCTGCGATGCGATGCTCGCCGAACGGGACGCCGAAATTGCACTGTCGCCGGGTTTCCGCTGGGGGCCCAGCCTGCTGCCGGGCCAGGACATTACGGCTGACGACGTCTATAACGCCACTGCGATTACCTATCCGGCCAGCTATCGCGCCGTCTTGACCGGCGCGCAATTGCGCGATGTGCTGGAAGACGTTGCCGATAATCTGTTCAACCCCGATCCCTATTACCAGCAAGGCGGCGACATGGTCCGGGTCGGCGGGGTTGGCTACACGCTCAATCCCAACGCGGCGATCGGCAGGCGCATTTCGGACATGGTGCTGCTGCGCACCGGGACAGCGATTGATGCCGCCCGTCTTTACCGCGTCGCAGGCTGGGCCAGCATCAACCAGGCAACCGAGGGTCCGCCAATCTGGGACGTGGTCGGTGCCCATTTGCGTAACCATCCTGAAGTGCGCCCCAGGGATCAATCCAATGTCAAACTCATCACCACCTGACCGGCATCGGCTTGGCCGGCGGGCACTGGTGGCTGCGGCCGCAACCACATTTGCGATGCCCGCGACCGCTGCCACCCCAGATCCCGCGATCACCACCCTGCCGGACTGGAGCCAGAGTCTGGGCGACGGCGTGCAGGCCCATCCCTACGGCGTGCCGTCCCCGTTCGAGAAGCACGTCATCCGCCGCGATGTCGAATGGCTGACCGCGGGCCAGCAAAGCTCGGTCAACTTCACCCCGATCCATGCGCTCGACGGCACCATCACCCCGAACGGGCTGTGTTTCGAGCGCCATCATAGCGGGGTGGCCGCGGTCGATCCGGATCAGCATCGGCTGATGATCCACGGCATGGTGGCCAAGCCCGTGGTGCTGACGATGCAGGATTTGAAACGCCTGCCGCGCAGCAACCGCATCTACTTTCTCGAATGTGCGGCCAATTCCGGTATGGAATGGCGCGGCGCGCAGTTGAACGGCGCGCAATTCACCCACGGCATGATCCACAACGTGCAATATACCGGGGTGAGTTTGCGATCCGTGTTCGAAGCGCTCGGCATTGATCCACGGGCAAAATGGGTGATGGCCGAGGGCGCCGATGCAGCCGGCCTTAATCGGTCAATCCCGCTTGCCAAGGCGATGGATGATTGCATGCTCGCCTTTGCAATGAACGGCGAGGCGCTGCGGCCGGAACAGGGCTACCCGCTGCGCCTGGTGGTGCCGGGTTGGCAGGGCAACATGTGGGTAAAGTGGCTGCGGCGACTCAAGATCGGCGACGCACCTTGGGAAACCCGTGAAGAAACCTCGAAATACACCGACCTGCTGGCCGATGGCCGGGCGCGCCGATCCACCTTCGTGATGGACGCCAAATCGGTGATCACCAGCCCCAGCCCGCAAACCGCAGCCTCGCCCAAGGGCCAGATGGTGATCAGCGGCATTGCCTGGTCGGGGCGCGGCAGCGTTACACGGGTGGATGTCTCGCTCGATGGCGGGCGCAACTGGCAGGCGGCGCGGATCGACGGGCCGGTGCAGTCCTTGGCACTGGTGCGGTTTTATGCCGATATCGACTGGAACGGGCAGGAAATGCTGCTGCAATCACGGGCGCAGGACAGCACCGGGTATTTGCAACCCAGCAAGAACGACCTTCGCAAGATACGCGGGGTGAATTCGATTTATCATAACAACGGCATTCAGACCTGGTTGCTGCGGGGGGATGGGATTTGTGAGAATGTTGAGGTTTCTTAGGGAAGGTCTTCTTTTTGTGAACAAAAAGAAGCAAAAAAACTTCACTAATTTGTTGCCTTTGGCGTGGGACCAAGGAGAGCGCGCGGCGCCCCAACCTCGTCATTGCGAGTCCTTGCCAAGCAATCCACCTTGGTGCTCGGCGATAGAAAGATGGATTGCTTGGCAAGGGCTCGCAATGACGATGCTTGCGGCGATGTGCGTAAATCTCTCCGCCGCCGAACTCCCGGTCGGCCGCCCTCCCCTGCCCGCCGAAATCGCCGCCTGGGACATCGATGCACGCCCGGACGGGCAGGGCCTGCCCCGCGGCCAAGGCAGCGTGAAACAGGGCGAGACGCTGTACTTGGAACGCTGCGCCGCCTGTCATGGCGAGTTTGGCGAGGGCGCCGGCCGTTGGCCGGAGCTCGCCGGTGGCGTCGGCACGCTGGCCCATGAACGACCGTTCAAGACCGTGGGGTCCTATTGGCCGCATGCCACCACGGCTTTCGATTACATCCGCCGGGCCATGCCGTTTGGCCAGGCGCAATCGTTGCAGTCCGACGAAATCTACGCGCTGGTGGCGTTTATTTTGAATCTGAATGATATCGTCAAGGACGATTTTGTCGCGTCCCAGGCCAATCTGCCCACCATCAAGATGCCCAATGCAGCGGGATTTTATGACGATGACCGCGAAACTGCCGAGCGCGGCTTCTGGGTTGCCACCCCGTGCATGACCGACTGTAAGCCGCCTGCGCGGATCACCGGCCACGCAAGCGCAGTCGATGTCACGCCAGACAGCAAAACCGCGCCAAAAATGGAGTGAAGTTGGCCACGGTCATCCCGCCAGGGGCCTTGGCTATCACGGTTGCTCTTGCCTGCCGGACGTCGCAGTTCTGCCTTATTTTTACTCCTCTTTAAAAATATGACGAAATTTTAGGCATAATTTAGGCGATTCCGCGTTGTTATCGTGAGGGAACCTTCTGGCATGGCGCTTGCTTAGCCACTGACGGCATCGGTGCGGGCGACTAAGCCTGCGTCATTCTCGCCGTCACAGCTTGGTAAAAGGAAACTGTTTATGGCATCAATGCGACATTGGCTTCGCGGCATAGGGTTGGCCACCGCCGCCCTCGCCGCCACCACCATGTTAGCCCCGCAGGTTCAGGCCCAGAGCCCCGCCCCGCCGCCGATCAAAATCGGCATTCTGCATTCGCTGTCCGGCACCATGGCGATCAGCGAGACGACGTTGAAAGATGTCATGCTGATGCTGATCGAAGAACAGAACAAAAAGGGCGGCTTGCTCGGCCGCAAGCTCCAGGCCGTAGTGGTCGATCCGGCATCGAACTGGCCGCTGTTCGCCGAAAAAGCTCGCCAATTGATTACCGTTGACAAGGTTGCGGCGGTGTTTGGCTGCTGGACGTCAGTGTCGCGCAAATCGGTGCTGCCGGTTTTCGAAGAAACCGGCAATATTCTGTTTTACCCGGTGCAGTATGAAGGCGAGGAAAGCAGCAAGAACGTCTTCTACACCGGTGCGGCGCCGAACCAGCAGGCGATCCCGGCGGTTGATTATTTGATGGCGAACGAAAAAGTGAAGCGTTGGGTGCTGGCCGGCACCGACTATGTCTATCCGCGCACCACCAACAAAATCCTTGAAGCCTATCTCAAGGCCAAAGGCGTTGCCGCCGACGACATCATGATCAACTACACCCCGTTCGGCCACAGCGACTGGCAGAATATTGTGGCCTCGATCAAGAAGTTCGGCTCGGCCGGCAAGAAGACTGCCGTGGTATCGACCATTAATGGCGACGCCAACGTGCCGTTCTACAAAGAACTCGGTAACCAGGGCATCAAGGCGACCGATATTCCGGTGGTGGCGTTCTCGGTCGGCGAAGAAGAACTCGCCGGCATCGACACCAAGCCGCTGGTTGGCCATCTGACCGCGTGGAATTACTTCGAAAGCGTCAATAATCCGGCCAACAAGGCGTTCATTGCGCAGTGGAAGGCCTATACCAAGAACCCCAAGCGGACCACCAATGATCCGATGGAAGCGCATTACATTGGCTTCAACATGTGGATCAAAGCGGTGCAGAAGGCCGGCACAACGGACCCTGCGAAAGTGATCGACGCGATGGTGGGCATTTCGGTGCCGAACCTGACCGGTGGTTATTCCGCCATGATGCCGAACCACCACATCACCAAGCCAGTGCTGATCGGTGAAATTCGCGCCGACGGCCAGATGAACACGGTGTGGCAGACGTCCGGCACCGTGGTCGCCAATGAATGGTCGCCATATCTTGAAGGATCGAAGGACCTGATCGCTGATTGGCGTGCGCCTTTGTCGTGCGGCAACTTCAATGTCGTGACTGGCAAATGCGGTGGGGCTTCCAAGTAAGGCAGCAAGCCAGGAAGGTCTTCTTTTCTTGAAAGAAGAGAAGCAAAAGAACTTCCGAATTTGTTGCCTCCGGCGTACGTACTCGGTGAGTGCGTACGCCAACGGCAGGAAAGTGATAAAAAGTTTTTTTGGTTCTTTTTGTTCACAAAAAGAACATCCTTGCCTGAGTAGGTCTTAAATGAATTTCCTGAGAACCTGCCTTGTGCTCATCCTGCTCACCGCCCCCGCCATGGCGCAGAGCGAAGACGCCTTCACTGGCCTCGGCTCCAATGATTTCGATGCCATTGGCGCCGCGATCACCGCACTCGCCCTCAGCGGCGACAAGCAGGCATCCCCCACCATTCACGCCATCCATGACGAAACGCTGTATGCGGCGCCGGACGGCAGTTTGCTGATCAAGGCCGACGCTGGCTATGTCGATGCCCGCACCGGTGCGCCGGTCGCCGATGTGGTTGAGGATGATCTGATCGCTGTCCGCGTGAACAATAAAGTGCGCCGCGCGGTCGATGCAGCGCTTGGCAGCCTCGATCTGTTCGCAGCCACCCCGGATATCCGCCGCAAGGCCGCTGCCGCCGTTTTCCTGTCGCGTGACCCAGCCATCTTGCCGGCACTGGCCAAGGCGATTGCGGGTGAAACCAATGACAGCGTCCGCGTGGTGATACGCCAGGCGCAGGCCGCGAGCCAACTCGCCAACCCGGACGCGACCGAAGCCGAGCAGCTGGCAGCGGTGGCGATCATCCGCGCCAAGGGCGGATTGGAAGCGCAATCGCTGCTGGGATCGTTGCGCGATCAAACCCCGGCGGTGGCCAATGCGGCAGGCGAGGCGCTGACCGCGCTGGCCCGGCTGCAGCAACTCTGGTCGCTGGTGCAAAGTGTGATTTACGGCTTGTCGCTCGGCTCGGTGCTGCTGCTCGCTGCCGCCGGGCTTGCCATCACCTTCGGGGTGATGGGGGTGATCAACATGGCGCATGGCGAAATGGTGATGATCGGCGCCTACACCACTTTCGTGGTGCAAGAAGTGATCCGCGCCCGCGCGCCGTGGTTGTTCGAGGCGAGCCTGTTCATCGCGGTGCCACTGGCGTTTCTGGTTTCGGGCGGCATCGGCATCGTGATTGAGCGTGGGTTGATCCGTTTCTTGTATGGCCGGCCCTTGGAAACCTTGCTGGCGACCTGGGGCTTGTCGCTGGTGCTGCAGCAGGCGGTGCGCAGTCTGTTCGGCGCCAATAACCGCGATGTCGGCACGCCGAAATGGATGAGTGGCGCGACCGAATGGGGTGGCGTCACGGTGACCTATAACCGCCTGACCATCGTTGTATTTGCGGTGCTGGTGCTGGCCGCTTTGCTGGCGGTGCTGCGCTACACCGCTTTGGGCTTGCGCATGCGGGCGGTGACACAAAACCGTCGGATGGCGGCGGCCATGGGTATTCGCACCCCTTGGATTGACGCACTGACCTTTGGCCTCGGGTCGGGCATTGCCGGCATGGCGGGCGTCGCGTTGAGCCAGATCGATAATGTCAGCCCCAATCTTGGCCAAGGCTACATCATCGACAGCTTCATGGTGGTAGTGTTCGGCGGCGTCGGCAATCTCTGGGGTACGGTCGTCAGCGCGCTGACACTGGGTATCGTCAACAAGTTCCTCGAACCGATCGCCGGCGCCGTGCTTGGCAAAATCTTGGTGCTGGTGCTGCTGATCTTGTTCATCCAGCGCAAGCCGCGCGGGATGTTCCCGCTCAAGGGCCGGGCGGTGGAGCAATGAGCCGGCTTTCTCTCAGCCTCAGTCTGCTGGTCATCCTGGGTGGCGCGGCGTTGCTGGCGGTGCTCAACCTGGCAGCGCCGCCAAGCTCGGCATTTCATGTTTCGACCTATGTCGTTTCGCTCGCCGGTAAGTATCTGTGCTTTGCCATCCTGGCGCTGGCGCTCGATCTGGTATGGGGGTTTGCTGGCATATTGAGTCTTGGCCATGCCGCGTTTTTCGCCCTCGGCGGCTACGCGATGGGCATGTATCTGATGCGCCAGATCGGCACTCGCGGGGTTTATGGCAACGCCGTGCTGCCCGATTTCATGGTGTTCCTGAACTGGCAGGAATTGCCGTGGTATTGGATGGGGTTCGACAATCCCGGCTTTGCCATCCTGATGGCGCTGGCGGTACCCGGCGTGCTGGCGCTGGTGTTCGGCTGGCTCGCCTTCCGCAGCCGAGTGTCGGGGGTTTATTTGTCCATCATCACCCAGGCGCTGACCTACGCGCTGCTGCTGGCGTTCTTCCGCAACGACATGGGGTTCGGCGGCAATAACGGGTTGACCGATTTCAAGGACATCGTCGGACTCGACCTGCATCTCGACAGCACTCGCTCGGGCCTGTTGCTGCTGACAGCCGCGGTGCTGGCGCTGCAACTGATGGTGGCGCGCTTCCTGGTAACGTCGCGGTTCGGCAAGGTGCTGATCGCGGTGCGCGACACCGAAAGCCGCACACGCTTCCTCGGCTATCGGCCGGAACGCTACAAGCTGTTCGTGTTCGTGCTGTCGGCTGTCATGTGCGGCATTGGCGGGGCGCTTTACGTGCCGCAGATCGGCATCATCAACCCGAGCGAGTTCTCCCCGGCCAATTCCATCGAGGCGGTGATCTGGGTCGCGGTCGGCGGGCGCGGCACGTTGATCGGTGCCATCCTCGGCGCAATTCTGGTCAATTTCGGCAAGACCATCTTCACCGGCATCCTGCCCGAGCTGTGGCTGTTCGCGCTCGGAGCCCTATTCATTCTGGTGACGTTACTGCTGCCCAACGGGGTGCTCGGCCTGTTCGCCCGTCGCAAGCCGGAGAAAAGCCAATGAAACGACCCCATTCGGATACGCTGCTGTACCTCAACGGCGTCTCGGTCAGCTTCGATGGCTTCAAGGCGTTGAATTCGCTGTCCCTGATCGTCGAAAAAGGCGAGATGCGGGCGGTGATCGGTCCGAACGGCGCCGGTAAGACGACAATGATGGATGTCATCACCGGCAAGACCCGTCCCGACCAGGGCGATGTGGTGTTCGGCACCGATACCGACCTCACCAAGCTCGACGAACCCGCCATCGCTGCCCTTGGCATCGGTCGCAAATTCCAGAAGCCCACCGTGTTCGAGCCACATTCGGTATGGGATAATTTGTTGCTGGCGCTGGCTGGCGACCGCCGCCCGCGCTTTACCTTGTGGGCGCGCGAAACCTCCGAGGAACAGGATAAAATCGAGGAAATCCTCACCACAATCCGTCTCAAGGATTTGCGTCAGCATCGCGCCGGCGATTTGTCGCATGGCCAGAAGCAATGGCTCGAAATCGGCATGTTGCTGGCCCAGGAGCCGCTATTGCTGCTGGTCGATGAACCGGTCGCCGGGATGACCGATGCCGAAACCGCGCAGACCGCCGATTTGTTGCGCGAGATCAACCGCACCAAAAGCGTTGTTGTGGTCGAACACGACATGGATTTCGTGCGGGCGCTCGGGGTGAAAGTGACTGTTCTGCACGAAGGCTCAGTGCTGTCCGAAGGCAGCATCGACCATGTCAGCGCCGACCCGAAAGTCGTCGAAGTGTATTTGGGGCGCTGAGGATGTTGGAAATTCAGTCTGTCGATCTTCACTACGGCGCGGCGATTGCACTGCGCAACGTTTCGCTGACGGCAAAAATTGGTGAGGTCACCTGCCTGCTCGGCCGCAACGGGGTGGGCAAGACCAGCCTATTGCGAGCGGTGACCGGGGTGCATCCGGTGTCGGCGGGCAAAATCCTGTGGAACGGTGCCGATATTACCAGGATGGCGACCTATGATCGCGCCAGGCTGGGGATTTCCAGCGTGCCACAAGGCCGCGACATCTTTCCGCTGCTGACGGTGCGGGAAAACCTCGAAACCGGCTTTGCCGTCTTGCCACGACGCGAACGATTTGTGCCCGAGAAAATTTTCGAGTTGTTCCCAATCCTTAAAACCATGCTGCGCCGGCGCGGCGGCGATCTGTCGGGTGGGCAGCAGCAGCAGCTGGCGATCGCCCGCGCGCTGGTGATGAAACCGAAACTCCTGGTGCTGGACGAGCCGACCGAGGGCATTCAGCCCAGCATCATCAAGGATATCGGACGGGTGATCAAACTGCTACAATCGCAAGGCACGATGGCGATTTTGCTGGTCGAGCAATATTTCGACTTTGCCCGCGAACTCGCCCAACGCATCGCGGTGATGGATCGTGGCGACATCGTGCTGCAAGGCGCGCGGGAGGAGCTTGATGAACACGACGTCCGCCGCCGTCTCTCGGTCTGAACACCAACGTGCGTGGGGGGAACTGATCGTCGAAATGGGCTTGCGCGACGGCCGCACCGTGCTGGGGGATTTACGCCAAGATGGCTGCATGAAGGCGCGGTTTCCACGTCCGGTCGATATCACCGAGATCATTACGCTCAACAGTTCCGGCGGCGTCGCCGGTGGCGACCGGCTGGCCACCAGGCTGGTGGTGGGTGCGGGCGCACAGGCGTGCTTCGCGTCCCAGGCGGCGGAACGGTTCTATCGCGCGCTGGATGGCGATCCGCCAGCCAACGTCACCACTGCCATCGACGTGCAGACCGGCGCTTTGGCCGAATGGCTGCCGCAGGAAAGCATTCTGTTCGATCGCTGCGCGCTGGATCGGCGGCTCGATGTGACGCTCGCGCAGGACGCGACATTCATTGGCATTGAGGCGTTGATCTTCGGTCGCGCCGCAATGGGCGAAACCGTGGCAACTTCACGTCTGACGGACCGGGTCAGCGTGCGCCGGGCGGGAAAACTGATCCTGCATGAGGCGATCCGGATGGATGGCGCGGTCGCCGATCTGCTGGCCCGCCCGGCAATCGGTGGCGGCGGGCGGGCGGTGGCAACGCTGATTTATGTCGCGCCCGACGCCGCCGCCCGGCTCGACGGGGTGCGTGCGGCATGGGACGCTGCGGGCGCGGAATGCGGCGCCAGCGCCTGGAACGGGATGCTGGTGGGGCGTGTGGTTGCGGCCGATGGTGCGCGATTGCGCCAGACAGTGATCGCGGGCCTGGCCGCATTGCGCGATGGCCGCGCCTTGCCGCGCGTGTGGAATTGTTGAGGAGATTGCAATGAACCTGACGCCCAGGGAAAAGGATAAGCTGCTGATCTCAATGGCGGCGATGGTGGCGCGCCGGCGGCTTGAACGCGGGGTGAAGCTGAACTACCCCGAGGCCATTGCCCTGATCAGCGACTTCGTTGTCGAAGGCGCGCGCGATGGCCGCAGCGTTGCCGATCTGATGCAG
>JANYCX010000152.1 GCA_025360065.1 Acetobacteraceae bacterium | reverse complement strand
CGATTTCAAACGCGCCACGAAAGGCCGGATCGGGCGTTGGGAGTAGGACATGGGTGCGCTAACGATCACTGCGAGCTACGATAACTCGGTCACCAGCTTGAACACGTCCGGTACCAATCTTGCGCTCTATAATAATTATGTCGGCGCAGTTAATCTCGCAGTCAATTACTTCCAAACCAACTTTGCCACCATCGGCACCGCCGTCAACATCAACATTATTTTTGGCTGGGGCAGCGTCACGTTGCCTGGCAGCACCCCCACCATCGCCGACGCCACGACGCCCACCACTGGCGGGGTCAGCCCGGTGCTGGCCAAGGTTGCAACTTTTGCTGACGTCAAGCAGTTTGCGACCCTTGCTAGCGCCGCGCCCAATGCGACCGCGGCACAAAAAGCGTCGTGGAACCTGATCACCTCCGTCGGAACCGATCCTACGAGTGGCGGTCAGTTCACCATTAATCCCGCCCAGATCAAGCTGCTTGACCCGACCTATGCAACCGACGGTATCGGCACGACCTGGGGCGTGACCGCCGCTGGCATCGATGGCGGGTCGGTCATCAATTCCAGCCTCACCTGGAATTGGACGCAAACCAACTTCAGTAATGGCCAGGGCGACGCAGTCTCGGTTCAGGAGCACGAGATTTCCGAAGTGCTTGGCCGCTCAATGGGCGGCGGCGCGATCAGCGGTGGCGTCGCCGGCTATACGCTGCTGGATTTCTATGATTACTCGGCGGCCGGCAATCCGACGATCGGCAGCGCGGCGGCCGCGGCGGTGACCATCGGGTCCGCGGCTGGCAGCCGCTTCCTCAACGTAACCGCGGGCGCCAACCCGCCGCAAACCTATTTTTCGGCGAATGGCACCACAGTGGGCCTGGCTTTCACCGTGCCGGCCAGCAGCAATGACATTGCCGACTGGAACAGCACTCTGGTTCCCAACGATGCGTTCGGCAGCAGCCCCGACGGTGTGGCATCGCCGGTTTCCGCCAATGACGTGCTGGTGCTGAACACGCTCGGCCTGGTATCGGCAGCATGCTTCGCGACCGGCACTCATATCGCCACCGCGTCGGGCCTGGTTACGGTGGAAAACCTGCGCGCGGGAGCCGAAGCCGTGCTCGCGGCCGGCGGCCAAGCCACCGTCAAATGGATCGGCCATCGCACCGTCGATTGCGCCCGCCACCCAAGCCCCGCCGATGTGTGGCCGGTGCGGGTATCGCGCGGTGCCTTTGCCGACAACGCCCCGGCGCGGGATCTGATCCTGTCGCCCGACCATTCCGTGTTCATCGATGGCGTGCTGATCCCGATCCGCTATCTGCTCAACGGCGCCACCATCTGCCAGGAGGCAGCGGCCAGTGTTACCTATTGGCATGTCGAGCTTGATCGCCACGATGTCATCGTGGCCGAGGGTTTGCCGTGCGAATCCTATCTCGACACCGGCAACCGCGGCGCCTTCGCCAATGGCGGCGCGGCGGTGATGCTGCATCCGGATTTCGCCCTGAAAATCTGGGACGCCGAAGCGTGTGCGCGCCTGGTGACCGACGGCGCCGAACTCGAAGCCGCGCGCAGCTATCTGCTTGATCGTGCGGCAGCCCTTGGCCATGTGATGACCGAGGACGCCGATCTGCATCTGGTTGTCGATGGCAAGATTGTGCGGCCGGAGATCGATGGGCGGGTTTATCGCTTCGCACTGCCGGACAATGCGGCCTCGGTTCGCTTGATGTCGCGCCACGGCGTGCCGGCGCAGATGTTTGACGCCAATTCCGATCATCGCCGGTTGGGCGTGGCGGTTGCGGCTTTGCATGTGGATGATGTTGCGCAGGACCTTGGCGATATCGCCGAACAGGGTTGGCACAGCGCGGAAGCCGGCTGGCGTTGGACCGATGGTGCGGCAACCATCAAGGTCGCAGGCGCCAATGATCTGAGGGTCGAAGTGATGACCGCCGCGCGATCCTGGCAACCCGCCTTTGACGAACTGGAAACGCGGTTCGCTTAATCCGCCGGGCAAAGAAAAACCCGCCCGGCCTGCTGTCACGGGGGACGGGACAGCAGACCGGGCGGGCCACCAGCGATGGGATATTGCCCACCGCCAAGCTCAGGACGTTCCCTCTCTATTCTTATTTCCAGGACGGCGCGTTGGACGCCCAGGCATGGCCATGCACAAGGCCATCATCGTGATCATGCTTGACTTGCGCCACTGGTGCCGGGGCAGGGGCCACAGCTGCCGGGGCATGATCATCATGGTCGTGGAACTGGTCAGCTTCGGTGCTGCCAGCAAAGGCGGTGGTGCTCGCCTTGCCACCTGACACCGCCATGGCGACGGCATCGAAGTAGCTCACCCCCACTTCGCGCTGATGGCGCGTCGCGGTGTAGCCATCGGGCTCGGACGCGAATTCGGCCTGTTGCAGTTCCGAATAGGCTTCCATGCCGCGATCTTTGTAGCCCAGCGCCAGCTTGAACATGGAATGGTTCAGGCTGTGGAAGCCCGCCAACGTTACGAACTGGAACTTGTAGCCCATTGCCCCAATGGCGCGCTGGAAGTTCGCAATGTCCTTCGGCGGCAGCTTCTTCTGCCAGTTGAAGCTGGGGGAGCAGTTGTACGCCAGCATCTTGCCGGGATATTTCTTGTGCATTTCGTTGGCGAAACGCTCGGCGTCGGCGAGGTTGGGGTCCGACGTTTCCCACCACAGCAGGTCGGCATACGGCGCGTAGGCGATCGACCGGGCAATCGCGTAATCGACACCAACGCCCGGCTTGATGCGGAAGAAGCCTTCCGGGGTGCGTTCGTCGCTGATGAACGGACGGTCGCGTTCGTCCACATCTGCTGTCAGCAGCTGGGCGGACTGGCTGTCGGTGCGGCACAGCAGCACCGTCGGCACGCCTTCGACGTCAGCCGCGAGACGGGCCGCGTTCAGGGTGCGGATATGCTGGCTGATCGGCACCAGCACCTTGCCGCCGAGATGGCCGCATTTCTTTTCGCTGGCCAACTGGTCTTCGAAATGGACGCCCGCGGCGCCGGCTTCGATCATCGACCGCATCAACTCGTAGGCGTTCAGCGCGCCGCCAAAGCCGGCTTCGGCATCGGCCACGATCGGCGCCATCCAATGCATGGACTGGTCGCCTTCCATGGTGGCGATCTGGTCGCAACGGCGCAGTGCGGCGTTGATGCGCTTGACCACGTTTGGCACCGAATCAACCGGGTAAAGCGACTGGTCGGGATACATTTGCCCCGCGGTGTTGGCGTCAGCGGCCACCTGCCAGCCGGACAAATAAATCGCCTTCAGCCCGGCTTTGACCTGCTGGACCGCCTGATTGCCGGTGAGCGCACCAAGCGTCGGGACAAACGGCTCGGACTTCAGCAGCGACCACAGGCGGCGGGCGCCCATATCGGCCATCGTGTGCTTGACCCGGAATGATCCGGCAAGGCGCGCAACGTCGGCCGGGGTATAATCACGGACGATGCCGTTGAAGCGCTCGGCGTCAAACGCGGGGCCACTGTTCATGCCGTCGGGGGCGAAATTCGGGGTCGGGGTCTTGGTCATCATGGGCTCCAAATCGTCAGGGTCGATGAAGTGAATTATTCACATTGCATCTGCGAAGGAAATCGGGAAAATACGTTCAGACGCGCAATTAAGTAATTTTCTTAACCTGTAAACTTGTAAATCAGTAAAGGCTGTAAATCATGGCCAAGCCCCTGATCGGTCGCACAATCCGCCGTTTGCGGCTCGAACAACGCATCACCCAGGCGGCTTTGGCCACAAGGCTGGGCATTTCGGCGAGCTATCTGAACCTCATCGAACACGACCAACGCGCGCTGTCGGCGAGCCTACTGATCAAGCTTACCGAGGTCTTGCAGGTTGATCTCGCGGCTTTGTCGGGAACCGCCGAACGCCAGCTCGAAACCCAGCTGCGGGAAATCTTTGCCGATCCGATGCTGTCAGGTGATCCGGTGCCGGATGCGGAAGCAAGCGCGCTCGCCGCCAGCAGCCCGGCGGCGGCCCGCGCTGTGCTGGCTTTGTATCGCGCCTGGCGCGTCGCGCGGGAGGATTCGAGCGGCATCGCACTCCCCAGCGGCCGCGTCGTGCTGCTGCCAACCGAGGAAGCCCGCGATTACTTCAACGAGCGCGCCAATTATTTCCCCGCCCTGGAAGCGGGTGCCGAGGCGCTGGGGGCAGAACTGAATGCCGCCCCGTCCGAACTCAACCACGCCATTGCCGAACGCTTGCGTCGTAAACATGAACTGAACGTGCGGGTCGCCCCGATTGACGGCGCGTTGCGACGATACGACGCACCAGCGCGACAATTGCTGCTATCGGAACGTTTGCCGCGCGAAAGTCGGGGCTTTCATATGGCGTTCCAATTATCGTTGCTGGAACTGCGCGGTCTGGTCGAAGCCGAAATTACCCTCGCCGAGCCGTCGTCCCCCGAAGCTGCCGGGCTGATCCGCATCGGATTGCTCAACTACCTTGCCGGCGCGTTGCTGATGCCCTATGTCCCGTTCCTCGACGCGGCAGGCGCGCTGCGCCACGATGTCGATGCGCTGGCCGATCGCTTTGGGGTTAGCTTTGAACAATCTTGCCAGCGTCTGGCAAGTTTGCAACGTCCCGGTGCGCGCGGGGTGCCATTCTTCTTTCTCCGCGTCGATCCCGCCGGCAATGTAACGAAACGATTTTCCGCTGCCGCCTTCCCTTTCGCCCGCTATGGCGGGTCGTGTCCGCGTTGGGTGGTGCACACTGCCTTTGCCACCCCGGGCAGTATGCGGGTGCAGGTGGCGCGGCTGCCCGATGGTGCAACGTTTTTGTGCTTTGCCCGCGCGGTCATTGCGTCATCGGCAGCGTGGGGCGAACCCGCGCCGGTGCATGTCGTCGCCATGGGCTGCGATGTCAGCCATGCCGGACAAATGGTCTATGCCGATGCCGTCGAAATCGAACGCGCGGTCGTTGGCATCGGATTATCGTGCAGGTTATGCGATCGGCCCGATTGCCAAAGCCGGGCCTTCCCGCCGTTGGAGCACCGCTTGGCACTCGATCCGCTGACGACGACGAGCGCGGCGCCTTATCGGTTTTCGCGGTGACTTGTAATCACGATCATCTTTATCCGATCGGATAGGCAAGCCGATCGGATGATGCTCTATTCAACCGTAACAGATTTCGCCAGATTGCGCGGCTGATCGACATCCGTGCCTTTCAGCAACGCGACATGATAGGCCAGCAACTGCACCGGAATTGCATACAGAATCGGGGCGACAAACGGATCGACCGTCGGCATCACCAAAACTTCGACCGCGAAACTGCGCAGTTTTGCAGCCCCTGCCGCATCGGTCAGCGCCACAATCTGGCCACCGCGCGCGGCGGCTTCCTGCAGGTTCGATGCGGTTTTCTCGAATAACGGCCCGCTCGGGGCGATGGCGATGACTGGTACGTTCTTGTCGATCAGCGCGATCGGTCCATGTTTCATTTCGCCCGCCGCATAGCCTTCGGCGTGGATGTAGCAGATTTCCTTGAGCTTCAGCGCGCCTTCCAAGGCGATTGCGTAGTTGGCGCCGCGCCCGAGATACAGCACGTCCCGCGCCTCGGCGATGCGGTGGGCGACGCGTTGAATGTCGCCGGCATTGTCCAGAACGCTCGCGGCCGCTGCCGGGATTTGCAGCAGGGCATCGGTCAACGCCGCCTCGCGCGCCGCATCGATGGTGCCGCGCTGGCGGGCGAAGGCGATGGCGATGCAGGCCAGTACCGTCAATTGTGCGGTGAACGCTTTGGTTGAAGCAACAGCGATTTCCGGCCCGGCGATGGTCAGCATCACCGCGTCCGATGCCCGCGCCATGGTGCTTTCCGCCACGTTGACCACCGACAGCACTGGCATTTTCTGCGCCTGCATGTAGCGCAAAGCCGCCATGGTGTCGGCGGTTTCACCAGACTGGGACACCAGAATACCGAGCGTGTCAGGCACCACCGGCGGCTCGCGGTACCGCAATTCGCTCGCCACATCGACATCGGCGGAAATCCGCGCGATTTCTTCCATCCAGTGGCGACCGGCGAGGGCTGCGAAATAAGCCCCACCGCAGCCGGAAAAGCTGACGCGGGCAAGCTTGGCCGGGTCAAACGGCAGCCCTGGCATGGCGACCGCACGCGTCGCCGGATTGATCATCTGGCGCAACGTATCGCCGATCACCGCGGGATGTTCGTGCAATTCCTTTTCCATGAAATGGCGGTAATTGCCTTTGCCGACGGCGGCACCAGACACCGCCGTGCGGCGGATTTCGCGCTGCACTTCGGCGCCGTCCATGGTGAAGAAGCGCGCGCCATCGCGTGACACCACGCTCCAATCACCATCATTGAGAAACGCGATCCGTTGCGTCAGCGGGGCGAGCGCCAGCGCGTCGCTGCCGAGGAACATTTCATCATCGCCAAACCCGACCGCCAAAGGCGCGCCGAGCTGGGCACCGATCATCAGTTCGGGGTGGCCGGCAAACACCATCGCCAGCGCGTAAGCCCCTTCCAGGCGAGGAAGCGCCGTGCGTGCCGCCTCAATCGGGGTCATGCCCTGGGCCAGATAAAGGTCGAACAATTGGGCGACCGTTTCGGTGTCGGTTTCCGAGGTGAACACCTGGCCGGCGGCTTCAAGTTCGGCGCGCAATTCGGCGTGATTTTCGATGATGCCGTTATGGACGATCGATACGCGGGCGGTGCCGTGCGGGTGGGCGTTGGCTTCGGTCGGGGCGCCGTGAGTGGCCCAGCGCGTATGGCCAATGCCGGTGGTGCCGGTGAGTGGGTCAGCGTCCAACACATCGCCAAGATTACGCAGTTTGCCGGCAGCGCGGCGGCGATCGATTTGGCCATCGACCAATGTTGCGATCCCGGCGCTATCGTAGCCGCGATATTCCAGCCGGCGGAGCGCATCCAGGATAAGAGGCGCGGCGGGACGTGCACCAATCGCGCCGACAATGCCGCACATGAAATTATCCCTTTTGCTTGGAATGAAGGGCACGAAATTCCGCCGCCCGTCCAGGTTTTTCGACCTGCTGCGCGCGTCCGAACGCCATCGCATCGGCGGTGACGTCGCGGGTGATCACACTGCCGGCAGTCACGAACGCGCCATCACCAATGGTAAGCGGTGCGACCAGCACCGAGTCCGATCCGATGAAGACGTTTTGTCCGATTGTGGTGCGGTGCTTGTCGTAGCCATCGTAATTGCAGGTAATGGTGCCGGCGCCGATATTGGTGCCAGCGCCGATATCGCTATCGCCGAGATAGGACAAATGGCTCGCCTTGGCGCCGTCGCCCAACGCGGTGTTTTTCAACTCGACGAAATTGCCGATATGGGCCTCCGCGCCGATCATGGTGCCAGGCCGCAGCCGGGCGAACGGGCCAATAATAGCACCGGGTCCGATCTCGGCACCTTCGATATGGCAAAAGCTTTTGATCACCGCGCCGGTGCGCACGGTCACGCCGGGGCCGAAGACGACATCGGGGCCGATGCTGACATCCTGCTCGAACACTGTGTCACTGCATAGAAATACGCTGTCGGGCGCGGTCATGGTAACGCCGGCTTCCATCGCGGCGACGCGGAGCCAGGCCTGCACGGTCGCCTCGGCGGCGGCGAGTTCGACCCGCGAATTGATCCCGCGCAATTCGGTTTCCGGGGCTTCGACCGCGGCAACATGTTCGCCCTCGGCGCGCGCCAGGGCGACCAGATCGGTCAGATAGAATTCACCCTTTTCATTGTCGTTGCCTACCGCTGACAGCCAGCGCCGCATCATCGCCGCGTTGCCGCACAGCACGCCGGCATTGCACAGCCCGATTTCACGCTCGACGATGTCGGCGTCTGCCCATTCGATGATCCGTTCGACCAATCCGCCATTGGCGACCACCCGGCCATAGCGACCCGGATCGGCCGGGCGCATCGCCAGTAATGCAAGCCCGATATCAGGGGCCGCGCGCCGGGCGAGCAAGCGGGTCAGGGTTGCCGGGGTGATCAGTGGGTTGTCGGCGTACAACACCGCGACCTCACCATCGCCGAAATACTGCGCCGCCTGCAAAGCCGCATGCGCGGTGCCGAGCCGTTCGTGCTGCACCACCACGGTATGCGGCGCGGCGACAGCGGCAACCGCGTCCATATCCGGGCCGATGACCACCACGATGCGGTCAAACACCGCCTCGCAACTCGCCAGCAAATGGCGCAGCATTGGCCGCCCCGCAATCGGGTGCAGCGCCTTGGGCAGCGCCGACTTCATGCGGGTGCCGAAACCGGCGGCGAGGATGATGGCGGTCGCTGTCATGATACCATCCGAGTAGCGGTCCGCGCGGGACCATGTCAAAGGGGAGGCTGAACGTTGCTTATCGCATGGAAAGGCTTCGCATGGCGCGCTGCATGATTTTGGACCTCGACGGCACGCTCGTCGACTCGGTGCCGGATCTCGAATTGTCGCTAAACCGGTTGATGGCCGCACGCGGCTTGGCGGGTTTCGGCTACGCGGCGGTGGCGGCCATGGTGGGCGACGGCGCGGCAGTGTTGCTCGAACGCGCCTTTGCCGCCCATGGACGCACGCCCGACGTGACGGCGCTCGACGATTTCCTGGCCGATTACGGCGCCCATACCGCCGGCGCGAGCGTTGCCTATCCCGGGGTTGAGGCCACGTTGCGCCAGCTTCACGCCGATGGCTGGAAGTTGGCAGTCTGCACCAATAAGCCCGAAGCCCCGGCGCGATCGCTGCTGGCCGCGTTGGGCCTGGACGGGCTGTTTGCCGCCATCGGCGGCGCTGACAGCTACCCAATGCGCAAGCCCGATCCCGGCCATTTGCTGGCAACGCTCGCGACCGCCGGCGGCAGCGTCGATCGCGCGGTGATGATCGGCGATCATAAGAACGACGTGGCGGCGGCGCTCGGCGCTGGCGTGCCGTGCATCTTTGCCGCCTGGGGGTATGGCCCGCTTGAGATGGCGACCGGTGCAATTGCAGTGGCCGAGGATTTCCCGCAGGCGGCGCATCTGGCGGCAGGGATTTTGAGGGCGGGCTAGCGGCCCTCACCCCGTTTTCCACCGTCCCCATCCTTGCGCCCGCAAATCGCAGGCCGGGCACGTCCCGCAGCCATAGCCCCAGGCGTGGCGGCGGGTGCGGTCGCCGAGGTAGCAGCTATGGCTGTGTTCCATGATGAGGTCGACCAACGCATTCCCACCGAGGCGCTGCGCCAACGCCCAGGTCGCGGCCTTGTCGCGCCACATCAGCGGGGTTTCCAGCACCAACCGGCG
Organism: Acetobacteraceae bacterium; assembly: GCA_025360065.1. Lineage (GTDB taxonomy): Bacteria > Pseudomonadota > Alphaproteobacteria > Acetobacterales > Acetobacteraceae > CAITOL01. Next base: position 26,569 of record JANYCX010000152.1, on the reverse strand, counting down.
ATCGAGGCCAAGGCTGAGTGCGACTTGCAGCGCCTTGATGGTGTCATCACGGCAATCCGGGTAGCCGGAATAATCGGTCTCGCACATGCCGGCGACGATGCGGCGCAAGCCTCGGCGATAGGCCAGCGCCGCCGCATAGGTCAGAAACACGATGTTACGGCCCGGCACGAAGGTGTTGGGCAGGCCATCGTCGTTGAAGCGGATTTCAACCTCCGCCGTCATGGCCGTCGCCCCGATTGCCGCCAGGCTCTGGCCGAGATCGATCATATGATCCGGCCCGAGCTTTCCGCCCCAGTCGCCGAACCCGGCGATGCCATCGCGCAAGGGCTGGCGGCAGGCGAGTTCCACCGCGTGGCGCTGGCCATAGGCGAAACCCAGGGTTTCGACATGGGCATAGCGATCCAGCGCCCAGGCCAGACAGGTGGCGGAATCCTGGCCACCAGACAGTAGCACCAAAGCGTGGTCGGGGGATTTTTCGATCATGACCCGATCTTGCCATATTTGTTTGGCGGACGGACACTGCGTCATGAACCTCGATTTTACCGAAGACGAGATTTCCCGCTACAGCCGCCATATCCTGCTGCCTGATGTCGGCGGGATCGGTCAGGCGAAATTGCGGGATGCCAAAGTGTTGCTGGTCGGCGCCGGTGGGTTGGGCAGCCCGATGGTGTTGTACCTTGCCGCCGCCGGCATCGGCACGATCGGGTTGGTCGATGACGATGTGGTGGAATTGTCGAACCTCCAGCGCCAGGTCGCCCACACCACCGCATCGCTTGGCAAGCCCAAGGTGGCATCAGCTGCCGCCGCCGCGCGGGCGATCAATCCGGCGGTCACCATCAACGCCCACCAGATGCGGCTCGGCCCCGACAATGTCGCCGCCCTGATCGCCGACTACGACATTATTTGCGATGGCACTGATAATTTCCCGACCCGGTTTCTGCTTGCCGATGCCTGCGTGCTTGGCCGCCGCACCCTGGTATCGGCCGCGGTGCTGCGCTTCGAAGGCCAGTTATCGGTTTTCAAACCCCATGCCGGCCCGGCCTGCCCCTGCTATCGCTGCCTGTTCCCGGCGCCGCCACCAGCCGGCTTGGTGCCAAGCTGTTCCGAAGCCGGCATTCTCGGCGCTGTCACCGGGGTCATGGGCACCTTGCAGACGACCGAGGTGCTGAAGGAAATCCTCGGCATTGGCGACACCATGGCCGGCCGATTGCTGATCTGGGACGCGCTTGCTACCCGCTTCCGCAATGTCCGTCTGCCGCGCGACCCGAATTGCCCGTCCTGCGGGCCAGCGGGCTACCCCGATTTGTCCCATCATGCCGTCTAGCCTCGGCATCCTGCTGATCTCCGGCGGGCATGAACGGGCGCATTACGCGTTTATGCTGGCCGCCGGTGCCGCCGCAATCGGGCGCGACGTGGTGATTTTCGCCACCAACGATGGCTGTCACGGCCTGACCGACGCCGCGAGCGCCACCGTGCGCGAGTCCGAGATCGAAACCGCCGGGGTGCCCGGCATCGCCATCCTGCGGGAGGCCTGCGCCGAGCTTGGGGTGCGGCTGATCGCCTGCGAATCCGGCCTGCGGATGGCCGGAATTGACCCCGCCATGCTGTCGAAGGGGGTCGAGGTGGCCGGCATCACCAGCTTCCTGGTCGCAGTCGGCACCGGACAGATCATCACGCTCTAAACAACGCTTGACCGAACCCGGCAAAGCTTGGCACCCATGGCAAATGAAAACGTCGCTGATCCTGGTTTGCGCACTCTGTCTGCTTGCATCCGCGGTCGGGGCGCAACCGCAAGGCGTGCTTGGCGCGCCGAGCAAACCCCAGAACGTGCCGCAAGGCCCGGCAACCCCGCCGGTTGCCGCGCCGCGCACGCCGGTGCAACAGGTCGGGCCGAGTGCATCGACGTCAAGCCTCGGGCAATCCAAGCCCGGCAAGCCGACCCCGGTGGTGCCAGCGCCGACGAACACCCACGCCCAGAAACCCAAGCCCAAGCCAGGCAAGGCGGCGGTTGTTGGCGCGGTTGCGGCGGGCGCCGTGGTGGGCGGTGCGGCGGTGGTCGCAATCGCCAAGCCATCCCCGCCATCACCGCCCGAACCCCCAAAACCAGAGCCAGAGAAACCCGACCCCACCAAAGGTGCAACCACCGGCGCGCCGTTACCACGCTGGGCGGCGCTGCGGTCAGATGAGGTTAATCTCCGCACCGGCCCCGGCACCCGCTACCCGATCGACTGGGTCTATCATCGGCGCGATCTGCCGGTGCAGATCCAGCGCGAATTCGATGCCTGGCGCCTCATAGAAGATCAGGACGGGGTAAAAGGTTGGGTGCATTCGGCGACGCTCGCCGGCCGGCGCGGCTTTGTCATCAAGGTTGGCGACCAGACCTTGCGCAAATCGGCTGGCGACGATGCCCCAGCAATTGCCACCCTGCGCACCGGGGTTGCCGGCCGCCTGCGCAGTTGCGCCGCCAAGGCCGCCTGGTGCGATGTCGAAGCTGGCGGGCATCGCGGCTGGCTCAAGCGCGACGTGATCTGGGGAATTTTCCCCGACGAGGTCATCAACTGAATGATGTGTCCGCCGCCAGTGGGTCAATGATGGCCCACGTGCAGGTTAGCGCTGCACGGGCGGCCAACCGAGGGAGCCTTCCGGTCCTGGCCGGCTGCGCAACCACCAGGCCCAGTCTTCCGGGATCAGGCTGAACGGATCGTTCTGCGCGAGTTCCCGCGCCGCCCAGACTGGCCAATGCGGGTTGGCGAGCGCGGGGCGGCCGAGGAAAACCAGGTCGATCAACTGGTCGCGGATCACCCGGTCGGCAACTGCCGGGATGCCAAGGTTCCAGCTCACTCCAACAGGAATACCGACTTCCCGCCGCACCCGCGCGCCGCGCTCGACCATGAAGCCGACGTCGTTCCACGGGATGCCGATGGTCGCGTCGGTATTCATCCCGAGGCTGAGGTCGGCGAAATCCAGGCCGTGCTCTTTAAGTTGGCCGATGGCCCAGACCGCGTCATCGAATTGAACCCCATCGACGTTGAAATCATCCGAGCCCAATCGCATCGTCAGCGGCAGGCGCTCTGGCCACACCGCGCGAACCGCATCCATCGCCTCGCGATGAAAGCGCAGCCGGTTGTCCAGGCTGCCGCCATACTGGTCGGTGCGCTGATTGGCGAGCGGGGAGAAGAAACTCGCGCCGAGATAACCGTGGGCGAAATGCATTTCCAGCCACTCGAACCCAGCATCGAGCGCCCGCCGCGCCGCGCTGGCATAGTCGCGATGAATATCTTTTATTTCGGCGATTGACAGTTCATGCACTGGAAAAGTGTAGCGCCCGCCGAAGGTAATCGCTGATGGACCGCGGGTCTGCCAGCCATCCGGGTGATCCGGCGGCAATTGGCGCTTGCCCTCCCAGGGTTTCAGTTCGCTGCCCTTGCGGCCGGTATGGCCGAGCTGGACAGCGGGCACCGATCCCATGTCCTTGATGATCGCGGTGACCCGCGAAAGCCCTTCGATCTGGTCGTCGTCATAAATCCCGGCGCAACTTGTGCCGGTGCGGCCATCTTCGGTGATGGCGAGTTGTTCGGGAAATACCAACCCAAACCCACCAGCGGCGCGCGACCCGAGCAGCATAATATGAAAGTCGCTCATTTTGCCATCGGTGGCACGATACATTGTCATCGGTGACATGGCGATGCGATTGCGTAGCGTCACGCCCTTCAGGGTGAGGGGGCTAAAAAGATCAGGCATGAGACCTCGGGAAGTTAAATTTCGATATCCAGACAAACCGGCACGTGATCCGAGGTCTGCACCCAATCGCGCGCATCCTGCAAGATCTCGTAGCCTTTCAATGCCAGGTCAGGCGTGGTCCAGATGTGATCCAACCGGCGCCCGCGATTGGAGGCGCGCCAGTCGCGGTTGCGATACGACCACCAAGTGTAAAGCTTCTGGTCTTCCGGCACGAAATGGCGGATTGCGTCAACGAAACAGGTTTGTTGCAGCGCTGTCAGCGCGGCGGTTTCGACCGGCGTATGGCTGACCACGTCGAGCAGTTGCTTATGGCTCCACACATCATGTTCGAGCGGCGCGATGTTGAGGTCGCCGACCAGAACGGTACGTTCAAGTTTGGTGCGGGCAGCGAACCACTGGGTAGTTTCGGTCACGAAATCGAGCTTGTGGCCGAATTTGTCGTTTACCGTGCGGTCCGCGACATCGCCGCCGGCGGGGATGTAGAAATTGTTCAACTCAATCGGCAAGCCGGGGGTTTGCACCAGCGCCGCGATATGCCGGCAATCGGTTTTCGCGCACCAAATCGGGGCAAGGTCGTGCGCCACCAGCGGCAGACGCGACAGGATCGCCACGCCGTTATAGCCCTTCATGCCCTTGTAGAGCATGTGGGGATAGCCGAATGCCGCCACCGCCTCGGCCGGAAACAACTCATCGGGGACCTTGGTTTCCTGCAGGCAGATTATGTCGGGGTTCAGTGCGTCAACGATTTTGCCAATCAGATTGATCCGCAGCCGCAGCGAATTGATGTTCCAGGTGGCGATGCGAAGGGTCTGGGTCATGATCCTGCTTTGACAAATTCGGCGAGCGCTTCGGCCACTTGCGGCACCAGGACATCCCAGCGCCGCGGTGCGGGATGGCGGAACAGCCGGAGCGTGGGATACCAGGGCGAATCGTGCCGCTCGGTCATCCAGCGGAAATCCGGCGCGAAAGGTAGCATCACCCAGGTCGGCTTACCCATCGCGGCGGCCATGTGGATGATCGAGGTATCGACCGCCAGCACCAGATCGAGCCCATCAATAATTGCCAACGTGTCTTCAAAAGTCTGGATTTCAGCGTCGAGGTTAAGGATCGGGAAGCCCTCGGCCTGCACTGCCCCAGGCCCTTTTTGCAATGAGACCAGCGCCACGCCGGGCACTTCGGCGAAGGCGCGAAAATTCTCCAACGCTGTGGTGCGATTGATGTCGTTATTATGGGTCGGCCGCCCCGCCCAGGCGATGCCAACCCGCATTTTACCCGCCGGCAGACGCGCATCGAGCCGCGCTTTCCAGTCCGCAGCCAGCACCGGGTCGGCATACAAGTAAGGGATTTGCACCGGAATAGTGTCCAGCGTGGTGCCATGCAGGCGGGGCAGACCGGATAGCGGGCAGTAGGCCGCGTAGGCCGGGATGTCTTCCCATTTGTGATACTGCACGATGTCGGGTGCCATTTGCGCCACCACCCCATGCATTTCGGTGCTGGTGGCAATCACGACCTGATCTGTCTTGCTGAGAACCCAGGGCAAATACCGCATGAACTGCACCACATCGCCATAGCCCTGGTCGCCAATCAGCAGCAATGGTCCCGCAAGCCGCTGCCCGTCCCATTGCGGCTGGTCGGTCGGTGGCATCAGGGCCGCGGCGCCGGGGATTTTATAGCGCCATTCATATTGTTCCCAACCTTCGGCGAATTCACCTTTGGCGAGCAGCACCTGGGCGAGCTTCATCCGGGCTTCGGGCAGATTGGGCCGCAGATCAATCGCGCTGCGGGCAGCGGCGATGCTGCCGTCGATATCCATCCGTTCATACAGCGCCATCGAAAGATTGAAGAAATTCAGTGGATCGGCGGCGTTGAGCGAAAGGGCGCGGCGGGCGGCGGTCAACGCCTCATCAAGGCGCATTAGCAAGCGATAAAGTTCGGACAGGTTGCGAAAATCGGTATGGGTGGCGGCACCGGCGGCAATCCCAGCCTCGATCAAGGTCGCCGCCTCAGTATGGCGGCCACGCTTATAGGCGACCAATCCTTTGACCTGCATCGCCTGACCGATGCCGGGAATGCTGCGTAGCATATGGTCAGCCAAGCGCTCGGCGGCATCAATGCGGCCGGCTTCGACATACTCACTCGCCACCACGAGCAATTCGCCGGCCGGCAGAGACACGTGCCCCGGCGGCAGGGCACGGGTGGCAAGGCGGTTTTGATCATCAGGGGTCAATGCGGCGGCCTCTGCGGTAATGGGCGGTGGCAAACTAGACGAAGACGTTGCACCATGCACCCCCAACACTCAAACTGCCGGGCGGCAGAACGGAGCATTGCGTGCGCATCTTCATCGCGACCTTGTCGACCGAGACCAACACCTTTTCCCCGATCCCCACCGGGCGGGCCGGTTTCATGACCCATGGCTATTACCGCCGCGATGGCAGTCTGGGGCCGACCGGGCATGGCAATCTGGCGCTACAGGTCTGGCGCAGGCTGGCGGAAGCCGATGGTCATACCATTATCGACAGCGTCTGCGCTTTCGCCCAGCCCGCCGGGACCACGTTGCGGGCGGTCTATGAGGAAATGCGCGACAACATCCTGTCCGACCTGCGCGACGCAGCCCCGATCGACATCGTGTTGCTGAAGATGCACGGCGCGATGGTCGCCTATGACTATGACGATTGCGAGGGCGATCTGCTGGCACGGGTGCGCGAAATCGTCGGGCCGGATGTGGTGGTGGGGATCGAGCTCGATCTGCATTGCCACCTGACCGAGCTGATGCGGCGCTCCGCCAACGTTATCATCACCTACAAGGAATATCCCCACACCGATATTGGTGCCCGCGCGGAGGAGCTTTATGCGGTGTGCCGCGCAGCCCGGCTCGGCACGGTCAAGCCGGTGATCGCCTATCACGACTGCCGCAGCATTTCGATGTGGCGCACCCCGACCGAGCCGGTGAAAGGTTTTGTGGCCCGGATGCAGGCGCTCGAAGGCCATGACGGGATATTGTCGGTATCGTTCGGGCACGGTTTCCCGTGGGGCGATGTGGCCGATGTCGGCGCCAAGATCGTGGTGGTGGCCGATGGTGACATGGCAAAGGCGCAGGCGCTGGCCGACCAGCTTGGCGCGGAAATCTGGGCGATGCGGGATGCGGCATCGCCGGTGCACGACACGATTGACGAGGCGCTCGACATGGCCGGTGAGGGCCGCCCGATTGTGCTGGCCGAGGTTGCCGATAACGCCGGCGGCGGCGCGCCGTCTGACAACACCGAAACGCTGCAACGTCTGGTCGCGCGCGACGCTCAAGGCGCGGTGATCGGCTGTTTCTGGGACCCGGTCGCGGTCAGCTTCTGCATGGAAGCTGGGCTGGGGGCGAGCTTTGATTTGCGCATCGGCGGCAAAAGCGGGGTGGCATCGGGCGCGCCGGTGGATTTGCGGATCACCGTGATGGGGCTTGCCAACAACCACTCCCAAGGTGGCTTGGGTGGCGGACGGGCGCATTTCGGGCCGTCAGCCTGGGTCCGGGCAGGCGGCATCGACATCATCCTGATTACCGAACGCGGGCAGGTGTTCCATCAGGACGCCTTCACCGGGCTGGGCTGCACGCTGACCGATAAGCGGATCATCGTGGTGAAATCGACCCAGCATTTCTATGCCGGTTTTGCCCCGATCGCGCGCGATGTTCGCTACGTGGCGACCGCTGGCGCCATCGCGCCCGATTATGCGGCGATTGCCTTTACCAAGCGCACCACGCCGTACTGGCCGCGTGTGGCCGATCCGTTCGCCACCAACCAATAGGGCCGCCAAAATGTCGGGTGACGACGATTTCGCGTCGCGCCGGGGTTCGGGCTATAGCGCCAACATGGCAACACAACGGGCGCTTTTACGCATTGGTCTAACGGCTGGCTTCGACGGCATGATTGCCGCCGGCGCAGTCGCGCTCGCGGTTTGGCTGGTGGCACCATGGTGGGCGGTGATGATGGCGCCGGGCGCGTTGATTACGGTTCTTGCGCTTACGCGGCGGATGTACCGGCTGCTGCGTGCTGCACCCAATTCGGTCAGGGTGCCGTTGGCGATCGAAGACCTGCTTAATCGCCCGCAAATCAAGCATAATCGCGATGCGATGGCGCTGCTGGTGCAAGGCCGGCGGGTGCTGGTCACCGGCGCTGGTGGCACAATCGGGTCCGAACTGGCGCGCCAGGTGACGGCCCTGGGGCCGGCTGAGTTGGTGCTGCTCGATCAAAGCGAATTCGCGCTGTGGCAAATCGATAGCGAATTGGGCGAGCGGGCACCGGACATAAAGCGTGTAGCGGTGATGGCCGATATTCGTGATGCGACCCGGATTGCCGCGATTTTTACCCGTCATCGCCCCGAATTGGTTTTCCACGCCGCGGCCCTGAAGCATGTGCCGATGGTTGAAGCCGACCCGATGGAAGGGCTGCTGACCAATGCCTGCGGCACCGCAATCGTTGCTGACGCGGCGCGGGCGGCGGGGGCAATGGCGATGGTTCTGGTTTCGACCGACAAGGCGGTAAACCCAACCAGCGTGATGGGCGCATCGAAGCGCCTCGCAGAAATCTACTGTCAGGCGCTGGATATTCTCGGACGCCGGACTGCGGCCGGCATGCGCTGCGTGACCGTCCGTTTTGGCAATGTCCTCGGCAGCACCGGCAGCGTGGTGCCGGTGTTCGAACGCCAGTTGGCGCGTGGCGGGCCGCTTACAGTCACCCATCCCGACATGCAACGCTATTTCATGACGGTGCGCGAAGCGGTGGGGCTGGTGTTGCAGGCGACGGTTTCGGGGTTGGGACCATCCGAGCAGAACCGTGACGGCGGAATATTCGTGCTCGATATGGGCGCGCCGGTAAAGATCGTCGATCTTGCCCGCCAGATGATCCGGCTTGCCGGGTTGCGGCCAGACGAGGATATCGAAATTCGTTTCACCGGCCTGCGCCCTGGCGAAAAGCTGTTCGAGGAATTGTTTCACGGCCAGGAACCCTTGATGGCGACCGAGTTCGCCGGATTGCTGATGGCCCGGCCCCGCACCGGCGACGCCCGTGTGATCGGGCATGCAATGTTCGCAATCGAAACCGCCTGCCGCGCCGGCAATCGCCGGGTAGCCCTTGCCCAACTGGCGCTGATGGTGCCCGAATTTGCCCATGCGGAGCAGGGCTTGAGAGATTCAATATGACCCAGAACCCGATCCCGTTTCTTGATCTGAAGGCGCAACAGGCACGTATCGCCGAACCTTTGCGCCGCCGGCTCGATACCGTGCTGGCGCATTGCCAGTTCATCATGGGTCCGGAGGTCGCCGAACTCGAAGCCAAGCTCGCGGCGTTCTGTGGCGCCAAGCATTGCATTGGCGTCAGCAACGGCACCGATGCGTTGCAGATCGCGATGATGGCGGAAAATATCGGGCCGGGGGATGCGGTGTTCCTGCCGGCTTTTACCTACACCGCGACCGCCGAAGTGCCGCTGGTGCTTGGGGCCACGCCGGTTTTCGTCGATGTCGATCCACGCACATTTCAGATCGATCCCGATCATCTGGCGGCAAGGATTGCAGGCGTTCGGGCCGGCGGCAAGCTCACCCCACGCATGTTGATCGGCGTCGATCTGTTCGGCCAACCCGCAGACTGGCCAGCGCTCGCCGCGATTGCCGCGCGGGAGGGTTTGGCGACCTTGGATGATTGCGCGCAAAGTTTCGGCGCCAGCCTGCATGGCCGTCGGCTCGGCACGGCGGCGGACACCACCTCGGTGAGTTTTTTCCCGTCCAAACCGCTCGGCGGCTATGGCGATGGCGGGGCGTTGTTCACCGAAAGCGACGACCGCGCGGCGCTGTTTCGCAGCCTGCGATCGCATGGCGAAGGCACCACCCGGTATGAGGTGCATCGCACTGGGATGAACGGCCGGCTCGATACGCTGCAAGCGGCGGTGCTGCTGTGCAAGCTCGAAGTCTTCGAGGAGGAATTGCGTACCCGCGAGCGCATCGCGCGGAAATACGATCAGCGCCTCGGCAACGCGGTGACCATCCCGGCGCGGGTGGCGGATAGCGACAGCGCCTGGGCGATTTATGCAATCCTGTTGCCCGATGGCACAGCACGGACGCGGATGCAGGACGGGTTGAAAGCGGCCGGGGTGCCGAGCGCGATCTACTACCCGAAATCATTGCATCAGCAGCCGGCGTATGCACAGGCCCATGATGGAACCGCTCTGCCCGTTTCCGAGGATCTGGCAACGCGGATCATGGCGCTGCCGATCCATCCGGACCTGACGGAGGCCGATGTGGACCGGATTTGTTCAGCCGTGCTCGCCAACGTTTGACATCGCGATCAACGCATCGGCCATCACCACGCCGTCTCGCATGATGATCAATGGATTGATCTCGGCTTCCGATATTTCTGGCAGTGCTGCCAACTGCGATACCGCGACGATGGCGGCGGCCAGCGCGTCAAGGTCACCTTTCGGCAACCCGCGATAACCGCGCGCCGGGGCGAGGCCTTTGACGCCGGCAATCATTGCGTGTGCGCCAGCCAGATCGACCGGCGCCACTTCCAACACCATATCGCGATAAATTTCCGCCAGCACGCCACCTGCGCCAAGGGCGATCACCGGACCGACCAGCGGATCGCGCCGGTAGCCGAGGATGGCCTCGCCAACGCCCTTGACCATCGGTTGCGCAATGAAGCCGGAAATCTGGCCGCCAAGCTGTGCGGTCATGTCGGCGCAGGCGGCTTGCAGTTCGGCTGCATTGGCGATGTTCAGCGCCACGGCACCCGCTTCGGTCTTGTGGGCGATGCTGGCGGAAACCGCTTTCAACGCGACCGGATAATGCAGCGCCGGCGGGGATGCCGGATCGACCGCGACCGCGTGGTTGGCAATTCCGAGGGCTGCGAACACCGCACGCGCCGATTGTTCATCGGCGGTGGGCAACAAAGCCTGCACTGCGGATAGATCGCGTATTGCAACAGGACCGCGCGGCGTTTGCCACTCCATCAGGCAGCGCACCGCGTCCGCACAGGCTTCCGGGGTGCGGAATCCGGCAATGCCGGCCTCGGCCAGCAGGCGCAATGATGCGGGCGCTTCCGGCAACAAAAACGCCGCAATCGGACGCGGTCCGCTGGACGCAATCACCCCGGCCAGCGCGTCCTGCGGTTTGAACTGCGCCGATGATCCGATGACCGCCAAAGTCACATCGGCATCATCGGCGGCACGGGCGCGGTCGAGTTCGGCCACCACGGTGTCCTTGCGGGCGCCAGCAAGCGTGGTATCGACCATGGCCGCCGTCGCAATCCCCAGCGTGCCAAGCCGATCCACCACCATCGCACCGCCGCCGCCGGTTGTCGTGACAACCCGCACCGCACGACGTGGATTTGCAATCGGGCGCGCGCCGATCAGCAAGGGCGGCACTTCCAGCAAAGTTTCCAACATATCGACGCGGACAATGCCGATGGCGCGCAAGAACGCATCCGCCGCTGCGTCCGACCCGACCATCGCCCCGGTATGGGTGGTGGCGAGTGCGGCACCTGCGTCCGAACGCCCCAGCTTATAGGCAATGATCGGCTTGCCGACGGCGTGGGCGCGTCTGGCAGCTTCTTCGTACAGGTGCGGATTGCGGATGGTTTCCAGGAACAACAAAATCGCGTCGGTTTCCGGATCATCGACCAGCATGTTGGCGATCTCGCCCGCCGATAGATCGGCTTCGTTGCCGGTGCCGATTACCTTGGCAAAGCCGAAGCCGCGCGAGGCGGCACGTGATAAAAGCGTTCCCATTACGCTGCCGGAATGCGACACCAGCGACCAGCGACCTGGAACGAGCGTTTCAGCTTCGAGCGCTGCATTGACGCTGCACGCCATTTTCGCCGGAACGTTGATCACACCCATCGAATTCGGGCCAAGCAATCGCACCCCGCCCGCTTTCGCCGCCGCCAGAATGCGTGCCTGCAAGGCGATACCTTCCGGCCCGGCCTCGGCAAAGCCGTCGGCCAGCACACACGCAACCGGAATGTTACGCGCCGCGCAATCCTCGATTGCCTGTTCAACCAGATCAGTATTGACCAGGACATAGGCGAAATCGATTGGGCCCGGCACGTCAGCGAGGCTGGCGTACGCCTTTTCGCCCAGCACGTCCGCCGCGCGCGGATTGACCGGAAAAATTGTCCCGCCAAAGCCGTGCCGGCGCAGATAAACCTGCGCCCGCGCGGTGAGCCGGGTTGGATCGGTGGATGCGCCGATCAGCGCGATCCGCTGCGGCGCGAACAATCCCTGGGCGAGGGGGGAAATCAGATCGGGTCCCAGGTGAAAACTTCACCGCTACGATCGAGCGGCATGAACGATGCCTGCAAGGTCGGGATCGCGTGATCGGCAACCGTTGCCGGCGTCCAGCCATTGTCGCGATGCACGCTGCGGATCGGGCGCGGCGACGACATCAGAAAAATCTCGTTGTTGCGGCAGGCGAAAACCTGGCCGGTGACATCCTTGGCGCGGTCCGATTGCAGGAACACCGCCATCGGTGCGTTTTTGTCCGGCGTCATTTGCTGGATTTTGGCGACGCGGGCTTTCTGTTCCGGAGTGTTGGCCGGAATTGCGCCGGTCATCCGGCTCCAGGCGAACGGCGCGATGCAATTGCTGCGCACGTTGTAGCGCTGCATGTCCAAGGCAATCGACTTCGACAATGCAGTGATGCCGAGCTTGGCCGCCGAGTAGTTCGCCTGGCCGAAATTGCCGATCAGGCCCGATGTGGATGACATATGAACGAAGCTGCCGCTTTCCTGCTTGCGGAAATGCTCGGCTGCCGCGCGTGACACGTAAAAGCTGCCTGACAAATGCACGTTGATGACCGAAGTCCAGTCATCATCGGTCATCTTATGGAAAATCACGTCGCGCAGAATGCCGGCATTGTTCACCACGCCATCAATGCGGCCGAAATTATCCAGCGCGCACTGAATAATGTGGCGCGCCGAATTCCAGCTTGCCACGCTTTCGGTGGAAATCGCGGATTCCCCGCCACGCTGGTTGATGATCGCCTTGGTTTGTTCGGCCGGCGTCGCCGATCCGCCTTCGCCGGTGACCGACACGCCGAGATCGTTGATGACCACCTTGGCACCTTCGTTGGCCAGCATGATGGCGATTTCCCGCCCGATGCCGCCACCGGCGCCGGTGACGACCACGACTTTGCCTTGGACCATGCCTGTCATTTTAGTTCCTGAATGGTAGAGAAGATGAAGAACGAGCACATCGGAAGTGCTTGCCCTGCTAGCTCTGCGACTCCGGCGACAGCACGATGCACGCATTATGCGTCTTCGCCAGCCGCGAACAGGCCTGCATCGCGGTATCCCGCGTCAGCCCGGCAAGCCGCGCCCGATACAGCGTACCCTTGGTTTGCTGCACCGTCCCGATCACCGGGCGGGCGTTACCGAGCAGATCTTTCGCACTGCCACGCGCGCTTTCGGCGGCGGCTCGGGCGAGGCCTTCATTGGCATAGGCGCCAACCTGGATTGCCCATGCCATCCCCGATGTCGCCTGCTGGCGGGATGAAAGTGTATCGGCAACGGCTGGGGTGATCAGGTTAAAGCTGCGGGGGTTGGTCGCGGACGGTTGAAAGGACAAAGCAGTTCGGGCCAGCGGCGGCGCAGGCGGCGGGGGCTCGGCGAGCGCCGCCATTTGCACGGTGCCGCGCTGATAGCCGCCAGGGCTGCGCTTGTTGTCAGCCAACATTACCGGTCCGGACTGGCCGCGGCCGGGGTAGCGTGGCCCGGCGGGGATGTTAATCGGCAGTTGATACATCGCGAACTGGGTGGCGCCGGACGCCTTCAGCGGCGAGTGGCCAACGATATTCGGGCCGATCTTGGCGACGTAGCGCCGCGTTTCGAGCGGCAATTCCTTGTTGCGGACGATGTAGTCTTCAAGCCGCCCAGGGCCGGCGTTGTACGCCGCGAGGAACCCCGGCGCGCCATAAACATCAAACATTTCACGCAAATAGGCAGTGCCAGCCATGATATTGTCATGCGGTTCATACGGATCATCGCCAAGATTATAGCGCCCCCGCAGTTCGGCATAGGTTCCCGGCATGACCTGCATCAGCCCCATCGCGCCAGGCGCCGAGGTAATCAACTGACCGTTTTCATACAGCCGGCCGCCAGATTCCGCCTTCATCACTTCGCGCACCCAACGTTCAGGCACGTCGTATTTCTGTGCGGCCTCAATAATATACGGCCCCCATGGATCCGAGGTCGGCCCGGGCGCCTTGTAGTCGCGATGTGGCGGTGGATAATACGGCGAAATGCCAGCGGTTTTGGTCTGCGAACATGCGCCGAGCAACGCCAGCAGCGCAAAGCATCCCAGCAGGCGGACGGTCGAAGCGTTCATCGTGGCAAATGCCTCCCAGATAGCAACACGTAAGTATGCGCCACCTAGCGGAGGTCGCTCTCTCGTGGACTCAAGTTCTACCCCTAAGTCCTTAGCCCAAGCCTCGAGGTGGATCAAGCTAACGACGATTTCACCCTCATGATGGGGCAAATTAATGGCAACAAAGTTTCGATGTGCTAAAGTGGGGTTTAATCTGTTGGCACCAGGAGTCCCCCCCGTCATGATCCGTCACTTTTGCACCGCGACCGCACGCTTTACCCCGATTCTGGCCTTGGCTGCGGTATTGGGCATGGCCGCCTGCGCTCCGGTTAACACCAACAGCACCTATAGCGGCGCCGATATCGGCCGCCCCGCCCAGGTCAGCTATGGGGTGATCGTGGCGATGCGCGCTGTCACGGTTCAGAATAATACTGGCCCCGGGGTTGGCACGCTCGCCGGTGTGGCCGCTGGTGGCATTGCCGGCAGCTTTATCGGCGGCGGCGCGCGGAGCAACCTGCTCGGGGCAATCGGTGGTGCCGTGCTTGGCGGGGTCGTCGGCAGCGCCATTGAGGGTGGGGTGAGCCAGGGCCAGGCGGTCGAATTCATCATCCGCGAAGAAAATGGCCAGACCATTTCGGTGGTGCAGACCAATGAGGAAGACCTTCGCGCCGGCGATCGGGTCATCATGACCCGCGGCGCGCGCACCCGGATTGGCCGGGTTGCCCGCTAAAGGATTGGTTGCTTGGGTTCGGGCGATGCTGGCTCGTCCGCGCCAATGAGCAACGTGCAGCCGACTGAGGATGGGGGCAACCTCGTCCTCGCGTTCGATTCTGACCAATCCCATGCCAAGCGGCGGCGTTTGGCAATCGCCGATGTGGCAGAAGCGGCCGGGTTGTGGCGATTGTGTTGGACATTGGCATGGCTCGATATTCGTTTGCGCTATCGCGGATCAATTCTGGGGCCGCTGTGGCTGACACTATCGACCGGGCTGATGGTCGCCGCGATGGGGGCGATCTATTCGACTATTCTGCATATTCCGGCACATGATTATGTGCCGTACCTCGCATTGTCGCTGGTGCTGTGGAACTTCCTGTCAGTTCTGGTGACCGATAGTTGCTATGCCTACACCTTGGCCGAGGGGATGATCCGCACAATGCGGATGCCGTATTCGCTTTATGCCGCGCGCATTGTGGTGCGCAATGTGCTGGTGCTGGCCCACAACATCGTCGTGGTGATCGCGGTTGATCTGGTGCTGTGGCGCTGGCCGGGACCGGTGGCGGTGCTGGCTTTGCCGGCGATGGTGCTGTGGTTGGCCGATGCGTTGGCGGTGGCCGTGCTGCTTGGTGCCTTATGTGCCCGTTTCCGCGATATTCCGCCGATCGCGACATCGGTACTGCAAATGGCGTTCATGGTGAGCGCGGTGATTTTCCGCCCTGAACTGCTCGGCGATCAGCGATGGTTGCTGGCGTTCAACCCGTTTTTCACGGTACTCGACGTGCTGCGCGCCCCGCTGATGGGCGAGGTACCCGGCTGGGACAGCTATGTTTCGGCAGTTTGCTTTTCGACTGTGCTGTGCCTCGCCGCCTGGGCGCTGTTTGTCCGGGTGCGCGGCCGCATCGCGTTCTGGGTTTAGAGCGATGGCCGCTTGCATTGAACTTTCCGGCGTCAGCATTGATTTCCCGCTTTATCATGGCAACGCGCGCAGCCTGAAGAAAAGGCTCGTCGCCTCGGTTTCCGGGCGGATGACTGCCGATGCCAGGCATCGGATCGTTGTCAAAGCGGTGCGCGATGTCAGTTTTTCCCTGGCACCGGGCGATCGGCTGGGCCTGATTGGACGTAACGGCGCCGGCAAGACCACGTTGCTGCGGGCGCTGGCCGGGATTTACGAGCCGGTGGCGGGCAAACTGCGTGTCGTTGGCAGTATCAATGCGCTGCTTGACCCCAATCTCGGGATGAACCTCGACCTGACCGGTCGGGAGAATATCGTCCTGCGCGGCCAGTATAACCGTTTGGACCGGGCAGCGATTGCGCGGCTGGCCGATGATGTCGCCGAATTTGCCGACCTCGGTGATTTTCTTGATCTGCCCATGCGGGTTTACAGTTCCGGCATGTTGGTGCGGCTCGGCTTCGGGCTGGCAACCGCGATCAAGCCGCAGGTGCTGCTGATGGATGAATGGCTGCTCGCCGGGGATGCCAATTTTCTCGACAAGGCGCGGGCGCGGCTCGAAGATCTGGTACGTGGGGCGGAAATCCTGGTGCTGTCCAGCCACCTGCCCGAGGTAATACGCGATTGGTGCACCAGGGTGATCTGGCTCGATCAGGGGCGGGTGCGGGCGGATGGACCGGCAGAGGCGGTGCTCGCGGAATACCTTGGGGCCGATTAAGCCGCAGCACCACGACGGTCGGGGCCGGTATAGGATATTGCATGCGGGGCAGGTTCGCCGCGACGCACGGTTTGACGATAAAGCTGGGCCAGCCCGGACTTTACCGCTTGCACGTTGACGCCAATTCTGGCGGCGATCTCCCGGCAGGAACGGCCTTCGCGGAGCATTGACAGCACCACGGCTGCATCGTCAGCGCGCAGCTTGCGTGGTGGGTTTGGCGCAACGCATAGTTTGGCCGGCAGATGGGTCATGAGGTTGGCAATCAATGCCGAGTCCGCCTGAATGACGAAAGTACCCATAAAATCCTCCAATTCATACCAAGCCGAACCATGACTGCCGGCTTATCAAAACAATGAATTTCCTGAACGCAAATAGGCCCGGCGACACACTTGGCTTTTTATTCACCCGACATGTCAGGTATCGTCAAGCAACCTCGGATTGTAATTTTCCTGCCCCCGTGTTGTCGGGATGTTTCCTGGTCGGACCGAGTGCAGGGCCCAACCCGTCCCCTCACCCAATAGTTGTGCCGCAATCGGTTCGACATCCCAATGCGCGGGGTTTCAAAACCGGTTTGGTTGCTTGTGCTGTCCGGCTTGGCGGTATAGCTGCATTAACCGTGCCTTCACGGTCGGCACGGAAACGCCTTGCTCGGCGGCAATTGCCCGACAAGACCAACCCTTTTGCAACAACGCCAGCATCGCCAGGCAATCAGTTTCACTGAATTGTTCCGTGAAAACACTCGGCCTCGACCGAATATCGATCGAACGCCCGGCCCGCGGCAACGCCGCAAACAGGGCCGCGCTCTCAGTGACAATCAATGTCTGCATGCCGAGGCTCCTCGCGGCTACTCTGACCGCGGGGCAGCATAGGCAGGTCTGGCCTACCGGCGTAAGCTGTTAATCAGCAAATTCACGAAACTGTGATTGTAAAAGAAAAATTAAATGTCTCGCTTTTTTATTGTATTCCAAGCCTAGGTGAAGTTTTGTTTCCTATTACGACTGCCTGGGGCGGGGGCCACCGCCAGCGCGGCGCGGTAGCTCGCGATTGCGGCATCAAGCGCCCGGTCGCGCGCTGGGCAACGCCGAAGCTGTTGAGGATAACGGGATCGGTCGGCCGGATTGCCAGCGCCGTTTCGTACAGTGCGGGCGCGGCGTTAAGGGCGTCGCCGAGGGTCATGCCACCGGATCGCAGCGGAAGCCGTCCCCCCAGCGCTTGACGCGGCTGACCGACGGTGACGGAAAATGCGCCATGCAGCACAAGGTGGCGGTGTCGCAGTATTGTTCGAGGAAGGCGCGGCGGGTGACGACGGCCTGCTCTGGATCGAAATCGACCCGCATCTGCAATTCGGGGTAGCGCGCCTGGAGGGGCGAATGGATCAGGTCGCCGGTCACCACCGCGTCGGTCTGGGCGCCACGGCCGATCTGGACGGCGAAATGATCGATGGTATGGCCGGGGGTGGGTTGCAGGCGGATATGGTCGCCGAAAGCCGCGTCGGACCGCACCAAATCCGCCCGTCCGGCCGCGACGATTGGCAAAACACTATCGACCATCGGACCGATCGAGTTTTCCGCGTTCCTCGCGGTCCAGTATTCAAGCTCCCGATCCGAAAACAAATAGCGCGCCTTGGGGAAGGTCGGCACCCATTGGCCGTTTTGAAGCTTGGTGTTCCAGCCAACATGATCGACATGGAGATGGGTGCACATGACCGCGTCGATATCGTCCACCCCGAAGCCGGCCGCGCCCAATGCGTCCAAGTAGCGCGTGCTTTTATTCTGATGCCAGTTGCCGCGCCCCGGCCGTTCCTTGTCGTTGCCGACGCAGGTATCGATCAGAATTTTATGGTGCGGCGTGACAACCAGATAGGACTGGAAGCAAAAGATCAGCTTGTCGGTGGCCGGGTCGAGCGCGGCGGGCGCCATCCAGGACCGGCTTTCCGCCAATTGCTGGGCGGTGAGGTTAGGCAGGAAACGCGTCGCCTCCTCAAACGGAGACTCGTCCTCGACAATGCGGTGGATGGTGACATCGCCGACTTGATAGGTGGTGGACATGTCCCGAACTCCTGCATTTTATGATGCCAGGATGCCCAAGCCGGGCGCTTTTGGCTACAGGCCGCCCGAATCGTCGCGTTCGATACGAATACTGATTGGCGGGTGGTGGAAACGTATTTCCTCCGCGCCGGATGTGCTAGCGTTGCAGCCGTCGGGCCAACCTGCGGACGTGGTCGGAAAGCTGGCGAAGTCGATGATGAAGGAGAAAGCGATGGCTGTCTGCGCGGAGTTTCATTTTGATTTCGGAAGCCCAAACGCCTATCTGGCGCATAGGGTGATCCCGGAGATTACGGCGCGAACCGGTGTGATTTTCAGCTATATCCCGGTGCTACTTGGCGGGGTGTTTAAGGCGACGAATAATGCGTCTCCGATGGTGCAATTCCAGGGGATAAGCAACAAGAACGAATATCAATCTCTGGAAATGAAGCGGTTCATTGCCCGGCACAATATCGCCTTTACCCGCAACCCGCATTTCCCGGTTAACACCATCACCATCATGCGCGGCGCAGTGGCGGCCGAGATGGACGGCATAATGGATCGCTATGTCGATGCAGTATTCGATCTCATGTGGAAAACGCCACGGAAACTTGACGATCCCACGGTAACCAAGGCGGCGTTGGACGCAGCCGGCTTTGATGGTGCCGCGATCCTGGCGCGCACCCAGAACCAGGCAGTGAAGGACCGGTTGGCGGAAAACACTGAGGCCTCGGTGGATCGCGGCACCTTTGGCAGCCCGACTTTCTATATCAATGGCGAGATTTATTTCGGCAAAGACCGGCTGGCGGACGTCGAGCAGGCCATCATCGCGGCAAAAGGATAGCGCAAAATGGACCACAAAGCCCTCACGTTCGAAATTCGCGACGGTGTCGCCACCATCACCCTGACCCGCCCGGCGAGCTTCAACGCATTAGATCTGCAAATGTCGATCGAACTGCTCGACGTCGCCAATATTTGCGCGACCGACCCGGCGGTGCGCTGCGTGGTGCTGACTGGCGCGGGCGAAAAGGCGTTCTGCGCCGGCGGCGATGTGGCGGGATTTGTCGGCGCCGGGGACAAGGTGCAACGGCTGGTCCAGGACATGACAACCAATTTGCACATGGCGATTTCGCGCTTCACCTGGATGCGCGCGCCGGTGATCGCCGCCGTCAATGGGGTCGCGGCCGGGGCCGGCCTTTCGATCATGGCGTTCTGCGACCTCGCGATTGCCGCCGAGCACGCCCGCTTCACCAGCGCCTATACCCGCATCGGTCTCACCCCCGATGGCAGTTCCACCTTTTTCTTGTCGCATCTGATCGGCCGGCGGCGGGCGATGGAAATGTACATGACCAACCGCACCCTGACGGCCGCCGAGGCGCTGAACTGGGGGTTGGTTAATCGCGTCGTACCGGGCGCCAATTTGATCGCCGAAACGGCTGCCCTGGCGCGCCAGCTCGCCGATGGTCCGACCGAGGCCCATGGCGGCATCAAACGCATGCTCAATCAAGCGGCGACCGAAAGCCTTGAAAGCCAGATGGAACTCGAAACCCGCACGATCGTTGCAATGGTGGCGACGGCCGACGGGCGCGAAGGCGTGCGGGCTTTTGTCGAAAAGCGCAAGCCCAACTTCGAGGGGCGGTGATCCGATGGCCGGAAAAGGCAGGCCAATCGGATGATGCTCTAAACGGGCGCCAGCCGAAAATGGCTCACCGCCCATTCGTGACCATCACGGTATCCGAACAACCCCTCGGTTGCCAGGAAGAATATGCGCCAGCGCCGTGCCCACATCGGTGCCGCCGCGCCGTAAACCTGGCGCAGGACGACATCGATTGCCGCGCGATTGCTGTCGAAATTCGCCAGCCAGTCGCGCGCGGTGTGGGCGTAGTGGGTGCCGTTCCAGCGCCAGTCGGCTTCGACTGAAAACAAGCTGCCAAATTGGCGCACCAAATCATGGCTGGGCATGATGCCGCCGGTGAAGAAATGCTGGGCGATCCAGTCGGACGGGTCATCGGTTTCGAAGCTATAGGGCGTGGTGCGGTGGCTGAAGACATGCAGGAATAGCCGCCCGCCCGGTTTAATCCAACCGCGCACCCGGCTAAGCAGGTCATTCCAGTTGGACATGTGTTCGAACATTTCCACCGACACCACCCGGTCGAACTGCAAGCCAGGGTCAAACACATTCATATCGGCGGTGATCACGCGTATATTTCCGAGGCCATTTTTGGCGGCTTCGGCTTCGATGAACAGGCGTTGCGGCTGGGAGTTGGAAACTGCGGTGATGCGAGCGGCGGGGTAGTGGGCCGCCATCCACAGGCTGAGCGAGCCCCAGCCGCAACCGAGTTCCAGAATGTCCTGCCCGTCATGCAGATCGGCATGGGTGCAGGTTTCGGCCAGACCGCGCGCTTCGGCATCCGCCAAGCTGTCGCCGGGGGCATAGAGGCAGCTTGAATATTTGCGATGCGGCCCGAGGCAGAGCGCAAAGAATTCGGGGGGCAATTCATAGTGTTGGGCGTTGGCCGCGCCAGCATGGAGCGCAATCGGGCGCTGGCCCATGCTAGTGACGAAAGCAGCCGTCGCGGTGGACGGGCTTGCCGCGAGTTCACGGGCAGTCCGGGCACAGAGTGTTGCGATCGCGGCGCGCAGCACTATATCAGGCAGTGGCAAGTGGTCGGCGGCGGCGAACGCGAGACGACGGAAATTCATGGCGGCGCCTTGTATGGGTAGGATGCGGTGTTCTACGCACTGGGCTGGATCGCAGATGCGGAGTGGGCGAAATGGGGTTGATCGGGCGACGCGCAATGCTGGCGGGGCTGGGGGTTGTCGGCACCGGTTTGCCTGTTTGGGCGGCGCCGATGCAAACTCTGGTATTTCGGGTGATGCGCAAGGGCGACGATATCGGCCGTCACAGCGTGAGCTTTACCGGCGATGCAGCGCAGTTACAAGTTGATATCGCTGTCGATATTCGCGTCGGGCTGGGGCCAATCACTCTGTATCGTTATGGTTTGCGCGCCACTGAGCGCTGGCGCAACGGGGTGTTGCAGGCGGTGTCTGGTACCACCAATGACGATGGCACCAAGGATTTCGTTAATGCACAGCGCCAGAATGATCGGCTTTCGGTGGAAGGCTCCGCCGGGGCGGCTTATGTCGCACCGGTCGGGTCGATTGCCGCCAGCCACTGGAACCGCGCCGAACTTGCCGCCCCGATGGTCAATATCCAGGACGGCGCATTGCTGGATTTCAAAGTTACACCAAAAGGCACGGCGCAGGTGAGCGTGCGTGGTCGCCAAATGCTGGCGGACCATTTCGTGCTGCAGGGCAAAGAAAATCTCGAAATTTGGTATGATTCCGCCGGTGTGTGGGTTGGCTTGACCGCGATCGGGCGCGATGGGTCGGTGATTAGCTATGAACAAATCTAGCGGTTTCGCCAGATTTAGGCCCGTGCGGATGTTTGGCCGGTGAACACCTTCGCGATTAGTCTGGCGGTCGCCTTTTTTGTCTTTGCCGGAGCGGGCATCGGGCTGGTGCTCCATCGCATTGTACCACAAACGCATCTGACCAAGGAAACCCAGGACGTTGTCCGGCTGGGGACCAGCATGCTTTCGGTCATGGCGTCACTGGTGCTGGGCCTGTTGATTGCCACCGCGAAGACGACTTATGACCGCACCCAGCACGATATTCGCAGCTATGCCGCCGAACTTATCCTGCTGAACGAAACCCTGCGGGACTATGGCAACGATGCTGCCGCGCCACGGGGGTTGCTGCGCAAATATACCGCCATGTTGCTGGAAGATAACTGGCCGACATCGGACGCCCGACCCGCCCAGGTCGAAAATGCGCAGACCGGGGTGATGCTGGAACATGTGCGCGAGGAAATCCGGGCGCTTGTCCCGATCGATGCCGGACAGCGTTGGCTGCAGGACCAGGCGTTGCAAATCAACGTCGGCCTGCTGCGACAGCGCTGGCTGCTGATCGAGCAGAACGGCCCCAGCGTGCAGCCCGTGGTGATTGTTATTCTGGTCACTTGGATATCGCTGATCTTTGCAAGCTTTGGCCTTAATGCCCCGCGCAACGGCACTGTGGTCGTGGCGTTTCTGGTGTGTTCGTTGGCGATCGGCGGGTCGATTTTTCTGATCCTCGAAATGGATAATCCGCTGGGTGGTATGCTGCGGATATCAAGCGGGCCGATGGTAAGCGCGCTTGGCCATATGGTTCCCTGAATTAGCGAAAACCTGAGTAGTTTCCGCCCCTGTCATCCAGCGCCGGGCACCGGGTAAGATCGCAGACTGACCGCGACGGGAGCACTAAAATCGGACTTGCCCCATTGTGATGCAACCCATCGATATGGAACCGAGTTCACGACGGTCGCGCTGTTATAAGCTAGGAAATATCATCTGCTTAATCGTCGGATTGTTATCGGTCTTTTTGCATCTGCAAGTGCGCTGGCAGTATCCCGGGTGTCAGTCGCCAAGGACAAGCATTACCATAAAAATGGCAGCGAGTTGCTGGGACAAAACCTGAAGAAGAATGGCAAGCATGCGGTTGGCAAAGCCGGGAAGGAAACCGCCATCGTGGAAGTAAGCGGTGGAAAAGTTCTTAATATGACTGCCGGCAACCTTCAAGTAAAAAAAATTATGTCCAAGAAAAAAATGGCGGGTATCGGAACTAATAATATACACCTTGCTGCATTTGGTGACATACAACTCGCGCAAAATTATGATGTTTATTACGGGTATTGCTTTTACGATGGATTTGATTATTATTGTTATTGGTATTTAGCATATGAAGTCTATTCAATAGAGGGATGGGACGAATACATTACTATGTAGCGGCAATTTATGGCGGGTGATTTGGTCTGCCGAATGATGGCTTTTCTGCAACAATCATCCGCTGTAAATCCCTGTTCTTTTGATGTGCTTAAGGGATAAAGTTCAAAATATTCTGCAGGTACTAAAGTGTTCGTTGTGATAAAATATTACAACATTTTATGTAACTCGCCTTAAATTCACCCAAATTGCAAGGCTCTATGCTTGCAAGCCTGGATATAAACAATCTTGGCCCGAATATCGGAGGAGGCTTGTTGCCATGCGCTATTCACTCGCAGTTGTAGGTTTGGCTGCACTTGGATGCGGTATATTGGCGCAAAACGCTGCCGCCGATCCGCCCTGCGGACGCGGTTGGCGGAAACACGAAGCATGTGGCGGATATGTCTTCGCACCGCAGGTCTACATGGCTCCCAGTCCAGTTTATGTCGTGCCACCACCGATCTATGTGCAGCGGCCACCAGTGGTCGTTATGGCACCGTATCCTGTTTACACCCTGCCAGGCCCATCGATTAACTTGATAATCCCGCTGCGTTAACCGGCATGACCAACATGCCCCTTCCCGCACGCAGTTTCATCCAATTTTCAGGAGTTTCCGGCTATGACCACACGAATCAATTTGGCACGTAATTCTATTATTCTTGCCAGCCTGCTGGCTGCCGCCCCAATCTTCAGCGGTCCTGCGCTATCAACATGGGCGGTCGCGCATGCCGCTTCCGGCGGAAATGGTGGTGGCAACAATGGTGGCGGAGGCGGGAACGCGGGCGGCAATAATGGCAACGCCGGCAACAGCAATGCGGGTAACAGCAGTGGTGCCGCAAACAGCGCCGAACAGGCATCGCGCGGCAACGGCAATGGCGGCAAATCCGGTGGCACGTCAGTGGGCGCTGGTACTGCGAACGGGCACGCTGGCGAAAAGGGCACGGCGTCGTCGGGCCAAATGTCGAGTGCGCTTGGTGCACTAAATGCCGCCCACGCCTCGCCCAATGCCCTGAACCATGCGGCATCAAACTCTCGCGTCGGGAACATCGCGACCTATGACAAAGCGATGGTCACTGCACTGGCAATGCCGACCAATACCCCGGTGGCGATTGCCGCGCAAACCGCGGCGATTTCTGCGGCGCGCACCCAGTTGGCCGCCAGTTCAAACAAAACCCTGACCCCCGAGGTCGTGACCAAGGTGGATGGCTATCTTGGGTTGGGACCAAGCGATCCACGTATCGGCACGTCGATGTAGCAAACAATCAGGGTGCATCCTATCGCCCGGATGCACCCTTTTGATTGGTTCCCTACCGGATTGGCGCACAGGCGTCGGTAAGCCATTGTTGCGCCGCGCCTGTTAGGTGCGGCGCAACAATGGCTGCCACTTTGGCGTGATAGGCGTCAATCCACGCGATTTCCGCCGCCGTTAGCAAAGCGCGATCAATCAAGCGCATGTCAAACGGTGCCCAGGTCAAGGTTTCGAAGCCGAGGAACGGCTTGAGCGCACCGGGGAAGTTTCGTTCTTCAACCAGAAGAAGGTTTTCCAGGCGGATTCCGTAATGTCCGGGGAGGTAATATCCCGGCTCATTCGACAGCACCATTCCGGCGGCAATGGGTACCGGCTTGGCGGCACGGGAAATGCTGACCGGGCCTTCATGGACCGACAAATAGCTACCAACGCCGTGGCCGGTACCGTGATCGTAGTCGAGGCCAACCTGCCATAACGCGGCGCGGGCGAAGGCGTCGATATGGCCGCCGCAGACCCCGACAGGAAAGACCAAAGTTGCGATAGCGATATGCCCCTTCAGCACCCGCGTCACATGATCGCAGAGGGCGGCGGGGGGTGCCGCGGGGCCGGTCCAGATGGTGCGGGTGATATCTGTTGTGCCATCCGAATATTGCGCACCGCTATCGATCAGATAGGGTTCGTTGCGGTTCAGCGTCCTGTTGGTTTCGGCGCTGACACGATAATGGATGATCGCGCCGTTTTCGCCAGCGCCCGAAATCGCCGGGAAGCTTTCGCCTCGGAACAGATCGACCTCGGACCGAAAAGAAAATAATTGCGCCGCCGCCGACATCTCGGTTTCCCGTCCACCGGCAGCTTCGAGCCAGTGCAGGAACCGGCAGACTGCTACCGCATCGCGGGCATGGGCATTGCGGAACCCCTGCCGTTCCACCAGGTTTTTGCGGGCTTTCGGTTGGATGCAGGGATCTGTCCCGCTAACCACCTCGGCGCCGACGCTGCGCAGTTGCTGGGCGAACCATGCGGGGGAGCCGGCGCTATCCACCCGGACTGTCTTGCCGCGCAACCGGGCGAGCGCGGCCGGCAACGCACTGCGATCTTGCACCGAAACATTATTGCCGAGCCAGGCCCGCGTCGCTTCGGGGATTTTGGTCGGCGCCATGAACAATTCGGTGCCGCCATCGGCATGAACCAGCGCAAAGCCCAATGCGAAAGGCGTGAACGGGACATCGTCGCCACGGATATTGAGCAGCCAGGCGATCGAGGCAGGGTCGGTTATCACCGCCGCATCTTGTTTCGCGTCGCGCAGGATGGCGGCAATTTCATCGCGCTTTTCGGTCGCCGATTTGCCGGCATAGTCCAGCGGATGCGGCAAGGCCGGGGCCATTGGCGGGGCGGGGCGATCGGCCCAGATGGCGTCGATCGGGTTGCGCTCAACCGCGATCATGGCAAGGCCCGCATCGACGTAGCGCTTCACCGCATCCTCGGGGAAATGCAGCGCGTCGTAGCCAATTCGGGCGCCCGGTTTGGTGTGGGCAACGATCCAGGCCGGCGGCGGTTCATCGATCAGATGCCGGCGTTCCCAAAGCGCGCCATCGGTTTGGGCCGCAAGTTGCAACACGTAACGGCCATCGGTGAAAGCGGCCGCGCAGTCCGCAAGCACCACAGCAAGCCCGGCGCTGCCGGTGAAGCCGGTGAGCCACGCCAGACGTTCGGCATTGGCGGGAACATATTCGCCAAGATGCTCATCCGCGCGCGGCACCAGCAATCCATCAAGCGCCTGGCGACGGAGTTCTTCACGCAATTGGGTCAAGGGTGCGTTTGACATCGGGGGTTATCCTCACGGCAGGGTCTATATTATTGCATGACTACGCACGTATTCATGCGTTTTTCGCATGTCTGGAGGGGGAATCTGGCAGTTTATCCACAGGCGAGTTGAGCATATGTTGCAGTGCACCAAAACCGCGCGACGAACTGCATCGACGCATAACGCCCACCACGGTTTGCCTTCAGGATACAAGATCATGACGATCCGCTATG
>JANYCX010000144.1 GCA_025360065.1 Acetobacteraceae bacterium | reverse complement strand
CCGCCGGCCAACCCGGTGCGCAACACCAAGCGCCCGAATGAGTGGAAGAGTCAGTCATTCGGGCGCTTGGTATTACCTAACCCTTTCGTGTGGTGCCAAATGGCTGACCTCCCCACCCACATCATCCCGGCCGAAACCCTGCGCCGTTTCGTGGGCGATATTTTCACCAAAGCTGGCACCGCCCGTGATGAGGGCGAACGCATCGCCCATTATCTGGTTTCCGCCAACCTCACCGGGCATGACAGCCACGGCGTCATCCGGGTGCCACGGTATGCGCAGAACCTCGCCGATGGCGATGTGCTGGCCGGCCAGGTGATTTCGGTGGTGAGCGAAGGGCCGACCCATGCGGTGCTCGACGGAAATCTCGGGTTTGGCCAGACCATCGGGCCGCTCGCGGTCGATTACGGGGTTGCCAAGGCGCGATCGGAAGGCATGGCGGTGGTCGCGTTGCGCAATGCCGGCCATATCGGACGGATTGGCGATTGGGGTGAACGGGCGGCAAAATCGGGCCTGATTTCGCTCCATTTCGTCAATGTCGCCGGCGGTGAGCTGGTGGCACCGTTCGGCGGGGTCGATCGGCGGTTTTCGACCAATCCGATCTGTATTTGCATTCCGATGGAGCCGGGCAAGCCGCCGCTATTGCTGGATTTCGCAACATCGGTGGTGGCCGAGGGCAAGGTGCTGGTGGCATCCAATGGCGGAAAGCCGCTGCCGGAAGGCGCGCTGATTTCACCTGACGGCAAACTTTCGACTGACCCCGCCACATTGTATGGCCCGCTGATCCCCGATGGCCCGCGTGCGGCCGGCAATGGGCCAGGGGCAATCCGCGCGTTTGGCGACCACAAGGGATCGGGCCTTGCCTTTATGTGCGAAATCCTCGCCGGCGTGCTGACCGGTGGCGCCACATCCGGCCCAGTGCCGACCGACGGGCGCCGCAGGATCACCAACGGCATGCTGTCGATCTATCTCGACCCAGATCATTTCGGCAGCCAGAATTTTGTGTCCGAGGCGCGTGCCTATGCCGATTACGTCAAGGCATCGCGCGGTGCCGAAGGCGTCGATGAAGTGCTGGTGCCGGGCGAACCTGAAGCTCGCAGCCGCGCTGATCGGATGAAGAACGGGGTGCCACTGCAACGCGACATTTGGCGCAGCATTGTCGCCACCGCCCGAGGTTTGGGCCTAACGGAGCCAAACTGATGCAGTGGGGAATAGCGGTTCCGACCGATGCCACGTCGTGGAAAATTGTCGCTCGCGCCGAGGAACTCGGCTTTGCCAGTGCGTGGTTCTACGACACCCAGATGTTGAGCGCGGATTGCTTTGTCGCGATGGGCGCGGCGGCGATGAAAACCAGCCGCATCCGGCTCGGCACCGGGGTGCTGATCCCGTCGAACCGGATTGCAGCCGTCACCGCCAACGCGTTTGCGTCGCTGAACAAACTTGCCCCCGGCCGAATAGATTTCGGCGTCGGCACCGGCTTCACCGGTCGCCGCGCGATGGGGCTTGGTGCCATCAAGATGTCTGACATGGAGGAGTATATCCGTGTCGTGCAGGGCTTGTTGCATAATGAGACGGTGGAAACCGAAATCGAGGGCAAAACCCGAAAAATCCGTTTCCTCAATCCTGAACTTGGCCTGATCAATACCAAGGACGAGGTGCCGCTGTTCATTTCCGCCTATGGCCCGCGCGGCATGGACCTCACCGCCAAGCTCGGCGCGGGATGGATGGCGTTTGTCACCGACCCAACCGGGGGCGCACATTGGTTGGCCGATATGCGGGCGCGCTGGGAAAAAGCCGGGCGGGCCGCGTCAGACCTTTCCGCCGTGGCCTTCGCGCTCGGCTGCGTCCTCCAGGACGGCGAGGCCTATGACAGCGACCGCGCCATCGCCCAGGCCGGGCCGCGCGCGGCGGTGATGCTGCACCGGCTGGCGGATGAGGCGCTGATGGGTCTGCCGAATTCGACCCCGCCATCATCGGCACTCGCCGGCGCGATCGCCGGCTATGTTGAGCTCGCACGCGGCTTTGAGCCCAAGGACGCGCCATATCTCGAAAATCACCGCGGCCATCTGATGTTCGTCAAGCCCGAAGAACGCAAGTTCATCACGGCCGACCTGATCCGCCACGCGAGCTTCACCGGCACTGAGGCTGAGTTGAAAACCCGGCTCGAAGCTTTGCGCGCGGCCGGCTACACCGAATTCGCCATCCAGATCGTGCCCGGCCAGGAAGCGGCAATTGAGGATTGGGCGCGGATCAAACGGGCGATGGGATGACAACGGGATGAAACCTCGGCCACATCGGTAAAACCCGCCGAAGCCGGCTTGCGACACGCCTGATGCGGTGCAATGATCTTAATGGTCTTCGACGTCGCACACGATCTGGCGGTCGTTTCGCAGTTGCCCCCCAGAATATGCGTCGCCGAGCAGCGGAGGGCGAGCATTGCCGGACGGTGGTCAATTAGCAGGAAGCTTCGCGTCGGCGGGTCGCAATTTCCCCGCTTTGGTGTTGAACGCCGATTTTCGGCCGTTATCTTATTTTCCGCTATCGATCTGGTCCTGGCAGGACACGGTGAAGGCAGTGTTTCTCGACCGGGTCAGCGTGCTGAATGAATACGATCAAATGGTGCATTCGCCCAGCATAACCATGCGGCTGCCAAGTGTGATCGCGCTGAAGGATTACATCCCCACTGCCCGCAAGCCGGCCTTCACCCGCTTCAACGTGTTCCTGCGCGATGCTTTCGCCTGCCAATATTGCCATGAACGCCATCCCGCCCCGGAATTGACCTTCGATCACGTCATCCCGCGCTGTCGCGGTGGGCGGACGACCTGGGAAAACGTTGTCACCGCCTGCGGCACCTGCAATCTGCTGAAAGGCAGCCGCCTGCCGCGCGAATGCCGGATGTTTCCACGCAGCCCCCCCAAGCAGCCAACGACCTGGGAATTGCAGGATAATGGCCGCGCGTTTCCACCGAATTATCTCCACGAGAGCTGGCGCGACTACCTCTATTGGGATAGCGAACTGGAAAGCTAATGGCCATCACCCGGCGCAAATTGCTAATCTCGGGAGCCGCCTTGATGAACGTTGCCGCTACTGACCCACCGGCCGCAAGCTGGCTCGCCGCCTGGGATGGCCAGGGCTTTCACCGCACCGCGACTGACGGCGATCAACGCGGTGCCGACTGGCTGGCCGCCGAGGCCCGCGCGCTCGGCGCCAAGGTCGAGATCGAGAGCTTCTCCCTCAGCCGGCTCGACCCGATTGCCGCCTTTGTCGAAGTCGATGGCGCGACATTTCCTGGTGAAATGCTGTTTGACGCCCCCGATACCGCGCCAGTTGGGGTGTCGGCGCTGGCGAGCGCCGATGGCGGCGCCGGGCTGATCTCGCTCCACGCCTATTCACCCCGCGCGGTGTACGCGCCCGATTTCGTCGCCGCCCGCCGCGCAAGCGTGGCCCATGCGGCGATCATCGTCACCACCGGCGAGGCACCAGGCCTCGCGCTGCTCAATGCCGAAGCTTTCAATACCCCGTTCGGCCCGCCGACGGTGCAAGTCCCGTCCGACACCCGTGACACCCTGTTTGCCGCAGCCCTTCGCGGCGCGGCATTTCGGGTAGTGGTGCAAAGCCGGCGCACCCCGGCGGAGGCGAAAAACATCGTCGTCACCATGCCCGGCCGTGACCGGGCGCGCCCGCCAGTCGTCGTCATGACGCCACGCAGTTCGTGGTTTCAATCGACCTCCGAGCGCGGCGGCGGGCTGGTGTGCTGGCTTGAGGCGCTTCGCGCGATCCTTGCCGCGCCGCCGGCTTGCGATGTGATCTTCACCGCCAATTCTGGACACGAACTCGGCCATATCGGGCTCGATGCGTTCATGGCGCGGCGATCGGGCTGGGAAAAATCTGCCAAATGGGTGCATTTTGGCGCCAATATCGGCGCTGCTGGCGGCAGACTGTCAGTGGTGTCCGGACATGCCGATATGGCCGATGCGATGACCAAGGCATTGGCGAACGCCGGGCGGCCTGCGGATCAGACCACCACCAACCAAATCCCGTTCGGCGAGTCGCGGGATATTCACCGCGCCGGCGGTCGCTACGTGACGTTGGTTGGCGGTAACAAACTGTTCCATTTGCCGCAGGACCGTTTCCCCGGCGCTGTGGACATCAGCGCGATCAGCCGGATCGCTGCCGGTGCCGCACAGATGGTATTGGCTTTGACCCGTTAAGGGCGCAGCTACGAATTCGGCCGACCGAACCCGAGGAAGCCGACTTGCGGCACCGGCGTGCCGGGATTGCTGACGAACGGCTTGGCGACCACCGGTGCAGCCGGCTTTGGTGCAGCGACCACAATCGGCTTTGCAACAGGTGCAGGCTTGCTGGCAATGACCGCCGCACTTGCCGCAGTCCGCCCCGCCTGACGGCCGACCGCGCCCCGCATGGACAGCAGCAGGAAGGTGATTTCGTTCCGCGCCAGATCGATCGACACCTCGGTTGCGGTCTGGCCGAGGATATTGGGGGCTTCCAACTCCGCCCCGCGCGCCAACGCCTCCCGGACAGCGGCAATATCGCCACGATTAACCCCGTCGAACAGCGCCTCATTCGGCTTCATCTCGGATGGCGGCCGATCCAGCGGCGCGGGATCGATGGCGTCGACATGCGATCCGGGTAGCGCCTTCGGCACCGACACCTGCTTCTTTTTCCTGGCAGCGGCAGCAGACGCGGCAGCACCGGCCGCGTCCTCGTCATCACGCGACTGCGCCGATGCGGGCGCCAGCGGCGCTGCCAACAGAACCAAGGTGAGAATTGCGGCGACAGCGCGCGCGCTTGCAGTGCGAATGAACATGACGCGATCTTACCCTAAATCCGGTTCAACCACCAGAACCCCGCATTAAGATAGGTGGCATAGCCGGTCCACAGAAAATACGGCAGCAGGAGCCAGGCGGCGGCACGGTCAATCGGGGCGAAAGCCCGCGCGGTCAACACAATCAGCGCCAGCATCGGCACGATCACCATCATCCCGAGGCCAGGGCTGTGCAGCCCGAAAAATGCCGGGGTCCAGGCGGCGTTGACCAGCAATTGCCAGCCCCAAAGCTGCAAGGCATGGCGCTGGCCAAGCGCGCCCGCATGCCGCCAGACCCGCCAGGCGGCAAGGCCCATGGCGATATAAAGCGTGGTCCAAACCGGGGCGAACACCCAGTTGGGCGGCTTGCCGAACGGGGCGATCAGGCTCGGGTACCAGTCGCGTATGGCGGCGGCCGTCAGCGAGCCACTCGCCGCACCGACCAGCAGCGGCAAACCGATGAAACCGATCAGCGCCAAGATCGCATGGCGGCGGGAATTGGGGGGGAGCGTTTGGAAATCAGCCTCCTGTCGACGAATCTAGAGTCTTGTTTTCACGATCATCTTTATCCGATCAAATAGGCAAGCCGATCGCATGATGCTGCTAGCGGCCTTCCTGACGCCACGCGAGCAACGCCAGCCCAAGGATCAAAGGCAGTGCCAGCCAAGCCGGCAACAAAGGCAACGTGGCAATCCCTGACACGATATAGTCATGCCGGCGCTGCAATCCAATCCACGCGCTGCCCGATGCTTCCCGCCCAGGTTCGGTGCGACGCAACGCCGGCGCGCCATCGGGATCGAGCCAATGTAGGCTGCCACCGCTCGCGCGGGCCAAGGGCGCGAGCAAGGTCGCTGTCGCCCGCAAGTCGGCGATCTCCGGTGGATTGGGCAGCCTGGCCGCAGCGAAAGCCACCAACGCGCCATCCGCCACCCGCCAAACCCCGGGTGCGACCGCGATTTGCGTCCCGGTTGACCGTCCTGGCCCGTCCGGCGTGAGCTTCATCGCGGCTGTCCGGCCCTCGGGGTCAGCGACCTCGACCGCAGCAGACGGGGTTTCGGCGATACCGCGCCGTGCCACCGACAGCACACCGGCGGTGATGCTGACGTCGAGCGCTTCTTCCTCGAGCTCCGGCTGCTTCATCAGCCAATGCGCCACCCGGCGCAACAACTCCGCCTGCGGGCCGCCGCCATCATGGCCACGCGACCACAGCCAGATCTGGTCCGACAGCAGCAGCGCCACCCGCCCGTCATCGATCCGGTCGAGCACCAGCAGCGGCGCCGCACCCGCGGTCAGCAACACATCGCCGGTGACCGCAGCGATCCCCAAACGGCGATACCATTGCCCCCAGGGCGCCGCCGGATTGGCCAGACCTGCCGTCACCGGATGGCGCAAACCAAGGTCCGTCGTGATCGGGCGATACGCTTCATTCACCACCCCACCAGCCGGGCGGCCGGGCAGGATGGCGCTGAGCGGGGTGCCCGCCAGCCCGTCGCGCCCGGCAAATTCGGGCCCCACGCTCATCAGCAAAGCGCCGCCGTGCCGGACATAGTCAGCGATGTTGCGCAAATAGGTTGGCGGTAACAGCCCGCGATTGCTGAACCGATCGAGGATGATAAGGTCGAACTCACGGATCTTGACCTGGAACAATTCGCGCACCGGAAAAGCGATCAACGCCAGCTCATTCAGCGGGGTCAGGTCGTCTTTTTCGGGTGGACGCAAAATGGTGAAATGCACCAGATCGACCGCCGGATCAGATTTCAGCAGCCGCCGCCAGGTACGCTCGCCATTATGCGGCTCTCCGGACACCAGCAGCACCCGCAGCCGGTCGCGCACGCCATTGATGGTGGTGACGATCTGGTTGTTGATCAGGCTGACCTCGCCGGGCAGCTCATCGACGGTCAACTGCACGACAATCGGACCGGCATGGGTGATCGGCACCTGAACCCGGGTTTCAACCCCAAGTCCAACATCGATGGTCTCCGGCTTCTCGCCATCGCGTTGCAGCGTCAGATGGGCGACCCGGCCATAGCCCATGCCGTTGCCTGGAGTGCCAAGGTCCTCAACCGCCACCGCAAGCTCAACAGTCTTGCCGACAATGCCGTAGAGCGGCGACGAAATCACCCGGATGCGTCGGTCGGTTTGTTCGCCGCGCGCCGGGATCAGCACATGGAGCGGCGCCTCCCAGCCGGGTTGGGCCGGGATGTCATGGACCTGCCCATCAGTCACCGCGACAATCCCGGCGAGGCGGGCGCGCGGGATATCGGCCAGCGCCCGCTCGATCGCGGCGAAAAGTTTGGTGCCGGTGTCGCCAGCCTCGGGCACGGTGACGACCCGCAATTCGAAATCGGCAAGGGTCTTGGCAGCGGCCTCGATGGTTTTGCGCGCGCTGAGCGCGAGGGCTGCACGATCGCCGATCGCCATGCTGGCGCTTTCATCGATCACCAGCAGGCCGATATCGGGCAGGGTCGCGCGGGTTTGCTGCACCAAAGTCGGGCCGGAGAGCCAGAACAGCAGCGCGGCGTAGGCGAGGCCGCGCCACACCACGCCGCGCGCCCGGCGCAGCGTCGCAATCGCCAGCACCAGCAGGCACAGCCCGCCAAGGCTCGCCAGCAGCCAGAGCGGCAGTGCCGGATCGAAGCGGATCGCGGCGATGGCCTGTTCCAGCTTCATGGCCGGTTACCGATGCCCGGTCGGTCAATAATTCGCGGCTGAGCGACCCTCACCCCGGCCCTCTCCCGAGGGGAGAAGGCGCTGCACGCCCATCTCATTGCCCCAACCGCTCCAGGATCGCCGGCACATGGACCTGATCGCCCTTATAATTCCCGGTCAGCGCATACATCACCAGATTGGCCCCGAACCGATACGCCAGCACGCGCTGGCGGGGCCCACCCGGAATAGTGGCATAGGGATTGCGGCCCTGGGCATCGACCGCCCAGGCGGATGCCCAGTCATTGCCGCCGATGATGACCGGGCTGACGCTGTCATTGCTGCGATCCTGGTCGCGCTGCACCCAGACGGTATCGCCGGTGTAGCGGCCGGGGAAATCCTGCAACAGATAAAACGCCCGGGCGAGAACATGCTGGGGCGTCAACGGCGCCAGAATTGGCACCACCAAAGCTGCTGCCATGCGTTGCAGCACCGGGTCCGGCCCGGCCGGAAAGCCAGTGCCGCTGCCCCCGCTTGCCGTGTCAATCAGGATAATCCCGCCATGCGCCATGAACAAGTTCAACGCCGCAATCGCTGCGGCATCGGGCGTCGCGCTCTCGGGCGACACCCGCCAATAGAGCAACGGGAAAGGCGACAAGTCGGTCTGCCCCAATACCACCGCCGCCGGATCGGCGAGATCGGCATTGGTGCGCCGGTTGACGAAATCGGTCAGCCCGTTAAGCCCGGCGAGCGAAACCAGGTCCAATTCAGCGTTGCCAGCCACGACGTAGGCCAGCCGTGTGGCCAAGGCCGGATTGCCATCCTGCGCCCGCGCCTCGGGCAGACCGATTAATAGCAGCAGCCCCGCGATCGCCCCCAGCAGGCCGCGCAAACGCAACGCCACGATCAGGTCCACTGCGAGCAGCAGCAATGCCGCCGCAAGCAGCCACGGCGCCAATGCCATCTCCCGTCCGGCGATGCCGATCGGCGCATAGCTTGCCCCCGCAATCACCGAGGCAGCGGCCGGCAACGGCAGATGATTGGCCAGATTAAGCGCGCGGCGGCCGGTTTCGGGGCCGTAAAACCCCGCCGGGTGCCGTGCGCTCGCCGGTGCGGCCCCCAACTCGGCGCCGGTTAGCGCCGCGGCCCCTGGGGTTGGTGGCCCTAACTGACCAAACCCGTCGAGCGTTTCAAGCGGGGCGAGCCTTGCGGTCGCATCCTCGCCCGCCACGCCCACCGCCTGCAGCACCAACCGGCGCAGCATGTCCACAAACAGTCCCGACAGCGGCAGGTCAGACCAGTCGGCATTGGCGGTGACATGGAACAGCACCACCCGCCCGGCCCCCATCGCGATCTGAGTCACCAATGGCGTGCCATCGGCGAGGCTCGCCCAGGTGCGCGCGCCCAGCATCGCATCGGGGGCGGCGAGAATCTGGCGCGACACCCGCACCTCCTCCGGCACCACCAGCCCTGCGAACGGGCTTTCCGAGGCGAACGGCGCAAGCCCGGCGGGCTTGCTCCACGACATCGCCCCGCCCAACTGCCGATCTCCGCCGAGCAAGCGGACCGGCATCAGCGCATCCGGGTGTTCGGCGGTCAGCGGGCCGGCGAAGCGCAGCAGCAGCCCGCCTTTCTCCACCCAGGCGGCCAGGGCGGCGCGTTCCGCCCCATCGCCCACCACCCTGTCGGCCAGCACCAGCACCGAGACCGACCGCGCCAGGATTTGCGCCAATTCACCCTCGCGCAGTTCGGCATAGGGCGACAAGGCGCGGCGGACATAGAAAAGCGGCCCGGTCAGCGGCACATCGGCGGTGCTCGCCTGCCCGGCCAGCATCCCGACCGGTCGGCGGCGAAATCCCTCATCCAGCAGCATCACCCCGCCTGCACTTTGCGCACCGTCCAGCACCAGCCGGGTCAGCCGGTTGCGCAATTCGGCGGGAATGGTGAGTTTGGCTTCGGCGCCCGAGGCGTTGGCCGGGATGCTGAGGTCGAGGCGGGCAATGCTGCGACCATCGCCGGTTTGCGCCAGAACCCCAATTGTTTCCGGCAAAGGGCGCGGAACTTGCGCAAGGCGGATGCGCAGGCCATCGGCCTCGGCAACCGGGGGCAGCAAAAGCCGCGCCTGCGGGCCATCGGCACCCAGCACCGTCATCGCCCCGCCCGCGCGCAATCCGGCGGCAAACCCGTCCCAATCGGCACCATGGGTCAAGCCATCCGCGATATAGATCCGCGCGCCATCGCCGGTGGCGGTTTGCAGCGCCCGCCCGGCAGTGGCGCGATCCGGCGGCCAGGGCTTGGGCCGCAAGGTGGCGATACGGGCGCGCATTTCTATGGCGGGCAAAGGCGCGGTTAACGCCGGCGCGATCCCGGCGGCATCCGGCGCGGTGGTGAGCAAGCGCACCGGCCGGGCTTCGCGGTTGGCGCGGTCGAGCACAGTATCAGCGGCCGCGATTCGCTGCGGCCAGTCCGAAGCTGCCGCCCAGCCATCATCGATCACCAGAATAATCGGCCCGCTGCCGGCGAGTTCCCCGCCCGCCCGCAGCACTGGCTGGGCAAGCCCGACAATCACCGCAGCCGCCGCGATCAACCGCAGCGCCAGCAGCCACCATGGCGTGCGGGCCGGGGTTTGCTCGGTGGTCGGCAAACCCAACAGCAGCCGGACGGCGGGAAAAACCTCGGTGCGCGGCGCGGGCGGCGTGACCCGCAGCAGCCACCACAGCAACGGCAGCGCCGCCAGCACCAACAGCACCCAAGGGGCGGCAAATATCACCGGCGCGCCCGATCGCCGGACAGTGCGAGATACAGCGCCAGCAAAACCGTTTCGGGCGCTGCATCGGTGCGGTGCAGGCTGCACGCCCAGCCGGCGCTGGCAGCAATCGCGGCCAGGCTGTGCTGCTGGGCGGCCAGACGCTGACGGTAGGCGTCGCGCAAGCCATCAACCCTGGGGACCAGGGCCGATGGCTCGCGCTCCAACCCGGTAAAGCGGATGCGGCCATGATAGGGCAGCGCGACCTCAGCCGGGTCGAGAATTTGCACCAAATGGCCACGCACCGACTGGCTGGCAATCCGGCCAACACAGGCGGCAATGGCGGCGGGCGGGGTCAGAAAATCACCGAACAGCACCACCCTGGCATGGCGTGGCAGGTCCGCTGGTGGCGGCAATCCGTCGCCTGGTTCGAGCCGGCCAAGATCATCCGCCAATCGATCCAGCCCGCCGCCCCCGATGCTGCGCGGCCCCCCGATCAGCCGCACCCGTTCCCCACCGCGCAGCAACAGCGCCGCCAGCGCCAGCAGCAGCAGATCGGCGCGTTCACGCTTCTGGGTGGTGACCAGCTTGGAATGCCACAGCATCGACGGCGAGGCATCGCGCCACAGGCAGACCGTTTGCGCCGCTTCCCATTCCATCTCGCGCACGATCAGCTCATCGCCCATCGCCGATTTACGCCAATCGATCCGACGGGTTTCATCGCCCTGCATATACGGGCGATATTGCCACACGCTGTCACCGGGCCCGACCCGGCGGCGGCCATGCACACCCTGCCAGACCGAGGCGGCCACGCGATTGGCCGCGACCTGCAAGGCCGGCAGTCGCGCCCCGAGCGCTTCGGCGGCCCTGGCGCTCACCCGAGGCGTTCCACCAGGCGGGCGATAATATCGGACAGGGTGACACCACGGGCACGGGCTTCGTAGGTCAGCGCCATGCGATGCCGCAGCACCGCCGGGGCCAGGGCCACGATATCATCAACGCTCGGCGCCAGTCGCCCATCGAGCAATGCTCGCGCCCGGCAGGTCAGCATCAACGCCTGGGCGGCGCGTGGGCCGGGGCCCCAGGCAATATTGTCACGCACCAAAGCTTCGTCGGTTTGCTCCGGCCGGCCGCGACGGACCAGCGCCAGGATTGCCTCGAGCACGGTTTCCCCGACCGGCATGGCACGCACCAGCGCCTGCCCAGCCAGCAATTGCGCGCCGTCCAGCACCCGGACGGGCGGGGTTTCGGCGGGCCCGGTGGTGGCGATCAGCATACTGCGCTCACTCGCAAGGTCGGGGTAGGTGACCTCAACCTCCAGCAGGAACCGATCGAGCTGCGCTTCGGGGAGCGGATATGTGCCCTCCTGCTCGATCGGGTTCTGGGTTGCCAGCACATGGAAGGGTTCGGGCAGGCGGTGCTCGACCCCTGCGATACTCACCCGACGTTCCTGCATCGCCTGCAGCAACGCGGCCTGGGTGCGCGGACTGGCGCGGTTAATTTCATCGGCCATCAGCAACTGGCAGAACACCGGGCCCGGCACGAAGCGAAAGTACCGCCGGCCGTTTTCATCGACGTCCTGGGTTTCAAACCCGGTGATTTCGGGCGGCATCAGATCGGGGGTGAACTGGATGCGGTTGGCATCGAGCCCCAGCACCACCGACAGCGTTTCCACCAGCCGGCTTTTGCCGAGGCCGGGCACCCCCACCAACAACACATGGCCGCCGGCGAGCAGGCAAATCAGGGTCTGCTCGACCACGTCCTGCTGGCCGTGAATGGCGCGTGCGACTTCGCGTCGGACCGCGGCAAGCGCGGTGCCGAGGGCGGCGAACTGGTCCAGGCTGGGATCTTCAGTGTCGGCTGGCATGGCACATCCTGCACCCAAGGGGAAAAAACGGTGATTGGCAGCGGCGCATCTTGTCTGGCGCGCCAAAGATGCCAACTCTGGTCAAGTGGGGATGCTAACGGTATCTCGCCAATGGGGAAGAGTGGAAATCCCCTGGTGCTGCGATTTTAATGCCCAATTCGTGGCGGAGAGTATGAGTGGACGATAAACACGGCCCGACAGCGTCTAAAATGGCCCCGCTTGGGATCCCGGCGGGCGCGATGGCACGGCCACACCGCGAACCGCAAGATTGCGGGGATTTGCCGTTTGTTATTCAACGCGATGGCACCTGGCTCTATCGCGGCAGCCCGATCGGGCGCAAGGAATTGGTGTGCCTGTTCGCATCGGTGCTGCGGCGCGAGGCATGTGGCGATTACGTCCTGCAAACCCCGGCCGAGCGTGGCCGGATCGAGGTCGAGGACGCGCCGTTCGTGGCAGTCGAACTCGACTGGTCCGGCA
Organism: Acetobacteraceae bacterium; assembly: GCA_025360065.1. GTDB lineage: Bacteria > Pseudomonadota > Alphaproteobacteria > Acetobacterales > Acetobacteraceae > CAITOL01. Next base: position 4,194 of record JANYCX010000144.1, on the reverse strand, counting down.
TTGGCCCCACCCAGGTTCTGACCTTCCGCACCAATATCGATCAGATGATCGCCGCCGGTCCCGATCATCCGATCAGGGTCGCGTACGATATGCTGACCTGTGCTCCGATCCCCTATTTGCTGATCCGCCATGGCAGTGGCCATTACCCGATTGAGGCGCGGATTGGACGGGCGGTCTATTACGAACTGGTCGCCATTGCCGAGCCAGGCGTGGTGATGGGCCGCGAGGTTCTTGGGGTTTGGAGCCAGGGCGTGTTTTTTGCGCTCGGCGACATCCCGATGGACGATGACGCTGACCTCGACGATAGGCCCGATCTGGCGTAATCGGGTGTTGTGACCCCAATCGACCTGCGCGCGCGTCTCGCCCGCCCCCTTCCTGGCCCGCGCGATCCTGGCCCCGCTGCCATCGCCTTGCCCAGCGTGCCTGCGGTCGGCGCGTTGCTGGATAGCGATCGCGGCGCCCATCTCCATCCCGGCCCCCTGGTGCCGGCCGCCGTGCTGGTGGCTTTCGTGCTCGGCGCGACACCGTCGGTACTGCTCACCAAGCGCACCGCCCATCTGACCAAGCATGCCGGGCAGGTCAGTTTTCCGGGCGGGCGGATCGATCCCGGCGATCACAGCGCCGAAGCCGCCGCTTTGCGTGAAGCGCATGAGGAAGTCGGCCTTGCCCCCAGCCAGGTCGAAATCGTCGGCCGATTGGGTGATTACGTAACAGGGACGGGCTATCGTATGACCCCGATTCTTGGGCTGTTGCCAGAAGGGCGCGAATTATCCGCACTCGGGTTGGTGCCGTCGCCGGATGAGGTGGATGAGGTGTTCGCCCTGCCCATCGGCGTGCTGATGGACCCCGATGCGCCGCAATGGCGGCGCGCGGAATCGGGCGGCAAGATGCGCGAATTCTGGGTCTGGCCGCATGATGACCATTACATCTGGGGCGCGACGGCGGCGATCCTGGTCCATGTTGCCGCCCGACTGCGCGGCGGATGATCGGGCTGTTGGAAGTCGCGCTGTTCCTGGCGCCGTTTGTCTTATTCGCCGTGTGGCGGATGGCGGCCCCGCTCCTGTCGCCGATCATGGTGTGGTCGGCGATTGGCGCGGTCGCGATGCTGGCCGGCACCGCAGGCTGGTATATGCACGAGTCACGGCACCCCAAAGGCGTGGTTTATGTGCCGCCGCATATCGAGGATGGCCGCATCGTGCCCGGCCACGCCGCCGAACGGCGATGACGGCGATCGATCTGTCGCAGGTAACGACCGACCCGGCACTCGTCAGGCTGTGGGCGACTTTGCCCGAGGCGCGGCTGGTGGGTGGCGTGGTGCGGGACCTGCTGGTGGGTGCCCCGATTGCCGATATCGATTTGGCGACACCCGACCCACCGGACATTGTCGCCGACAAACTGGCCGCCGCCGGGATCAAAACCGTGCCGACCGGCCTTGCCCACGGTACCCAGACCGCGGTGGTGATGTCGCGCGGCTTTGAGGTCACCACCTTGCGCCGCGATATCGCAACCGATGGCCGCCACGCGGTTGTGGCCTTCACCGAAGACTGGCGCGCCGACGCAGCACGGCGGGATTTCACCTGCAACGCCATGTCGGTCGACCGCGCCGGCGTGTTGCATGATTTTTTTGGTGGCGAGGCCGATTTGCGCGCCGGGCGGGTGCGCTTCGTCGGCGATCCGGCGGCACGATTGGCCGAGGATTATTTGCGCCTGTTGCGGTATTTTCGCTTTCAGGCGCGGTTCGGGCTGGTGCCGCCTGATGCGCGAACCCGTGAGGCGCTGATCGACGCTGTGCCGGGCTTGGCACGGCTTTCGGTTGAACGGGTTTGGCATGAATTGAAACGCATCCTTGCAACCCAGGACCCGCGCGCGGCGGTCGCGTTGATGGCCGAACTTGGGGTGCTCGCGGCGGTGCTGCCGGACGGGGTGGCACCGGGCAGGTTGGCGAGGGTGATCGAAGCTGGGGCGCCAGTCGATCCGATCCTGCGATTGGCGGCGTTGCTGGATGGCGACGCCGCCGCGTTTGCCTTGCGGCTGCGCCTGTCTGGCGCCGAGCGCGATCGGCTGCTGGCACTCGGTGGCGATGTGCCGGAGGACGGCGCCGATGATGACACATTACGACGCGCCCTGGCCGATACGCCGCAGGTTGCTCTGATCGGCCGCGCCTGGCTTGCTGGGCGATCCGCCGTGTTGCACGCGCGGCTGGCCGCGATGACGGTGCCGGTGTTTCCCCTGCAGGGCGGCGATTTGGCCGAGGCTGGCATGGCGCCAGGGCCGGAGATCGGTCGCCGGCTGGCAGAATTGCGGAATTGGTGGTGGCAGGGTGGTTGCCGGGCGGGGCGGACGGCGTGCTTGGCTGAGCATGGTTGCCGTGCAATCTAAATCGCGTTTTGGAAATTCCATCGGCACTGTTCTGGCCCGCCGCCGGCAAGGCAACACGTTGCGCGCCATTACCGAGCTTGATCAATTTCTCGACGAGGCGGCTATCACCATCGCGCCGATTGATCCCGCCCAGGCCCGTGCCGCACTGCGCGCCCGCATCGCGTTTGGCAAAGGCAAGGGGCACGGCGGATTGTTGAATTTTGGCGGTGCATTTTCGTATGGCCTGGCGAAAGCGCTGGACGCGCCGCGATTGTTGTGGGTTCGCCGCTCTCCCCGCTAAACCGTCCCCGCCCGATCCGGCCAGAACGCCACCCGGCGCTGAGTAAGGCCACCGCCCACGCCAATCGCTGTGCCATCGGCGCGCCAGCACACAGCGCCCAGCATGGTGCGGTCGGGCTGAAAGGCGATGCCGTTCATCCCACCGGCGACATGTGGCAACATCGATATCGCATGGCCGCGCAGGCGCAGCGCTTTCTGGACGTGTTCGGAAATCGTATCCTCCAGCTCCAGCACTGGGCCTTCGGTCCAGACGCGCGGGGCTTCGACGGCTTCCTGCAAGCTCATGCCATGATCGATAAGGTTGATGATCGCCTGCATCGCACTCGGGAAAATCCGTTTGCCGCCGGGCAGGCCGAGGGCGAACTGGATGCGCCCGTCGCGCAGCACCATCATCGGCGACATCGATGTGGTGACCCGTTTGCCCGGCGCCACCGATTGGGCGCGGCCAGGGCGCGGGTCGAACAATTGCATGTAGTTGTTGGGAATGATGCCGGTGCCGGGGATAACGTAGCGGGCGCCGAAGGTCGAATTGATCGTCTGGGTGGTGGCGACGACGTTACCGGCGCGGTCGGCCGCGGTCATGTGGGTGGTATGCGCACCTTCGCCGGGAGACACGCCCGGACCCCATTTCTGCGCGCGCGCCATCTGGATCATTGCACGGCGTTCGGCGGCGTAGTCCTTGGATACAAGCTTTTCCACCGGGACATTGATAAACGCCGGATCGCCGGTCGCCACCATCCGATCGGCGAAGGCGATTTTCAAAACTTCAGCCAGCAGATGGATATTGTCAGGGGTGCCAAAACCCAGCGCCCCGATATCGTAGCCTTCCAGGATGTTGAGCATCTGGGCGATATGCACCCCCGACCCTGCCGGCGGCGGCGGGCCGACGATCTCATAGCCGCGATAGGCGCTGCGAATTGGCGCGCGCTCGATTACCTTATAGCCAACCAGATCGTCGCGGGTCACATAGCCACCATTGGCTGCCATGTGGGCGGCGACGATATCGCCGATCGGGCCGCCATGGAGAGCTGCTTCGCCCTGCTGGGCCACCAGTTTCAAGGTTTCGGCATAGTCTCCGTTGACCAGCTTCTGTCCGGCTTGCAGCGGCCGTCCGCCGGGTAGCAGCAGCGCACTCGCGGCTTTGTCGCGCGCCAGATCGGCGGCGGCACCTTCGATGCAGGTTTCCAGGTATGGGGTGGCGGTGAACCCGCGTGATGCGTGGCGGATCGCCGGTTGCAGCACATCATCAAGCGAGAACGTGCCGAACCGGCGCAGCGCCTCGCACCAGCCGCGCAGTGAACCAGGGGCGGCAACCGCACTCGGGCCAACCTCGCTGCGGCGGTCAACGGTCGAATAATCTTCGGGCGAGCCATCCCCGGCAGGGGTGAACATGTCGGGACGACCAGCAAGCGGCACCGTGCTCATGCCGTCCAGGATGCGATGGCTGCCATCGGCGAGGCGGATATGGCCAGTGCCGCCGCCGACAATGCCGACCATCATCGGCTCGACAACCGTGAGCGCGAACAAGGTGGCAAT
>JANYCX010000080.1 GCA_025360065.1 Acetobacteraceae bacterium | reverse complement strand
CCACCGTGCTATTGATCGAGCATGACATGGGTATGGTGATGGAAATTTCAGACCATATCGTCGTGCTGTCTTTCGGCAAGCCGATTGCATCCGGCACCCCCGATCAGGTCCGCACCAACCCCGATGTCATCACCGCCTATCTCGGCACCGGCGACGAGCCAGCCGCATGAACCCCATCATGGTCTTCGCCGAGTATTCGGCGGTCGGAATTGCTGCCGGTGGTATTTACGCGCTCATTGCGCTGGGCACGGTGGTGATCTTCAAATCAAGCCAGACCTTCAATTTCGCGATGGGCGAAATGATGATGCTGTCGGCGTATTTTTTCTACACGGCCGCCGTCATTTTTGATTTCGGTTTGCTGCCCGGGTTCATTCTCGCGCTGGTCGGCTCGATTGCGGTGGCGTTGCTGATTGAGCGGTTTGCCCTGCGGCCGATGCTGGGCCGGCCATTCATTGCCATCGTCATGGTGACCTTCGGGATCGGCAGCATCATCCGCGGCGTGGTCAGCATGGTGTGGGGGCCGACCGACCTGCAATCCCCGGCGATCCTGGCGCGCACCCCGGTGATGATCGGCAGCCTGTTCATCCCCGGCAAGACCGCCCGCGCTTTTGCTGTTGCGGTGGTGATTGTCGGTGGCCTGATCGCGTTCCTGCGCTATTCCCGCGCCGGGATTGCGCTGCGTGCCGCCGCCGCCGACCAGATCACCGCCTATTCAATGGGGATCGATGTGCGCCGGGTGATCGCCTTCACCTGGGTGATTGCCGCGATCACCGGCTGCATCAGCGGCGTGTTGATGGCCAACGTGAATTCGTTGACCCCCAATCTCGGGCTGGTGGCGCTCAACGTGCTGTCGGTCATCATTCTGGGCGGAATGAACTCCATCGGCGGGGTGCTGGTCGCGGGCCTGATTATCGGCTGGCTCGAATCGGTCACCGGCTTTCTGCTCGGCACTGAATTCCGCGAGATCACCCCTTATGTGCTGGCGTTGCTGATCCTGCTGGTCCGCCCGACTGGCCTGTTCGGCACCGCCGAAATCGAGCGCATCTAATGGCGCGCATCCCAAGCATCATTTGGGCGGTCGCGCTGGTCGTCGTGCTGGCAGCCTTGCCCGCCATCGTGCCGCGCTACTGGATTTATTTCGCCGGCATCCTTGGCATCAACATCATCGCCGTCCACGGCCTCAATATCATGACCGGCTATACCGGGCTGCTCTCGCTGGGCCATGCCGCCTTTGTCGGGGTTGGCGCCTACACCGTGGCACTGGCGCAGAGCAAGCTTGCCCTGCCGTTCTACCTTGCCATCCCGCTCGCCGGCCTGGTCGCGGCCATCATGGGGATCGGGTTCGGCCTGCCGTCCTTGCGCATTCGCGGACTTTATCTGGTGATCGCCACGCTTGCGGCGCAGTTCCTGCTCAATTTCGTCTTCGTCCATTGGCAAAGCGTCACCAACGGCGATGCCGGCCTCACGGTTCTGCCCGCTACCATTTTCGGCTATCCGCTCAACACCGAAACCCGCGTCTATTATCTGATCCTGGCCTGCGATGTCGCCCTGACGCTGTTCGCCTTCAACGTCATCCGCAGCCGTGTCGGCCGCGCGTTCATTGCGGTGCGCGAGCGTGATCGCACCGCCGAGGTGCTCGGGGTGCGGATCGTTTGGTACAAATTCGTCGCCTTCGCGCTCGGCTCGTTCTACGCGGGCGTTGCCGGCGGCCTGCTCGCCTATTTCAACCAGTTCGTGAACCCCGAACAATTCGGCCTGGTGCTGTCGGTGTTCTTCCTGTCGGCGGTGATTGTCGGCGGCATGGGCTCAACCCTGGGGGCGATTCTGGGGGCGGTGTTCATGACCTTGTTGCCCGAATTCCTGCGCGGCGGCGGGCTTGCGATCGGGACCGCGCTTGGCTTTGACATCGCCGCCATCCTGGTGCCACTGCGGGAGACCGTCTTCGGCCTGCTGATCGTCGGCTTCCTGATCCTTGAACCGCGCGGACTGGCGCAGCTCTGGAAGCGCGCGCAACAAAAGTTTCTCACCACACCAGCAACCATCCCGATCACATTGATCGGCAAACAGGGAGACAATCGATGAAAAGACGCAGTTTAATGCTGGCCTCGGGGGCGGCCGCAATGACCAGCTTCGCGATCGGGCGCGCCCGCGCCGCCGAGGATATCAACTGGAGCATCCATTGCGACCTCACCGGCCCGGCCGCCGAGGGTGGCAAGCCGCAAGGTGACGGATACGCTGCCTACGCGGACTGGATCAATGCCAAAGGCGGCATTCGCGGCCGCATGGTCAAGGCGACGATCAACGATTCCACTTTCAAGGTCGATGTCGCCGTCGCCAACCTCAAAAAAGCCCTCGCCCAGGGCCGGGTGGATTACATCTTCGGCGACAGCACCGGAATGATCCAGGCGATATCGCCGGAAAACAACGCCACCAATAAAATCCTGATGATGTCGGGCTCGTTTGCGTCCGAACTCGCCAACCAGCAGACCTATCCGTACCATTTCGTCCCCGGTGCGACCTATGGTGCCCAGCTCAAGATGCTGGTCGATTATATCAAATCATCCTCCGGCGCTGCTCCGGCCAAGCTCGCCGTTGTCCATTCCAGCATCAGCATGGGCCGCGACGGGATCGACGATGCAGTCGCCCACGCCCGCGCGCTTGGCATCAACGTGGTGTTGATCCAGCAAACCAAGTTTGCTGAAACCGATGTCAGCGCCTTCGCGCTCGCCATTCGCCAGGCCCAGCCGACCCATGTCATATGCCATGGCTACTCATTCTCGGTGTGGCCCGAACTCATCCGCCTGGTTCGTGACTACGGGATGGACAAGGTGGTCTTCATGGGCACCATCTGGCAGAGCGAAAACGCCAAGGTGCGCGACCTGAAAGACGTCGCCGATGGCCTGATCGGCATCCGGGTGTGGAATGACGACAGCAACAAACCATCCGGTGACATGGTCAAGCTGATGGGCGAGACGCTCAAGAAAAAAGACCCCAAGTTCAACGGCATCATTCGTTTGGGCTACATTGATGCCTGGATCAGCGCGATGATGGCCACCAAAGCCTTCGAAATCGTCATCGATGCCGGCCAGCCGGTCAATGGTGATACCCTGGCCGCGGCCATGCGGTCGATCAAGAACTGGGACACTGGCGGCATCGTCGGCGCACCGGTCAACATCACCAACCAGCAGATCGGTCTCGGGCAGGTGGTGAAATACACCAAGGCCAATAATTTCGATCCGCAACCGATGACCGCTTGGGTCAAGGCGGGCTGATCGGTGGCGGCGGCCCTTGAAATCAAGAACCTGGCGGTGGTCTACCAGGGCGTGATCCAGGCTCTGTCGAATGTGAGCCTGGTGGTTCCGCCCGGCAGCATCGTGGCCCTGCTCGGGGCCAACGGTGCCGGCAAAACCACGACCCTGAAAGCCATCTCCGGTTTCCTGCCACTTCAGGATGGCCGCATCACCAGCGGGTCGATCGCCATTGGTGGCGAAGACACCAGCAAACTCGCGCCGCACATGATTGTGCGGCGCGGGATCTTCCATGTCCGGGAGGGCCGTCACGTCTTCGCCGAGATGACGGTAGAAGAAAACCTGATTGCCGCGACCTTCGCCCAGCGCAAATCGCGTCCGCGCAAGGCCGCGTTCGATGAAGTTTACGGCTATTTCCCCATTCTCGCCGAGCGTCGCGCCCAGCAGGCCGGCTACCTGTCGGGCGGCGAACAGCAGATGCTGGCCATTGGCCGGGCCTTGGTCGCCGATCCGCAGATGATCCTGCTTGACGAACCATCGCTTGGCCTTGCACCACTGATCGTGCGCGATATTTTCCAGATCGTCGAACGGATCAATCGCGAAAAGCAGGTGTCGATCCTGCTGGTGGAACAGAATGCGGTGATCGCACTGAAATTCGCATCATATGGCTACGTCATCGAAAACGGCTGCACCGTGCTTGAAGGGAGTGCGGCGGCACTGTCGGCGAACCAGGATATCCAGAAATTCTATCTCGGGGTGGATGCGCACGCCGGCTGAACGCCGATTGGCAATGAATTAATTACGATATCGTAATGAATTTGACGCAGAAATTCCCGCCCGCTCAATTGCCCGAAAAAACCCGGCCCGGCACCCCCGCATTGAAATCCGTCTTGTCCAATGAAACGTCGGCCTGCAGGGCAGGGTGGTGCACAACCGCCGCCGCGATGGCAGGCGTTGGCGCAATTTCCGGCATCACCACCACCCCCAACATTCGGCAGATCGGTCGCAGGACACGCGCTGCTGCGGGCGCGTCCGCCAGCGCCGTCCGGTTTGCCACCTCGCCCAGCAATGCGTCCAACTGGGCCATATAGCCAGCCGCCTCCCAGCCAAGTTCCCGCACAATCCAGCCGCGCCCCAATGGCAGTTGAACCTGGTTGGGCCGGGCTTGGCTAGGCCGGGCTTGGCTGGGCCGTTTCCGGGGGGCGTGCACCCTCGCTGGGCTGGTCAGCGCGCGATGAAACCGCCGCACTGCGCGGTTAAGCCGGCTCCACAGCAGCGTCGTCAACCCCACCAGATGCGGCATCTTCAGGAACCGCCGTGCCACCAGAGCCGCCAGCCCGGCCATGATCACAGCAAAACGCCGCGCCAACTCTGGCGCGGTGTCGGGCAGGACGAAGGGGGAGGCCGATGTATTCATGACAAATTAAATAACAAACAAACCCGACAAATGCAAGGCTTTTCCGCGTGGCCTCGCCATCACCACACCGTAATCCCCATCGACCGCCCACCATCGAGCGCCAGAATCTGCCCGGTCACATTGCGGCTGCGCGGATCGGCAAAAAACGCAATTCCGTTGGCAATATCTTCCGGTTGCCCAACCATCTTGGTCGGCTGCTTGGCAATCATCTCCTGCTGCCGTTCCGCGCTCATGGACCGGAACATGTCAGTCTCGATCAGCCCCGGCGCAATCGCGTTGACCATGATGCCACGCTCCGCCAGATCGATCGCCATGCCGCGGGTCAACCCGACAGTGCCGGCCTTCGATGTGATGTAAGGCGCGTGGGCATAGCCGGCGAGATAGGCGCGGGATGCAACATTGATGATCCGCCCGCCGCGCGGCATCACCTTCACCGCTTCCTGGGAAACAATGAAGGTGCCGATCACGTTGACCTCGTACATCTGCTTGTAGTCATCCTCGGTGGTCGCATCGAACGTGCCGTCCCAGAAAATCGCCGCGTTGTTGACCAGCACATCGATCCGCGGCAGCGTCGCGATCATCGCCGCCACCGCCGGCCGATCGGTGATCGACAGCGCGAAATGTTCGACCGAATTGCTCGCCGCGCGCAATGCGGCGGCGGCGTTGCCCAATGGCTCGGGGTTGCGATCCACCATCACCACGTGAAACCCGTCCGCCACCAGACGTTTGACCGTTGCCAGGCCAATGCCCTGGCCTGCGCCGGTCACCACGGCGATTTCCTTGTCGTTCATTGGCTACTCCTAATGGGTGAAGACAGGCTGCAAGTTTAGCAAAGTCGGGCAGGTACTTCTCCCTCTCCCTCCGGGAGAGGGCCGGGGTGAGGGTAGCTTAGGCAGTAAAATCGCAGACCGGATCGGCATCTGGGCAGTCGCCAATTTTTTCAACAAAAGGCGTGCTTTCTAGCGTCTGCTTTCACCCATCAACCGGCAGCACAAACGTCTCGGTCAGGCCGCCATCCACCACCAGAACATGCCCGTTCATGTAGCTTGATGCCTTGGACGCCATGAACGCCACCACGCCGCCGACCTCATCCGGGTTGCCCCAGCGCCCGAGCGGAATGCGGCCTGATACCCCGCGCTCATAGCCCGGCCGCGCCAGGATTGTCGTATTGATGTCGGTCAGAAAATAGCCCGGCGCCATCATGTTGCAGGTCACCCCCTTGGGGCCAAGCTCGGCGGCCAGCGCCCGGGTCATGCCGGCCAGCCCATGCTTGCTGGCGACATAGGCGGTGATCTTCTCGCGCCCGGCGACCGCCATCGCCGAGCCGATATTGATCAGCCTGCCATAACCCTGCGCCACCATCAGCCGCGCCGCTTCCCGGCACAACAGGTATGGCCCGCGAATATTTGTCCCCATCACCCGATCCCACGTCGCGGACTTAGCCTCCGCCAACGGTTCCCAGGCATTGATACCGGCATTATTGACCAGAATATCAAGCCGCCCCTCCGCCGCGCCGATTTCGGCAATGGCCTGCACACAGGCATCGGGCTCGGCGAGATCGAACGCCTTGGCCACCACATCGAGGCCCTGGCCGCGCAAGGTGGCAACAGCGTCGGCAAGCTGGTTTGCACCACGCGCCGTCAGGTAAACCCGCGCCCCCGATTGCGCCACCGCCCGCGCCATCTCATAGCCCAGCCCGCGCGACGCGCCGGTGACGATGGCAATTTGGCCCTTGAGGGAAAATATTTCGGTCATTGCTGCAATCCTCAGGCGGCAAGCTGGAAGGCGAAGCTTGCCTGAATACCGCCATCGACATGAATGACCTGCCCGGTCACAAACCCCGAAGCAGCCGAGGCGAGGTAGATCAGCGTGCCGACCAGTTCCTCCGGCTTACCCCAGCGTTCCATCGGCGTCACCCCGTTGACCGCCTCGGCATAGCCCGGGCGTGCGGTCAGGCTCGCGTTGATGTCGGTCACGAAATAGCCTGGCGCGATCACGTTGCAGGTGATGTTGTCGCGCCCCAGTTCGGCCGCCATGGATTTGGTCAGCCCGACAATCGCCGATTTGCTGGTGCAGTACGCATGCAGCCTGGCGCGCCCGATGGTCGAGAGCAAAGACCCGATATTAATGATCCGTCCGCCGCGTCCGCCGGCCTGCATCACGGCGGCACATGCCTGGGCCATGATGAAGGTGGCGCGCACATTGGTGTCCATGATCCGGTCGAAATCTTCGATATCGCTGTCGAGCACCGGTTGCCAGTTGATGATGCCGGCATTGTTGACCGCGATGTCGATGCGCCCAAGCTCGCCTGCAATGCGCCGGACGCCGTCGCGGATCGCCGCCTCATCGGTCAGGTCCAACGCCAGCACCGTTGCCTGTCCGCCAGCGGCCATGATTTCATCCCGCAATTCGGCCAGTTTCGCGGCATCGCGGGCGACCAGCACGGTATGCGCGCCCGCCGCCGCCAGCCCTTCGGCCATCGGCCGGCCCAGGCCGCGGCTCGCCCCGGTGATAATGGCGACTTTGTCCTTCAGCGAGAATAAATCCAGCATCTAGCCCCCCTGGGTTCCGTACAACCGGCGCAAACGCACCTTGTCGATCTTGCCGCTCGGCAGCTTCACGATTTCATCGACGAAAATCACCTGGCGCGGCTTCTTGTAGCTCGCGATCATGGTCCGGCAATGCTCGATGATGGCGGCTGGTGTGGTGATAATGCCCGGTTTGGCAACGATGATCGCCATCACCGCCTCGCCCCATTTCTCGTCGGCAACCCCGATCACCGCGACCTCGGACACTGCCTCATGAGTAACGACCGCTTCCTCGACCTCACGCGAATAGATGTTTTCGCCGCCCGAAATGATCATGTCCTTCTTGCGATCGACAAGATAGAGATACCCCTCGCTGTCCAGCCTGCCGACATCGCCGGTATGCACCCAGCCATCGCGCAAGGTTTCCAGCGTGGCGCCAGTGTTGTTCCAATAGCCCTTCATCACCCCAGGACTGGTCAGCAGGATTTCGCCAACCTCGCCCGTCGGCAACTCCGCACCATTGTCATCGACAATCCGCACCCCGACCCGCGGTGACGCCTGCCCGACCGAGGTCAAAATCTCGCGGTCGCGGTCTGTGCCATCCGGCCGGTGCTGATGGGCGAGCAAGGTCGTGCCGACCCCTTCGGTCTGGCCGAATTGCTGCTGGAACACTGGCCCGAGAATTTTCAAGCCCCGCTTGAGCACCGGGATTGGCATCGGGGCTGCCGCATAAACAATCATCCGCAGGCTCGATGTGTTGGCACCTTCGATCGCCGGCGAATCGAGCAAGGTCTGCACCATCGTCGGCGCCATATGGGTGACGGTGATCTGCTCGGCCACAATTGCATCAAGCACCGCTTGCGGGTCAAAACCCTTCTGCACCACCACCATGCCGGCGCGCCAATGCTGGGCGAGTTGGATGACTTTTGCGCCGATGTGAAACAGCGGCATCATGATCAGCAGCCGGTCATCGGGACCGTTGCGCATATCGGCGCCAAGGATTTCCGCCGCCGCCACCTGGCCGGCTTGGGTCAGCATCACCCCCTTGGGCCGCCCGGTGGTGCCGCTGGTATAGATCAGGAAGGCGATGTCATCCGGGCGTGGCCGGAAACTCACCCCAGACGGATCGCCCGATGCCAGCAACCCCGCATAGTCCCACGCGAAATCG
>JANYCX010000041.1 GCA_025360065.1 Acetobacteraceae bacterium | reverse complement strand
TCTGCGTTTGGGCGTCTTCGATGTGCTAATCGGGATTAATCTGCTGCGCGAAGGGTTGGATATCCCGGAGTGCTCACTCGTCGCGATCCTCGACGCCGATGGTTTGCACCAGGCTGGTGGCGCTGCGCAGGAAGCCTTCCTTATCGGCGTCGAGGATCGCGACGAGTGAGCACTCCGGGATATCCAACCCTTCGCGCAGCAGATTAATCCCGATTAGCACATCGAAGACGCCCAAACGCAGATCGCGGATGATTTCGATACGTTCCAGCGTGTCGATATCGGAATGGAGGTAGCGGACTTTTACCCCGTGTTCGCCGAGATATTCGGTCAAATCCTCGGCCATGCGTTTGGTCAGCACGGTGACCAGCACCCGGCCACCGGCGGCAGCGGTCAGGTGGCATTCGGCGAGCAGATCATCGACCTGGCGTTCGACCGGGCGGATGTCGGTGACCGGATCGATCAGCCCGGTTGGGCGGATCACCTGTTCGGCAAACACCCCATGGACCCGTTCGAGTTCCCACGGGCCGGGGGTGGCGCTGACGAACATGGTTTGCGGGCGGAACCGTTCCCATTCCTCGAATTTCAGCGGTCGGTTATCCATGCAGCTTGGCAGGCGGAAGCCAAATTCCGACAGCACCGATTTACGCGCGAAATCGCCGCGCGCCATGCCGCCGATTTGCGGCACCGTGACATGGCTTTCATCAACGATCAGCAGCGCGTTTTCCGGCAGATACTCGAACAAGGTTGGCGGCGGATCGCCCTGGGCGCGGCCGGACAGATAGCGGGAATAATTCTCAATCCCGGCGCACACCCCGGTGGTTTCCATCATTTCGATGTCGAAGGTGCAGCGCTGTTGCAGGCGTTCCACTTCCAGCAAGCGGCCGGCGGCGGTCAGTTCGGCGAGGCGGTCTTTCAGTTCGACCTTGATGTCGCGGATCGCCTGGGTGAGCGTTGGGCGCGGGGTTACGTAGTGGGAATTGGCGTAGACGGTGATTTCCGGCAGATCGGCGGTCTTTTCGCCGGTCAACGGATCGAATTCGCTAATTGCCTCGATATCGTCACCGAACAGCGTGACCCGCCACGCTCGGTCTTCGTAATGGCTCGGGTAGATATCAACGATTTCGCCGCGCAGGCGAAAGGTGCCGCGCTGGAAGGCAACATCGTTGCGGCGGTATTGCAGATCGACCAGGCCCTTGGCGAGGCGATCGCGATCGATTTTGCCGCCAACTTCGAGCTTGACCACCATCTTGGCGTAGGTCTCGACCGACCCGATGCCGTAAATGCAGGATACCGACGCGACAATCACGACATCGTTGCGTTCCAACAGGGATTGGGTCGCGGCGTGGCGCAGACGGTCGATCTGTTCGTTGATCTGCGCGTCTTTTTCGATGTAGGTGTCGGTGCGCGCGACATATGCTTCGGGCTGGTAGTAATCGTAGTAGCTGACGAAATATTCCACCGCGTTGTCGGGAAAGAAGCTTTTCATTTCGCCGTACAGCTGCGCGGCCAATGTCTTGTTGGGCGCCAGGATCAACGTCGGGCGCTGCACGGCTTCAATCACCTTGGCCATGGTGAAGGTTTTGCCTGATCCGGTGACCCCAAGAAGTACCTGATCCCTTTCGCCGGCGCGCAGGCCTTGGATCAGGTCGTGGATCGCGGTCGGCTGATCGCCTGCGGGTTCGTACGGCGACACCACCCGCAACGGCGTCAATGCCGGGCGCATCGGCAAGCGGTCCGGCATGAACAGAGCTGGCACGGCAGTGTCCACGCTCAGCAGCCCATCTTGCTCGCCAGATCGCCAATATCGGCGGCAACGACATCCCAACCCTCATCAGCGGCATAGTCGCGTACTTGGCGCGGGCCGTATTCGCTCGGCCGCGCAAAGAATCCGGTGGCCAGCCCGCAGGCGCGGGCGGCGGCGAGATCGTTGTTATGGGCTGCGGCCAGCATCACCTGATGGGGTTGCAGGCCGAGGATTTTGGCGGCGCCCAGATAGGTTTCCGGGTCCGGTTTGAAATGGCGGAACAACTCGGTCGAACACACCATGTCCCACGGCAGTCCGGCCTGTTTGGCCATGTTGACCAGCAGCGCGACATTGCCGTTCGACAGCGGGCCGATGATGTAGCGGGTCTTGAGCCGGGTAAGTCCCGCGACCGAGTCGGCCCACGGCTTCAGCCGGTGCCAAGCTTTGTTGATGTGATCGAGATCGGCTTCAGTCAGCCCGGTCAACCCGTATTTCACCACCAGGATTTCGAGTGACGCGCGATGCAGATCATCCAGGATTGTCCAAGGCAGCTCGCCCTTGCGCACCCGGTCCATCGACGGCGCATAGGCCCCGCGCCAGTCATCGACCAACCCGGCCCAGTCGGGCGACAATCCGCGCGTCGCCCCCCACGCCGACAAATCGGCGATCAGGCTGCTGCGCCAGTCCACCACGCTGCCGAAAACATCGAACAGAACGGCACGGATATCGGGGAGGGATATTTTTTTGGTCATAGTCCCAAGATCGGATGTGGCGCGGCCATGTGCAAGCCTCAGTTTCGGCTGCCTCCCGGGTCCGCCGGCGGACGCACGGGTTGCGCGGGTGCAGGGGGTGCGGGGGATGACGGGGATGCAGGGGATGCGACCGGCGGACCCGGGGAAGGCACGGTCGGCTTGCTGTCGAATATTCCGAACAAATTACGCAGGAACCCAGGGGTCACCGCGGTTAGCGGGTTCACGCCCACCGAAGGATCATTAAACGGCCCACGCACCGAAAACCCGATCGCAAACAATCCGCCGCCCTTTTCCGCGCTCAATAAATTGCCGATCAGTGGAATGTGTCCGAGCAGCGAATTGATGAAATAGGCCGGCACCACGGTGCCCTGCACGTCGGCGATCCGGCGCCCGAGATCGAGCCGCCCTTTACCGGTGAAGCCAAGGCTCGCGCTAAACGCCTGGCCGTCGAAAATCTCCAGCGTATCGCCGGTGAGGCGAAACGGCGCGGTCATCTGGCTGAACCCGAGATCGGCAGACTGGGCGGCCTCCAACGCGCCATAAACCGTGATCGCTTGCAGCAAGTGCGCCAACGCCGGGGCATTGTGGATGCGGTAATCGGTCATTTCCGCGAGGCCGGTCAGCGGATGATCGGGCGCGGTATCATCATAAACGCCCGACAGCTTCAGCTTGCCGCCCCGCATGTCATCGAACACATCGGCCGCGATCAACAACGCCCCGGCGTCGTCTGCGGTGGCGGACAGGGTGCGTCCCTTGGCCCCGGGGGCAATCTGGATGTCGAACCCGCCAGCGTTGGGCGCGGTGCGGGCAGTGATGCGGGCCTGGCGGGTAATCCGGCCATCATTGTTGGCCCGCAGGTTCACGCCATAAATCTGCCGCCCCTCTCCCAGACGGACCGTGTCGATGCGGGCGTCGAGTGTCCAGGGGTCGCCGGCATCGTCGCGCGCCGGCGCGGCAGCGGTTTTGCCGCGATCGCCGAATTCGCCCGAGGCATCCAGGCCCGCGCCTTTGAGGGTCACACCCCAGGGGTCGCCAGGCTGGCGGGGCCAAACAACATCGCCGCTGACATCGGTCAGATCGCCAAAACGCAATCGCGTGAAGCGAACCAGCTGCATCCGGCCCACCGCGAAATCGATCTGTGCCTGCAAATCGATGCCACTGCCGGACACCAGCAGCCGGTTGATACCGATGATGCGGTCCTTCTGCATCTGGACCCTGGCTTCGAGCGTCGCAGGCTTGCCGGCCGGCTTGCTGAACCCAAAACGCTGCTGCTGCAGGATCGTGTTGGTCAGATCGGCCCGCACCACCGCCTCAGCGGTCTGGTTGCGGCGGGTGGTCAGATCGGCCGTTATGGCGGTGGTGCCGGACATCAGGCCGGATGGGTCCAGCTTTATCCCGGCCAATCCTGCCGCGTCGGTGGTGCCGCTGACGTTGATTTTCTGAACAATCTGGCTAGGCGGTCCGGCGCGGAAATCCATTTCGGCAACCAAGTTGGTCGGAATCGCCGCGATCGTTGCTGTGCCGCGCAGCTTCAGCCCGTCATTATCGACAGTGATATCGAGCATGCCGGCATCAAGGTCATAACCGGCGGCAATCGCGGTCAGGTGCAAATTGGTCACTTTGCCGGTGGCTTTCAGATGCACCTGATCCACCTTAACGTCCGCCAGCAGCGGAAGGGCGGTAATCGCGAGCTTGCCGGTGGTTTCGCCCTTGGGATTGCGCAAATCGATCTTGTTGGTGTCGAACAAATGCAGCCGTGGGTTTTGCAGAACCCCGATCAGGTCTGCGGTCGGCCCGGTGAATTCGGCGCTGATATCGGCGAACGCATCCTCGCCAGTCAGATTGGTAATCACCACCTTGCCGTCGCGCAGCTTGAGCGAGGTGGCGGACTGAGTACCGGCGGAAATCGCAATGTCGATCCGATCCGGCGAAACCAGGGTCAGCTGGGCGACCCCGTGTTCCACGGGCGGGATCGGTCGTAGCCAATGGGCGGTGACGTTCGATCCCTGCATTTGCCCGGTCGCCTCGGTGACGGTAACCGCCGACATATCTGCGGGAGCTTCCAGGCCAATCTTGAGCGTAAGGCTATGGGCCATTCCGTCGGTGAGGTTTTCGACAATCCAGCTGCGCGCGCCATTGCCGCCAACGCCAGGAGGCCAAACCCGGTCGAGATCGGCAAACGCAACCTGATCCAGACTGATGTCAACCTTGGCGGCAAGCCGTCCGTCGGCACGGGTCAGATTGGCGCGACCCGCAATGTTGGTTGGCGCGGCATCGGCAGCCGCGCCGGGTGCCCGGGTTAGCGTGAGCCGCGACAGGGTGATGTCCATATTGCCGGCATCGCCAGCGGCCGCGATGCTGGCGCCGAGGATTGGCAGGCTGCCAGTCCCGAGCCTCACCTGACCGGCACCCAGCTCGGCGGCGATCTTGAGATTAGTGACGTCGAGCGTGGCGCCGAGCTGGAAGCTGGCACTGAGGTCGAGCGGCGCGTCGAGCACCGCGAGATCAGCCAGCACTGGCATCGCCTTCGCCAGCCGCGACGGCCAAACCCGGGTGAGGCTGGTGGTAACCGCGGCCGTGGTGCCTCCAGCTGCCACATCGGCCGCGGCCGATAGCTCAAGCGCCTGATCGCCGATCGCAAGCGCGATATTGGCCTCGGCTCGGGCGCCGCCGGCGGGCGCCCGGCGCATATCCAGCGAAAAAGCCGGGACTTGCCAAACCGCCTGATGCTGGCGATCGACCAGGGTGGCTGCGCCATTACGGACCCGGATCCGGGTGAGCGAGCGCCAGCGTTGCAAGGCTGTGGCAGGTTCGGTGCCCGGCGGTCGGGCAAACATGTCCATAATGGCGGCGCCAAGCTTGGCGGGGTCACCGAAATTGGCGGCACCAGGGTCGTCAACGGCTTCGGCCAGCGTGCCAAGGTCCAGCGCCATTGCGCCGTCCGACGCGCGGAGCACCCGCAATTGCAATCCTTCAAGTTCAATGGCGCGGGGCAAAATCTCGCCCAACACCAAGGCGCGCAGCGACAGTGACACGGTCGCGCGCGGCAAGGACGCATGGGGCCGGCCAGTGGCATCCTTGATGGTGATGTCGGTCACCACGATGTCGAGCGGCCGATCCAGCCCGTCGACAAAGCCTTCCCATGCGAGCGCCGCGTGGCCGATTTTCAGTCCGGTGATGCCGGCGCCGTCATTGGCGGCCGCTTCCAGACGCTCGATGAGCCAGGGAAGTTCCAGCGGTCCCTGGGTCAACCGCCACGCGAGCAGCACCACCAGGCCGAGCCCGATGATCCCCAGCGTCACTACCAACTGCACCAGGAAATGCACCAGGCGTGCGGTGCCAGTAATGGCTTGACCGATCGCCTGCCTCATGCCCAGCCTGCCGCATCATGTTTCTCGCGCTCACATCTTGGCCCGCACCTGCCGATATCGGTGCCGGAAAGCGGCTGCTCGAACGGTTTTCTGACCTCGGGCCGGCCGAGGCAAAGCTCGCGCGCGCCGCCCCGGTTTCCGCGATGTTGCAGGGCCTGGGGGGCAATTCCCCCTATCTTGCCGATCTGGTGATCCGCGAGGCTGCCGCATTGCGTCGGATATTGCGGTTTGGCCCCGATGCGGTGGTGGCGGCGGCGCTGGCGGCGCTGGCTAAAATTCCGCCCAACGCCCCGCGCGCGCTGATTGCCTCCGAGGTGCGACTGGCCAAGCGCGTGGTAGCCCTCGCCGTCGCGGTCGCCGATATTGGCGGCGCGTGGACGCTGGAACAAATTACCGAGACCCTGTCCACCCTCGCCACGGCAACCCTCGGCCTGGTCGTTGCCCATCTGCTGCGCGACGCCCATGACCGGGGGGACCTCGTGCTGCCGTTCAAGGACGATCCGACGCGCGCCTCCGGCTTCGTCGCCTTGGGCATGGGCAAGCTCGGTGCCGGCGAGTTGAACTATTCCAGTGATATCGACCTCATCCTGCTGCACGACCCTGACGCGGGAATCTATAATGGGGACTCGCCCACCGGGTTTTACACCCGCATGGCGCGAAATCTTGTCACATTGATGGAAGTGCGCGACGCGGATGGCTATGTTTTCCGCACCGATCTGCGGCTGCGGCCCGATCCGGCGGCGACACCGCCGTGCATCGCGCTGCCAGCGGCGATCGCCTACTACGAAAGCATGGGACAGAACTGGGAACGGGCGGCAATGCTGAAAGCCCGTCCAGTGGCCGGCGATTTGGCGCTCGGCGCGCATTTTCTGAGTGAGCTGCGGCCCTTTGTATGGCGCCGCCAGCGGGATTTTGCGGCCATTGCCGATATCGGTGCGATGAAGCGACGGATCGACATTCATCGCGCGTCGGCGGCGGCCTATAATGTCAAACTGGGCGCCGGTGGCATTCGTGAGATCGAGTTCCTGACCCAGACCTTGCAAATGGTGTGGGGTGGGCATGATCCGGGCCTGCGCGATCCACGCACGTTGGGGGCGCTCAAGCTGCTGGCCAAGGCGGGGCATTTGCCGCGGCGGACCCAGGCATCGCTGGAGCGCGCCTATCGGTTTCTGCGCCAGGTCGAACACAGGCTGCAAATGGTGGCCGACCGGCAAACCCATTCGCTGCCGGAAACCGCGACCGGGCTCGCGGATTTTTCCCGCTTCATGGGCTTTACCAGCGCCGAGGCCTTCGCAACCGTGTTGCGACGCCATCAAATGCATGTCCAGAACGCGTATCGGGCTTTGTTCGGCGTGGCCGATGCCAACGGGGCGACCGTGCTCGATTTTTCCGGCACTGACGACATTCCTGCCGAAACGACTGAGGCGTTGAGCGCTCTCGGCTTTGCTGATCCGGCCAAGGTTGCAGTGACAGTCCGGGCCTGGCGGGCCGGGCGGCCACGGGCATTGCGGTCGGCACGGGCGCAGGAGTTGATGGCGCAATTGCTGCCAGCGGTGCTCGCAGCCCTTGCCGGGCAATCCAATCCAACCGGTGCTTTGGCGCGGTTCGATGATTTTTTGACCCACCTGCCGGCCGGTGTCGCCATCCTGTCGCTCTTTCAGCATTATCCCGATCTGCTCGGGCGGATTGCGGCAGTGCTGGGCGCCTCGCCAATGCTCGCCGACCATCTGACCCGCCATCCCGCAGCGCTTGAAGGGTTGCTCGCGCCCCGCGCTACCCCGGATTATCTGCCGTTGCTGACCGCCCAGCTGGGCGATGCGCAAACACTCGAAGACAGCATCGTTGCCATTCGCACGACTGTCCGGGAGGAGGAATTTGCGCTTGCGGTCGCCACGCTGGAAGGGCGGATTGATGCTGATGACGCGGGTGTTGCGCGTGCCGCCCTGGCCGACGCAGCGCTCGGCGCGCTGCTGCCGGCGGTGCTGGCGGCTTTCGCCCGCCGTTTTGGCAAAATACGCGGTGGCGGGTTGGCGGTGGTGTTGCTCGGCAAGGCCGGCGGACGCGAGATGATGGCGGGGTCTGACCTCGACCTGATGCTGATCTATGATCACCCCGACACTGTGCAAAACAGTGCCGCCAGCCTCCCGGCCCGATCCTTGCCGACCAGCCAGTGGTTCATCCGTGCGGTGCATTCCTATATTGCCGCCATGACCGCGCCAGATGCCGATGGGCCAATGTATGCCGTCGATATGCGGCTGCGACCATCGGGCAACAAGGGACCGGTCGCGGTCTCGCTGGCGGGGTTCGAGCGTTATCACGCCGCGATCAGCGAGGGCGAAGGCGCCTGGACCTATGAACGCATGGCGCTCACCAGGGCGCGGGTCGTCGCCGGACCGCCCGGGCTGCGGCGCAAGATCGAAGCTGCCATCAAAGCCGCCATTGCCGCCGCCGGGGCGCCGGAAAAAATTCTCGCCGATGCCACCGCGATGCGGGCGCGCCTGCTGCGCGACCTGCCGCCGAGCGGGAAATGGGACGTGAAATTGCGGGCCGGCGGGCAGATTGACGTCGAGTTCATCGCCCAGACCCTGCAGTTGATCCATCCGGCGCGAGCCAACCAGGCCACGCGGGTGGCGTTGCAGGCTCTGGCGAATGCCGGCGCGCTGCGGGCGGACGATGCGGCGCTGCTGATTCGCGCCGACCGCATCTGGCGCAGCGTGCAGGGCGTGCTGCGCATCGCCTATGGGCGCAACCCGCCCGAGCCGCTGTCGAGCGCTGCCGGCGCGGCCTTGCTGGCAGTCGCGAACGCCGCCGGCGTTGCCGCAATTGACATGCCGAGTTTGCGCGCCACTCTGGACCAACTGGCCGCCAATGTGCGGGCCGCTTTCATTCGAATCATAGGAGACCCCGCGCCATGACGATCAACGCAGGCGATCAGGCCCCCGATTTCAAGCTTCCCGCCAGCGGTGGCCGCGAGGTCAGCCTCACTGGGCAGAAGGGCAAGCCCTTCGTGCTGTATTTCTACCCCAAAGCCGATACGTCAGGCTGCACCAAGCAGGCCTGTGCGTTTGAGGAAGCCCTGCCGCAATTCGGCGCACTCGGCCTCGACATCATTGGCGTATCGCCCGACCCGATGCCGCCGATCGAGAAATTCGCCAGCAAATACAAACTGACCTTCCCGCTGGCGTCCGACACCGAAAAGTCCGCTGCCCTGGCCTATGGCGTCTGGGTCGAAAAATCGATGTATGGCCGCAAATACATGGGCATTGAGCGCAGCACGTTCCTGATCGACGCCACCGGCAAAGTTGCCGCCGCATGGCAAAAGGTGAAAGTCGATGGCCACGCGGCCGAGGTTAAGGCGGCGGCGGCCAAATTGGGCTAGGCTGCTCCCTGCAGCACCAACGATCGCGCAATCGAGGCTCTATAGCGGGGGCAACCCAATCGAGGCGCGTTCGGCGCCGGTCATGCCCTCCAGATCACGGCCCCAGCTGACATCCCGACGGATCACCCGCGCCGGGGTGCCGGCCATCGCCACGCGGGGCTGCACCCGTCCCTTGAGCAGTGACCTCGCACCGACGATTGACCCCATTCCGATCCGCTCAACCTGAAGCAACATCGCGTCCTGGCCGAGCCAGACATGGCGTTCGAGCACGGTATCAACCGCCGGCCGGCCGATTTGCGCCCCGGTCGACAGGTCGTGGATGGCGTGCATGTCATGATTACGGATCCAGACCCCGCCAGAGATCAGCGCATCGTCGCCGATTGCCACAATCGCTCCGGTGCCGTCGATTTCCATTGAGCAACCAACGGCCGACGCGCCTTTGCCCCAGAATAATATCTGCCTGTGGGACCGCAGATAGATATCCGGCAGCGACACAAAAGCGTCTCCGATATCCGCAAAAAACAGCACCGAATCCGAGCCGAGCACCCGAATGGACGCGTGCATGTTGCCGCCCCAGTTCCGGTTATCGACAAACAATACCGTGTTCTTACCGCCGCACTGGATCCTGACATCGCCAAGCGGCCGATGGGGATCGGTGACGACGATCGTCAGTTCGCCCTGGACGGTCATGCCGAGCGCCAACGCTTCGGCATCGTCACCGGAAAAAATCGCGAAAGCGCAGTCATCCAGGCTGTTCGCCACCATGTCGGTGACGGCGGGATCGAGCAGCGCCAATAAGCGCTTCTCTACGTCGCTGCTGATGCCAGGATACATCTCCACTCCCTTATATAGCGGCCACAGGTGGCCCAGGACGGAGAGAATTGCAACGCTTTCAGTCCCCCTTCCATCCACAGTTTCGCAATATCACGTGCATGTGACCCGGTGGTGGGGCAAGCGCCGATACTGGCGGGACCAGCGCCAGGGTGATCGCGCGGGCGAGCAAATGCAGCTTGTCGCCGGCGGCGCCATAGATCGCATCGCCTAGAATTGGGGCGCCAAGTGCGGCGCAATGGGCGCGAATTTGATGGGTGCGGCCGGTGCGAGGGCGCAACGCGAGCCAGGCGACGCCCGCGCCCCGGCCCAGCACTTTCCAGTCGGTCGTGGCCGGCTGGCCGGTTGGCGCCACGTGCATTTTCCAAGTCCGGCCCCGGGTCACCTTGAGCAGCGGCGCGGATATTGAACCGGCGTTTTCGACCGGCCCGCCTTGCACGACTGCCCAATAGATTTTTTGCGCCCGCCCGGCGGCGAATTCGGCCTGGACTGCAATCAGCGAAGTCTTGCGCAGCGCCACCACCAGGCAACCAGCAGTATCGGTATCGAGCCGATGCGCCAGCCACGGCCCGTCGCGCCGGCGGCTGAGGGCGGGAAAGTGATCTTCAACACTCGGCCCGCCGGCGCGCCCGGGATGCACTGGCAGGCCGGCTGGCTTATTAAGCACAACCAAACGGTCGTCGCGGAACAAAATGGGGATATCCATGGATGCCACAGGTTGACAGAGGGAGCGCCGCAGCGGAAGCGGAGGCATGAAAACAGACACGCTCAGCGGCTATAACGCCGTCGCGGCCGCGTTCCATTGCCGGCCGGCGGCCGTTCAGCGGCTTTTCTACACGCCGAATTTGAAGGTTTCGGCCGGGCCGTTCTGCGCGACGCTCGCCGCTGCACGCAAACCTTATCGCATGGTGGACGCCGATGAACTGGAAAAGATCGCCGGCACCCCGCACCACGGCGGCATCGTCGCGGTGGCGACCGGGCAGGCGCCCATCATCCTCGATCCGACCAATCCACCGAAATGCAAGTTGCTGTTGGTGCTCGACGGGATTGGCAACCCGCATAACCTCGGCGCAATAGCCCGGTCGGCGGCGTTTTTTGGCGTGAAAGCGCTGCTGATCGGCGAGGGCGCAGGCAACGCGCTACCGTCCGACGCGGCGTTTCGGGTGGCTGAGGGTGGCATGGAGTATCTCGATTTTTACCGTACCCGCGATTTGCCGCGTGCGCTGGCGATGATGGACCCGCATTACCGGACTGTGGCGTCATCGCTTGCGGGCGATGCGATGAGTTTGGTCGATCTGCCGCGTGATCGGCCGGTGGCGCTGGTACTGGGCAACGAAGAAAGTGGCGTGTCGGCCCCTGTGCTGGCCGCGTGCCGGCGCCAGGTGCGTATCGTTGGGCGCGGCCATGGCCAGAGCCTCAATGTTGCGCAGGCGGGTGCGGTGTTCTTGGCGGCACTGGCATGACCCGCATCCACATCGCGAACCCGGCCGGCGATGATCCGTTTGCGATTTCCCAGGCGCAATGGGACCACGCCGCGGCCCGGCATGGCGCGGCGGGACATGTGGTGAGCTTTGGCGCGTCGCCCGACGACACCGAAATCCTGATCGCCCCGCCCGGCGTGCTGGCGCGGATGCTGCCGCTGAATTTACCGCGATTGAAGATGATCTTCCTGACCGCCTCCGGTCCGGACCGGCTGATGCCGTTCACCTGGCTACCGGATGGCGTGGCGCTGGTGAATAATCGCGGCGTGCATGGGCGCAAAATCGGCGAATATGTCGCAATGGCGTTGCTGATGCTGGCCAACCGGATGCCGGATTATGCCGCGCAGCAAAGGGCGCGGGTTTGGCAGCCGCATTTCAGTCCGGTGCTGCGCGGGCGTCGGCTGACGGTGGTAGGCACCGGCGATCTCGGGTCCGGCGCGGCCCGGCAGGCCCGGCATTTCGGCATGCTGGTGACGGGGGTAAACACCTCTGGCCGGTCGCATCCGGATTTCGACCGTGTGGTAACCGGGATTGATGCGGTGTTGCCAGACAGCGACTTCATCGTGCTGGCTTGCCCGCTGACCGAGCAGACCCGCGATCTGCTTGATGCAAGGCGGATCGGGTTGCTGCCGGCCGGCGCCGGACTGGTCAATGTCGGACGCGGTGCGCTGCTGGATATGGCGGCTTTGTGCGCCAGGCTCGATGCGGGGACGCTGTCGGGCGCGGTGTGCGATGTGTTCGATCCGGAGCCGATTGCGCCGGATGACCGGATCTGGACCACGCGCAACCTCGTGGTCACCCCGCATGTCGCGGCGGATGATCCGATCAGCTACAATGCCGATAGTCTTGATCTGTTTTTCGTTAATCTCGCGGCCTGGCGGGCGGGGACTCCGTTGCCCAACCAGGTTGACCTGGCACGCGGGTACTAAGCCCCAAGCTTTAACGCCTTGGCGGCTTCCTGCTTCGTTCGGGATCATCGCGCCAGCGGAAGGACAAGGCGGGTGCGTCAACGCCGTTGACGCACCCGGTTTTATCAGGCCGCCGGCACGCGGTGCAGCGCGCAGAGCTTGTTGCCATCCGGATCGCGCAAATAGGCGAGATACATCTGGCCCGCCGCGCCCTGACGGATGCCTGGTGCATCTTCGATCGCGGTCCCGCCATTGGCGACGCCGGCCGCATGCCAGGCATTGGCCTGTTCTGCGCCGGACATCAAAAAGCCGATGGTGGCGCCATTGGCGTGGGTGGCGGGCTGGCCGTCGATCGGCTTGGTTACCAGGAAGCGGCCGCCATTATGCGAATAGATCAGCCGGCCGCGCGGATCGACGATCGCGGGCGCCGCGCCGAGGGCGGCAAAAGTGGCGTCGTAGAATTTCTTTGAGCGGTCGATATCGTTGCTGCCGACCATCATATGGCTGAACATCTGGTTTTATCCCCCTAAGAGTGTCGCATGAGGCATGTGCCTCGGCGGCGGGAACAGACCATGATTTGCCGATGGCGAAAAGGGTACCCGGGCGGGCGATTTCGCTGCAAAACGTCCTGTGTCCGGCAATGCCGGCTACCCTTTGCGCTCCCCCCGCACCTTCGCTACATTGACGCCCCGAGTCGCTTATTCAGACCAATCCGCGTGACTCGGCGGCAGATCGCCGGTGCAAGGGGTAAGACGCGATGAAGTTCAAGGCTGACCGGGCGACGCTGCTGCGTGCATTGGGGCATGTGCAAAGCGTTGTGGAACGCCGCAACACCATCCCGATCCTGGCCAACGTGATGATCGCGGTGCGCGACGGGCGCCTAACGCTCACCGCGACCGACATGGAAATCGCGGTGGTCGAAGAAGTCGCCGCCAGCAGCAGCCGCAATGGCGCCTGCACTGCGCCGGCGGCAACGCTCTACGAAATCGTCCGCAAGCTGCCGGAAACCGCCGAGGTCGAATTCGACTGCCCGGGCGGTGATGCGCAACTCGCATTACGGGCCGGGCGCTACGCCACCAGCCTTGTTGTACTGCCAATTGATGATTTCCCGTCGATGACCGCAGGCACACTCCCCCACAAATTCAACCTGCCGGCCAGCACCTTGCGCGGCCTGATTGACCGCACCCGCTTTGCCATCAGCACCGAAGAAACCCGCTACTACCTCAACGGCATTTACATCCACGCCGCCGAGATCGAAGGCGGCAAGGTGCTGCGCGCCGTCGCGACCGATGGGCATCGACTGGCGCGCGTTGAAGAAGATCTGCCCGAAGGTGCTGCCGGCATGCCCGGCGTTATCGTGCCGCGGAAGACGGTGAACGAACTGCGCAAGCTGCTGGATGACGTTTCGGGCGACATCGAAGTGGCGCTGTCCGATACCCGCATCCAGTTCAAGGTCGGCACCATTGCGCTGACCAGCAAGCTGATCGACGGCACTTTCCCCGAATACGACCGGGTGATCCCGCGCGATAACGACAAAATCCTCCGCGTCGGCACCAAGGATTTTGCGGATGCGGTGGCGCGGGTGTCGGCGATTTCGACCGAGCGCTCGCGGCCAGTGAAAATGTCACTTGCACGTGATTTACTGGTGTTGAGCGCATCCAGCCCGGAACAGGGCACCGCGACCGAGGAATTGGATGAGGGCCGGGTGACCTACGATAGCGGCCCGCTCGAAATCGGTTTTCAGGCACGCTACCTCAATGACATCACCGACCAGATCAAAGATCAGGTGGAGTTTCGGTTTTCCGATGGCTCGGCACCGACAGTGGTGCAGGATGCGGCCGATCCCAGCGCGCTTTATGTGCTGATGCCGATGCGGGTCTAAGCAGGATCAAAGCTCCCTCTCACAATGACCAGCCCCGCGTTGCGCCTAACCCGCCTAACCCTCACGCAGTTCCGTAACTACCAACAACTGATTTGGCGCCCAGGGCCGCAGATCAGCGTGCTGACCGGTGCCAATGGCAGCGGCAAGACCAATCTGCTTGAAGCCATTTCGCTGCTGTCACCTGGGCGCGGCCTGCGCGGGGCGCGGATTGGCGAGCTTTTGCGCCACGGCGCCGAAGGCTGGGCGGTGGCGGGCCGGCTCAACACGCCGGATGGTGACTGCGACATCGGCACCGGCACCGCGCCAGACGGGCCGGTGGATCGGCGGGTGTTTCGCCTCGATGGCGCACCGCCGAGAAGCCAGGCCGAGATCGCGGTGCGCTGCACCTGCGTCTGGCTCACCCCGCAAATGGACCGGCTATTCCAGGAAAGTGCGTCGGGGCGGCGGCGGTTCCTCGACCGGCTGGTGTTCGCGTTCGAGCCGAGTCATGCGCGCGAGGTCGCGGCCTATGACACCGCAATGGCGTCCCGCAACCGGTTGTTAGGTGAAGGGCGTGCGGATGCGGCGTGGTTGGCCGGGCTCGAGGACGCGATGGCGCGGCACGGGGTCGCGGTGACCGCCGCTCGGGCATCGGTCATTGCGCAGTTGAATGCGGCCCCTGCCGAAGGCGCGTTTCCGGCGGCAAGTCTTGCCCTGGCCTGCCCGGTGGCCGCGCAGTTGCAGGGCCACCCGGCATTGGCAACCGAAGACTGGCTGCGGGATGCGCTGCGCGCCGGCCGGGCCGTCGATGCCGCCGCCGGGTCCGCACGAATGGGGGCGCATCGCGCCGATTTGGCGATATCGGACGCGGCAACCGGTTTGTCGGCGGCGCAGGCGAGCACCGGGCAACAGAAATCGCTGCTGCTGGGGATCGTGCTGGGCCATGCTCAATTGCTCGGGCGGACCAGGGGATTTGCGCCGCTTTTGCTGCTTGATGAGCCACTGGTGCATCTCGATCAAACCCGACGTAGCGCCCTGTTCGACACACTCGCCCGTCTGCCGGCGCAATGCTTCCTGACCGGCACCGATGTGGCCCTGTTCGCCCCCCTGGCCGAGGTTGCAGACGGGTTCACGGTTTCCGACGGCGTGGTGGCCCCATGGTCTTTAGGCACCGGATCAGCTATAAATCAGCGCTAATCAGATACATTGTTGGAGTGTCCCCTCGGCATGAGTGAAAACGCCGCTGAGCCGCCTGTGCCCCCGACCGAGATGGAGGCTTATGATGAGTCCTCAATCTCCGTCCTGCGTGGGTTGGACGCGGTGCGCAAACGCCCGGGCATGTATATCGGTGACACCGATGATGGGTCTGTCCTGCACCACATGGCCTTCGAGATCATCGACAACGCCGTCGATGAAGCCCAGGCCGGCTTCGCCCATAACGTGTCGCTGTGCCTGAACGGCGATGGCAGTGTCACGGTGCGCGATGACGGGCGCGGCATCCCGACCGGTATCCACGCCGAAGAAGGCATCTCGGCGGCTGAGGTAGTGCTGACCCGGCTCCATGCCGGCGGCAAGTTCAACCAGAATTCGTACAAGGTCTCTGGCGGCCTGCATGGCGTCGGGGCCGCCGTGGTCAACGCATTGTCGGAATGGATGGACGTGCGCATCTGGCGCGAGGGCGTGGAGCATTTCATCCGCTTCCGCCATGGCGACAGCGAAGCGCCGCTGGTGGTGGTTGGCCCATCCGACGCACCACAGGGCACGGAAGTAACTTTCAAGCCCTCGACCGGGACATTCACAAAGGTCGAATTCGACTACGCGGTGTTGGAGCGGCGCTTGCGCGAACTCGCGTTTCTCAATTCCGGCCTGCGGATCGTGCTGCGTGATGAACGCCATGCGCCAGCGGTGCAAAGCGACTTCTTCTATGAAGGCGGGCTGATCGCATTTGTCGAATGGCTCGACCGCGCCAAGACGCCGGTGTTCACCCCGCCGATCAACATCGGCGTCCGCGCCGCCAAAAGCGATGATGACATCCGGGTCGAACTGGCGCTGTCGTGGAACGATTCGTTTCATGAAAATATGCTGTGCTTCACCAACAACATCCCCCAGCGCGATGGCGGATCGCATCTGGCGGGATTCCGCCAGGCGCTGACCAGGGTGGTGTCCAAATACGCCGAAGGCATGGGCAAGAAAGACAGCCTCGCGCTGGTCGGCGACGACATGCGTGAAGGCATGACCGCAGTGCTGTCGGTGAAAGTGCCGGACCCTAAATTCTCATCGCAAACCAAGGACAAATTGGTCAGTTCCGAAGTGCAGCCGGTGGTGCAGGCCGCCGTTGCCGACGCTGTTTCACACTGGTTTGAAACCCATCCGCGCGAAGCCAAGGGCATCATTCAGAAGGTGATGGACGCCGCATCCGCCCGCGAAGCCGCCCGCAAGGCGCGCGAACTTACCCGCCGCAAGGGTGTGCTCGATATCTCCACCTTGCCCGGCAAGTTGGCCGATTGCCAGGAGCGTGATCCGGCGAAATCCGAACTGTTCCTGGTCGAGGGCGACAGCGCCGGCGGCACTGCCAAGCAAGGTCGCGATCGTAAAAACCAAGCGATTTTGCCGCTCAAGGGCAAGATCCTGAACGTCGAGCGTGCGCGGTTTGATCGCATGCTTGGCAGCGCCGAAATCGGCACGCTGATCACCGCAATGGGCACCGGCATTGGCCGTGGCGAACCCGCCGATGGCGGCTTTGACATCAGCAAGCTGCGCTATCACCGCATCGTCATTATGACCGACGCCGATGTCGATGGATCGCATATCCGCACGCTGTTGCTGACATTCTTCTACCGCCAGATGCCGGAATTGATCGCGCGTGGGCATGTCTATATTGCGCAACCGCCGCTCTATCGCGCCAAGCGTGGCAACGAGGAACGCTACCTGAAAGACGATGCGGCGCTGGAAAGCTTTCTGCTTTCAAAGGCACTCGGAGACGGTCGGCTGACCTATGCCGATGGCAGCGTGTTTGCTGGCCCGGAACTGGATGAAGAAGCGGTATGGCTGCGCGAAGCAAGCCAGCGGGTGCGGCGCCTGTCACCCAACACCCCGGTTGGGCTGATCGAACAGGCTGCCATTGCCGGCGCGTTGACCCCCGATACCAACAAGGTCACGGAAGTTTCCCAAGCACTCGCGCAACGGCTGGACGCGGTATCGTTGCCGGCCGAGCGCGGCTGGATGGTGACTGCGGCGGCTGGCGGCGTGCGGATTGCACGGATGGTGCGCGGCGTTGCCGAAATCCACACCTTGGATTCCGGAATGTTACGCAGCGCGGAAGCACGTTGGCTCAATGAACGGGTCGAGCCGCTGCAAAAACGGTTCCTCGAACCGGCAAAGCTGAAACTCGACAGCCAGGAAGCGGTATGTTCTGGCCCCGCCAGCGCGTTCGATCGCATTCTGGCGCACGGCAAGCGTGGTTTGAGCGTGCAACGGTTCAAAGGCCTCGGCGAAATGAACGCCGAACAGCTTTGGAACACCACGCTCGATCCGGCAGTGCGGACCTTCCTGCAAGTGACCGTCGGCGACAAGGACGAGGCCGAGGGCGTGTTCTCGACCTTGATGGGCGATGTGGTGGAGCCGCG
>JANYCX010000016.1 GCA_025360065.1 Acetobacteraceae bacterium | reverse complement strand
GTCCGGCGTTTTGGGTGGGCGGGTTAGTGTTTCGATCCGGGCTTGCAGATCGGCAATCTCCGCCAAAGCCACCTGCAACTGCCCGACAAGCGACAGGATCATCGCATCTTTCTGCGGATCGGTCAGGCTGATGAGGTCGATTGCGGGCGGCATCCACACGTTGAATCGAACCCGCCGTGACCGTGTAAATAGCAAATTTGACGGCGATGCGATGGGGGGGGCAGTTACCATTTTTCTCTTTCTGGTGTTAATTACGAAAGTTATTCTTGTAAGTAACCATCCATAATAGAGTTAAGCTGTTTAAAATGTTCGTTTATATTTGTAATAGATTTTTTTTCTTGAGTTAACATTTTCTCAATTTTAGGAGCAATTTGAATGACACGATCTACCAGCGCGTCGGCGCCCGGACGATATACGCCGAGCTTTATCATTTCATACATTTCCTCATGCAGTGCGATAAATTGTCTGGCTTTACGAGTTAGAGAGTCTTCCAAGGCAGAATTACATCCTGCGACCGATCGCGACAGAGATCGGACTATATCAATCGCGGGATATCTACCTCGTTCGGCAATCTTTCGATCAAGTACAATATGTCCGTCTAGTAAGCCGCGAATTGCATCAGAAACTGGCTCATTAAAATCGTCTCCATCAACCAGCACCGTGAATATTCCTGTTATATATCCCGTTGTACTAGAATTTACAACACCCGGACCAACTCTTTCAATTAACTTTGAAAGATTGGAAAAAACACTTATGGGATATCCTCGAGATACCGGCGCTTCGCCAGCAGAGAGAGCAATTTCTCTCAATGAATTGCAATACCTAGTTATGCTATCCACAATTAGCAAAACCTTGCTTCCTCTGTCGCGGAAATACTCAGATATAGTGAGCGCAGATAAAGTTGCTAATGTTTTCATAGAAGGTGAGCTATCAGATGTAGCAACCACAATGATGGTTTTTTTTATATTTATTTTATTAAGATTATTTTCTATAAATTCCCTAACTTCTTTCCCTCTTTCTCCAATCATTGCGACAACGGTAATGTCGCATTCTGTATTGTCAGCTAACATGCCGACTAAAGTGGACTTTCCCACGCCCGAGCCTGCGAACACACCCAGCCTCTGCCCGTGCCGACAGGTCGTAAAGAGATTTAATGCTACGACACCTAGGTCAATCCGCTCGCCGAGCCTAGCGCGGCTTGTCGCCAAGGGCGGTTCTCGATAAATAGGCAAGCGATCGTCCCCTGAGGCAAGTGGACCTCGCCCGTCAAGTGGGCGTCCGAAAGAATCGATAACGCGCCCCAACCACGTTGGATGAACGGCTAGCTGCCCACAGATCGTCGGCAGTCCGGTGGACACGAAGCATCCCAGGCCCCATGCGCCGAAAACTTGATATGAAATTGCTCTGCAGCCAAGCCGATTGAAGCCCACAACTTCCGCGAGCACCGGCGGGCCATTTAGCGGGGACAGCTTCACTCGGTCGCCGATGTTCACGAGGCCGGACATGCCTGCGAGTTCAACTCCTGCGCCCGAGGCGGCGACTATGCGACCTCTGACGCGGAGATTTGTATTGCCTGCCAAGAGATCAATCGAGTGCCGAAGCCGAACTGCGAGTAGGTGCGCGTGCTTCATTCAGCAGATAGCCATAAATGAGAGTGCTTCATGATCAAACTCCAAACCTTCATATTAGTCTCATTCATGATCCGGGAAATATGAAAAAATAGCTTTTTTTGGCTGTCTTAATCGACTATTACGCTACCATAGGTTGCAAAGGAGATGAAAGTGAGAATTTTATTGGTTGAAGACGACGTCGTTGCGGCTCGGTCTATGGAGCTCACACTTCGCGCCGCCGGCGCCGTGGTGGAGCATGCGGAGAATGCAAATGAGGCGCTAGACTTGGCGAAATTCTATGACTTCGATGTCATTGTGCTAGATATTGAAATGCCTGGGACGGATGGGTATGAAGCACTTCGTAGAATGCGCGCTGAGCGGATATCCGCCCCGATATTGATCGTTTCCGGGCTTACCCAGTCTCGATTCAAAGTGAAAGCGCTCGTCGCAGGCGCAGATGATTTTGTAGCAAAGCCGATCGACAAGCCTGAACTTGTAGCAAGAGTGCGGGCATTGGTGCGGAGATCAAGGGGGCTAGCGCAATCTCTAATATCCATAGAGTCTGTAACAATAAATATTGAAAACAAGGAGGTGTTAAATAACAACACTCCAATTCATTTAACTTCTAAAGAATATTCAATTCTTGAATTACTTATATTAAGGAGAGGAATGATTTTAACAAAGGAAATGTTTTTAAATCATTTGTATGGAGGATTGGATGAACCTGAAATTAAAATAATAGATGTATTTATTTGTAAATTAAGAAAAAAATTGAGATTAAACCATTCTTCGTTATTAATTGAAACAGTGTGGGGGCGTGGGTATATGATAAAAAACTCACCAAACGTTGAAACTTCTAAGATAAATTTTCAGTATTTTTCAAGTGATAATTCACGATCTTCTGCTATCCATGTTACCGAAATTCCGCAGTCAGTCAATATTGATAGGTTGGCACATACGACAGCCTGGGACCGCATCCAGCAGGCTTAAATTAGATTGCAAATTCCTTTCAGCAAATGGCCGCTGGACGCCATTCGGACGCGCACGATTCCCTCTTTTCGCCTGATCCCTATTTAGCTGCGGCTCGTCTCCCTTCTGTCAACCGTCTCCTTCTTCAAAGAATCGTTTCAGAGTAAAGTCATGTGGCAGCGTTTAGAAGAGTTCCAGAGTTTCGTTGGCGGGCTTTTGGAGTATGATCCATCCAACTTGAGTCGAAAAGTATACCCTGACGGGGTTGAAATTTGATTCACCCTGTCTGCTGGGCAGAAGGCCAGCGCGCATGGGTAAACCGCTTTCGACCGATCTTCGTTCTCGCCTTGTTGCCGCCGTTTCGGGTGGTCTTTCGCGCCGAGGCGCGGCTGCCGGCTTCATGTCTCTGTTGCCAGCGCCATTCGCTGGGTCCACGCCCACTCCATCACCGGGACCGTATGTGCCAAACCCGAAGGCGGTGACACCCGATCCCATCGCACCGAAGCGTTCAGCGAAACGATCCTATCCGCCGTCGAGGCCCAGAAGGATATCAGCCTGTGCGAACTGGCGGATTTTCTGCGGACGCGGCG
The DNA here is from genome assembly GCA_025360065.1 of Acetobacteraceae bacterium. Lineage (GTDB taxonomy): Bacteria > Pseudomonadota > Alphaproteobacteria > Acetobacterales > Acetobacteraceae > CAITOL01. Next base: position 12,676 of record JANYCX010000016.1, on the reverse strand, counting down.
CGATGTCCATTTCGCGATCAGCACGGTCTAAGTGTCCGTCCGGGAGGTTTGCGAGTCATTTGAATTCCCTTGCGCGGCTCGATTGATGTGTGAGTCCATGTCTCGCAGTGATCATCGAGGCCACCATGTGGACGACCAAAACCCGCGCCCGTCACGACCGCAGCAATCTGCGTTATCCGAGTGATCTGACCGACGACGAATGGTCGCTGATCGCGCCGCTGATACCGCCCGCCAAGCGCGGCGGCCGCGAGCGGCAGAAGGATGAGCGCGAGTTGGTCAACGGCCTCCTGTATGTGCTCAGCACCGGTTGCCAGTGGCGGTACATCCCGAAGGATTTGCCGCCGAAAAGCACGCTGCATGACTATCTGGATCTATGGAACTACGACGGCACGCTATCGAAAATCCACCACGTACTCTATATGATGTGCCGCGACCATGCCGGACGCGAGGCCAGCCCCACCGCCTGTGTGATCGACAGTCAGAGCGTCAAGAGCGCAGAAAAAGGGGGGCCTGCATCGACCCGAATGGCTATGATGCAGGCAAGAAAATCAAAGGTAAGAAGCGGCATATCCTTGTCGATACGATAGGGTTGCTGCTGCACGCGGTTGTTCACCCGGCCGATATCCAGGACAGGGATGGCGGCGTGTTGGTGATCTCGACGCTGTTTGGGATGTATCCATTCCTGCACAAACTGTTTGCTGATGGCGGCTACCAGGGGCCACAGTTCGCGTCCGCTGTTGCGTCGGTAATGCCGCAACTCTCAGTCGAAATCGTCAAGCGATCCGATCAGGCAAAGGGGTTTGTGGTCATCCCGAGAAGATGGGTCGTTGAACGGACGCTAGCCTGGCTGAACCGGTGCCGGAGATTGGCAAAAGATTTCGAGAACCTCACTCGTATGGCGGTGGCGTTCATCCGATTGGCATCAATCCGATTGATGCTGAGAAGGCTCTGTAATCCTATATGAACCTTCCGGACGGACTCTAAGGGATTCTAGACTCACCCTCACATGACATGCAAGTCATATGGTTTATGGTAAGTTCGCTGGGCTTTCTCTTGTTGCGATAAAGAACGAGGTGTCCATTTTCTGGAAGCTCGGAAGGCAAACTTCCGGGGATCGAAATGCCACGAAGCTACTGGGTCAGCTCGTCATCGAACGCCTTCGACGCCTCGGAGGCACGGGTTGCCTCCATAGCGGCGACATCGGCATCGGTAAAATCGTCGAGGGTCAGCACCTGCCGGTCGCGGCCATTGCGGGTGATGGCGACTGCCTGATTAAGCGCAAGATCCTGATAGTGGCCGAGATGTTTGTGGAATTCCGCAGATGAAACCTTAAGCATGACTGAGCCTTCGGAATTCATGGAGGCATCAGAATGCACGGATTGCGCAGGTTGCGCAACTTTGCCGCGCCGGTCCGCTGCCGGCTGGCAGCGGGGATTTCGCACGTTTTGCTCGTTTTACCGTAACTGCCCAGGTCCCACAATTTCGGTGGCAGTTTTGTCAGTTCCACCGAATCATTGGCGCTCAATCCCGTCATCGCGAGCCCTTGCGTGGCGATCCGGATGACCGCACCGATTGCCGAGTTTGGCCCACTGGATTGCCACGGCTTCGCATCGCTTTGACGAACCTGGGGACCGGGATTTTTCGGGTTTTCATGCGTACGGGGTATTCTTTTTGTTCACAAAAAAAAGGCGCGTCTCGACTGACTTCCCTTCCAATCGTATCAAGGACGATTGCCCGGCCCTACAGAGAAAAGCCGTCCAGCGGTCGTATCAGGAAACGCAAATCCCTGTTAATGTCGCGAATACCCGCGCCGGCAAGGAACTGACCCCATGCAGATCATTTTGACCGAAGCCCAAGAGGCCCTAGTCCGCCGCGCCGTCAAGACCGGCCGGCTGGCGCGCGCCGAGGATGCGGTGACCGAGGCATTGCTGCTGTGGGAAGAGCAACAGCGTGCGCGTGAGACGCTGCTGGCGAGCATTGACGCTGGGCGGCAGGCTATTGCGCGGGGCGCGGGTATCGACATCACCCCCGGTTCCATGCGCGCGCTGGCCGATGATGTGAAGCGCCGCGGGCGGGAACGGCGCGGCGCAGCGGGCTGATATGGTGGTTCGTCTCGCGCCAGGGGCACGCGACGATTTGGACGCGATCTGGGATTTTGTCGCCTGTGAGGCACGCGACGAAGGTCCGGCGGACCGGCTGATTGAGGCGATCACCGAAGTTCTGTCGCTGCTGGCGGAGCATCCCCGCATCGGTCGGGTCCGTGATGATCTGGATATTGGGCTGAGGAGCTTTCCAGTCGGCAATGTTGTGATTGTCTACGAGGTCTCAGACGGCGACGTTTCGGTGCTGCGGATCGTGCATGGACGGCGCGATTTGGGGGCATTGTTTGACGGCTGACCCAGATGGGTACGAGCCAGCCTTTAATGGTTGCATTGGTCGATCTCCGCTGCTCACACGCTGCCGGAAGTCCGGCACCGATGGCGTTGTCCTGATCGCTGGCAATGCGGCGCAACCTTCGCTATGTTCAATTAAACATAGCGATAGTGACGCATGCTCTCCACAACTCTGCCGCTTTCCGCGCTGATATTTCTGGCGGCGACGATTTACACCTCGGTTGGCCATGCTGGCGCGTCTGGCTATATCGCGGCGATGGCGCTGTTTGGGGTGGCGCCGGCGGTCATGAAGCCGACAGCTTTGTGCTTGAATATTCTGGTTGCGGCTTTTGCGACCTGGCGGCTTTACACTGCGGGCTGGGTCAACGCGCGGGCGCTTTGGCCGTTTCTGATCGGATCGGTGCCACTGGCTTTTGCCGGCGGCGCCATTCAACTGCCGGGCAGCCTGTATAAGGTGGTGGTTGGCCTGGTGCTACTATTTGCAGCAGTCCGGTTGATGGTTGATCCACGGAAAACCACAACCACCGCGAACGCGCCCGAACCGGGGCCGCCACTGATGGCAGCGATTGCGATCGGGGCAGGCATTGGCTTGCTCGCTGGATTAACCGGGACTGGCGGCGGGATATTTCTCAGCCCGGTATTGTTGTTCGCAGGCTGGGCCGGGGCGCGACAATCGGCGGGAATGACGGCGCCGTTTATTCTGATCAATTCCATTGCAGGCCTGGCCGGGAATTATCTGTCGCTGTCGGCGGTTTCGGTTGAAATTCCAATTTACGCCGCTGCGGCGCTCGCGGGGGCGGTGATAGGAACCCAAATGGCGATCCATTGGTTCTCGCCCGCCACGCTGCAACGGGTGCTGGCGGTTGGGTTGGTGGTGGCGGCTGGCAAATTGATATTGACATCATTTAGTAGTTAAATTAAAAGACAAGTATGCTCAATTTCACAGCCATCCTCTTCGAATTGCGCACGACGATTGTGGTTCGGGCGGTGAGCTAGCTATGCACCCACCGTGGTGTTCGCTTCCAAGCCGATCACCGCGGCCAGCGTGTCCAAACGGCGGGTCACGGCTTCGCCGGCGAAGACGCCGCTGCCTTCGGCGAGGTGCAGGGTAAGCTGATGGCCGAGCAGCAATTTGGTGCCGGCCAACAAGGCGGTGGTGCCGGCGGACAGGGTGTAGGCAAGGCGGAGCGCGATGCCGAGGATGGTGGCGCGCTGGATAGCCTCGGGGCTGAGCAACTGGCGGGCTGGTTCGAGAAATTCGGTGGTGGAATTGGCCTCATATCGGTGTGCCAAAGTGAAGCCGAGAAAGGCGCGGGCGTGGTGGTCGAGGCCGATGCCGGGTTGGCGCAAAATGCGCAGGAAGGCTTGCTCGGCGCGATATTCGGGATGGTCGCGGCTGCCGATGTCGGACATCCAGCAGGCGGCTTCACGCAAGCGGCGTTCCTGGGCGGTGTCGTTGGGAAACAGCGGGTCGGTCCAGGCCAACAAGGCTCGCGGCAGGCCGAGGTCGCGGCTGAAGCGGCTGGCATAGTCCTGCCCGGCGGCGATCAACGGGTCGGCGCTGGCGGTATCAGCGTAAGCGTTCTGCATATACCAGCCTTCGCGCAGTCCGTTGGCACTGAACACCACCCGGCGGACATTGGTGGCGCGTAGCAGACGGCGCAGCACGATGGCCGAATAGGCAAGGTCGTCGATCCGACGACGCGGCGCGCCCGGCATACGTTCCAGAGTTTTGCGACCGGCCCCGGCGATGACCCCGGTGAGGTCGCGGGCTTCCTCGCGGCTGATGGTGTAGTGGTGAACGATGTTGAGCGGATAGTTAGTTTGCGCGATATGGATGCGGGCCAGGGCCCGCCAGGCGCCGCCGACGACGTAGAGATCCTGGCCGGCGCCCTCGGCGAGCCACGGCACTTTCGCGAGTTCGGCTTCCGCGATGGCGCGCGCGCGCACCAGATCGCCGCCGGCGCGTTCGGCCAGACGCAGCACGCCGAGCTTCATGGTGCGAACTGCGCCGCGGATGCCATCTTTCAGACGCACGACTTCCAGCGAGCCGCCGCCGATATCGGCGAGAATGCCAGTGGCCGTCGGGATGCCGCACAACACCCCGCCGGCAGCGAGGTCGGCTTCTTCTTCCCCGGTCAGGATGCGGATCGGCACGCCGGGCATGCGGGTGCGCAAGGCGGCGACAAATTCCCCACCATTGGTGGCTTCGCGCACGGCGGCGGTGGCCAGAACCTCGAATGGTTGGGCGCCCATTGCGCGGGCAATGGCGGTGTAGCGGTTCATTACCGTCAGCGCCTGCTGGACCGCGTCGGCGTTGAGCACGCCGGTGGTCAGCATGCCGCGCCCGAGCCGCAGCACGGCTTTTTCGTTGAAGATGGCGACCGGGTTGCGCCCGGTGCCTTCGAAGACCACCAGTCGGACCGAGTTCGAGCCAAGATCGACCACCGCCGATCGGATCGGGCGGGCGGTCGCAGCGTCAGGCAAAGCGAGGGTCGTGTCGGGCAATAGCTTTAATCCTGCAGCATGCGGTCGGGACGGCGCGGCGCGATATGCGGCACGGCGGGGACGCCATGCAGTGCCGAGCCTCGGCCGGAGAGAGACGGATTGGTCATGAAATATTCGTGGGCAGACACCCGCTTGCGCCCGGTGCCCGGCGCGAGCCGCCGCCAGATGCCATCGCTGTTCAACTCCCACGATTGCATCGTGTCCTTGATATTCATCACCAGGATCTGATCGAGCACCTGGGCATGAACGGTCGGGTTGGTGATCGGCACCAGGGTTTCGACCCGCCAGTCCAGATTGCGTGGCATCCAGTCGGCGGAACTGATGAAGATGCGCGCGTTGCGGCTGGGCAGCGGCGAACCATTGCCGAACGCGCAAATCCGCGAATGTTCCAAAAAGCGGCCGATGATTGATTTGATCTGGATATTGTCGGAAAGCCCCGGCACGCCGGGCCGCAGGCAGCATATGCCGCGCACGATGCCGGTGATCTTCACCCCGGCGCTGGAGGCTTCGTAGAGCTTGTCGATGACGATTTCATCGACCAGCGAATTAAGCTTGAACCAGACCGTGGCCGGCTTGCCATCGCGGGCGAAGGCGATTTCGCGATCGATCATCGCGCAGATCGTGCTGCGCGCGGTCAGCGGGCTGAAGCTGATCGCATCCATCTTCGCCGGCTGGGCATAGCCGGTCATGTAATTGAACAGCCGTGCCGCGTCGCGGGTCAGGTCGGGGTCGCAGGTGAAGAAGGACAGATCGGTGTAAATCCGGGCGGTGATCGGGTGGTAGTTGCCAGTGCCGAAATGGGCGTAACTCCGCATCGTCGCCCCTTCGCGACGGACTACCAGGGACATTTTGGCGTGGGTTTTCAGCTCGGTGAAACCGAACACCACTTGCACCCCGGCGGCTTCGAGGGCGCGGGCCAGTCGGATATTGGCTTCCTCGTCAAAACGGGCGCGGAGTTCGACCATGGCGGTGACAGTTTTGCCGGCCTCGGCGGCCTCGATCAGCACCTTGACGATCGGGCTGTCGCGGCTGGTGCGGTAAAGCGTTTGCTTGATGGCGACGACGGCGGGATCAATCGCGGCCTGGCGCAGGAACTGCACGACGACATCGAAGCTTTCGAACGGGTGGTGAACGATAATGTCCTTCGCCCGGATGGCGGCAAAGCAATCGCCGCCGAAATCGCGGATGCGTTCGGGGAAGCGCGGCGTGTAGGGCGGGAATTGCAGGTCGGTGCGATCATCGACGATCAGTTGCTTGACATCGACCAGCCCGAGAATACCGTCCTGAATGTGGATTTCCTCGGACCGGGCTTCGAGCTCGTCGATGACAAACTCCCGCAGATCGGCCGGCATTGCGGCATTGATCGACAGATGGATCGCGACCCCACGACGCCGCCGCTTCAAGGCGGTTTCGTAGGAGCGCACGAGGTCTTCGGCTTCGTCCTCGAACTCGATCCCGGTATCGCGGATCAGGCGGAACATGCCCTCGCCCTGAACGCGGAATTGCGGGAACAACCGGTCGAGGAACATGCCGACGAGATCTTCGAGCATGAGGAAGCGCAGGTTTTCGTGGCGGTCGTCGCTGGGCAGGCGGATGAAGCGCTCGGCCTGGGCGGGCAGCGGGATCAGGGCGCGCATGGCGACGCCATCATCTTCGCGAAATAGCCGCAGCACCATCACCAGGCCCATGTTGGGGATGAACGGGAACGGGTGGGCAGGGTCGATGGCGAGCGGGGTGAGCACCGGAAACACCCGCTCCATGAACCAGGTTTCGAGCCAGGCATGGTCGGCTTCGGTAATTGCGTCAGGCTGCACGACATGGATGCCGGCAGTGCCAAGCAAGCCGCGCAAATGGCCCCAGACCCGCAATTGTTCATCCATCAAGCCGGTGCAGCGGGCCTCGACCGCGATCAGTTGCTGGGCCGGGGTGTGGCCATCGGGCGACAATGTGGTGACGCCCGCCTTGGCCTGGCCGATCAGCCCGGCGACGCGCACGGAATAGAATTCATCAAGGTTGTCGGCGCTGATCGAAATGAAGCGCAGCCGTTCGAGCAGCGGATGGCGCGCGTTATCGGCTTCCTCGACCACGCGATGGTTGAAGTCGAGCCAGGATAGTTCGCGGTTGATGAAGCGTTCCGGGGCCGTTTGCAGCGTGGTGGGCGGAGCCGGCACCGGGGCATCCATGATGATCGCGATCCGTCGTTGTTGGCGCGGCATTCTACGGCATCCCGGTTTCGCTGAGGGCCGCGATGGCTGCGGTTCTGGTGACACTATGATGATTTTTTTCGCCAGGGGCGTCATCAAGCCCGACCAACACCGCGGCCGCCTGGCGCTGGGTGAAGCGCCCGCTGGTGGCAAGCGATGCCGCATCGAGCCGATTGACAGCATCACGGATCGCCGCCGGCGTGCGTTCGAGCCGCGCGATGAGCCAATCCTGAACAGTTTCATCGACACGCAACTGACGTTCGGCGAGTTGGCTGGCCAGCAGGTTGCGCAGCAGGCTGTCCTCGGGGGGGCGGATTTCGACGGCGGTGGCGGCGCGCAGGCGGCTCGCGAGATCAGGCAGCGCGATGTCCCACCGGGCAGGGGCCCGCCTTGCGGTCAGCAGGACGGGCAAGCCGGCCTCGGCGGCGGCGTTGAGCAGATGCAGCAAGCCGCGCTCGGGCGCGTGCTCGGCATTGTCGATCGCGACCGGCTTGGTGGGCGGGCCATCAGGCGCAGATAGAACAGCGGCCTGCTGGGCGGCCCAGACGTGCAGAAGATGGGTTTTGCCGCAGCCTTCCGGGCCCCACAGCACCAGCCGGCCGTCGGGCCAATCCTCCGGCCGGGCGAGCCAGGCCAAAGCTGCCTGGTTGGACCCGGCGCGCAAGAACCCGGCATCGGTGTAGCGTTCAGCGCGGGTGAATGGCAGGCGCAGCTGGTCGGTCATTGGGCATCGGCGCCCGGATGCATCGGTGGATCGAGATAAAGCGGGCTTTCCAAATAGCGCCGCAGCCAGAAACGCAGCAACACACCGATAATGGCAGCGGTCGGCACCGCCAACAGCACGCCGACAAAGCCGAAGGCGGCACCGCCGGCCAACAAAGCAAAAATCACCCAGACCGCGTGCAACTCAACGCGGTCCCCCAGGAAGCGCGGATAGATCACATAGCCTTCGAGGAGGTTGCCGACGCCAAAAACCACAACCACCATGGTGACGCCAACCCAGGTCGGAAATTGCGCCATTGCCAGTCCGACGGCACAGACCAGCCCGGTAATGCTGCCCACGTAGGGGATGAACGACAGCAGCCCCGCGGTCATGCCGACGATCAGCCCGAGATCAAGCCCGACCAGCGACAAAGCACCGGCATAGTAGATCGCCAGCAGCAGGCAGCAGATCAACTGGCCGCGCAGCCAGGCGGACAGAATGCGGTTCACTTCCCGTGCTTGCGCGCGTAACACGCCGGCATAGCGCTTGGGCAACCAGGAGTTGATCCGGCCGATCACGCTCGGCCAGTCGCGCAGCAGGTAAAAGGCGACCACCGGGGTCACCACCAACAGCGTCACAACATTGAAGATCGCGAAACTGCCGCCAACCACGCGGGTGATGGCGGTGATCGCGAAGGACAGCATCGCACCAGCCTGGCCGCCGACCAGATCGCGCAGTTTCTCATCAACGAAGTCCGCGCCGAGACGGTCTTGCAAGCTTAGCAGCGAGTCATTGGCGAAGCCGCGCAACAGTTGCACATAGGTCGGCACCCGGTTCACCAGCAGGCCGATCTGGGCGAGCAGCACCGGGTAGAGCAGCAGGGCGAAGAACAGGATCGCCATCAGCACACCCAGGATCAGCACGCCGGCACCGATGCTGCGGCCAACGCCGATCCCGGTCAGCCGAACTGCCAATGGATCGAGGAAATAGGCGATGCCGGCCGCCGCGACGAACGGCAGCAGCATCGAGCCAAATAAATGCAGCATCACCCAGGCAGCCGCCAACAGGCCAATCAAGAGTGCCACGCGCTGGGCGCGGGTGGCGAGCGGCGGCAGGTACTCCTCGGTATTCATCGGGTGCGCACCACATTCCAAACATAGGCCGCGCCAGAACTGAAGGTGCTGACCGCGACGGCTGCCACCAATACCCCGAGCAAGGGGTCCCACGCCAGCGCCAAGCCGGCCAGCAGCAAGGTCGTGCCGACCAGCACGATCTGGAGCGCGGTGTTGATCTTGGAGACAAAGAGCGGCCGGATCGCCACTGGATGCCCGGTTGCGAGCAACAACAACACCCCGCCGACAATCACTAGGTCGCGGAACACAACCAGGATCGCCAGCCAGTCTGGCAGGGCTTGAATGTTTGCCAAAGTAACGTACATGGATACCAGGAGCGCTTTGTCAGCCAACGGGTCCATCATCGCGCCCAGCGCGGTGGTGCCCTGCCGACGGGCGAGCCAACCATCGATAGCATCTGACGCGCCGGCGGCGGCGAACAACCAGAACGCTGGCAGCATCTGGTGGTGGAGCACCAGCCACACCGCCAGCGGCACCGCGCACAGCCGTGCGAAGGTGATGATATTGGGCAGGTTCACCATGCTGTTGCGGACCGTGGGATGCAGTGGGCCGCTGTCAGGCATCGGGTGCGCGCATTGCGTGCGCCCCGCGCCTATGGTTGTTTCCGCCGCCGTCTGAAAGGCGCGCCGTCTGGGCGTTCATCATCCACCGTGTTCTAAATCGGCACATTGCACGTGTCGGGACGGGACCAAACCGATCGGAGCCCGCTATGGCCAGCATGACCTATCGCGCCGCCGGCGTCGATATTGACGCAGGGGACGCGCTTGTTGAGCGTATCAAGCCACTGGCCAAAGCCACCACACGCGCGGGCGTCATGGGCGGATTGGGCGGTTTTGGCGCGCTCTTCGATCTGAAAGCGGCCGGGTTTGTCGATCCGGTGCTGGTGTCATCGACCGACGGGGTCGGCACCAAGCTCAAGATCGCGATCGATACTGGGCTGCACGACACGGTCGGCATTGATCTGGTGGCGATGTGCGTCAACGATCTGGTGGTGCAGGGCGCGGAACCGCTGTTCTTCCTGGATTATTTCGCCACCGGCAAATTGAGCGTCGATCAGGCATCTCGGGTTATCGGCGGCATTGCGGAAGGCTGCAAGCTTGCCGGCTGCGCGCTGGTCGGGGGCGAAACCGCCGAAATGCCGGGGATGTATTCCGACGGCGATTACGACCTTGCCGGATTTTCGGTGGGCGCGGCCGAGCGCGGCAATCTGCTGCCCAAGGATATCGGGCCGGGCGATGTGGTGCTGGGGCTGGCAAGTTCCGGCGTTCATTCCAACGGGTTTTCATTGGTGCGGCGTGTGGTGGAGGCCGGCAATGCGGGTTGGGCGGCGCCGGCGCCGTTTCAGGCTGGGGCGACGCTCGGCCAGGCGCTGATGGCGCCGACGCGGATTTATGTGCGGTCGCTGCTGGCGCTGCATCGGGCGGGGCTGTTGAAGGCCGCGGCGCATATCACTGGCGGCGGCCTGCCGGGCAATTTGCCCCGCGTGCTGCCCGAGGGCGTGCGGGCGGTGCTGGACGGCGCGGGCTGGACCCTGCCGCCAGTGTTCGCGTGGTTGGCGCGGGCCGGCGGAATCGAGGCCGCCGAGATGCTGCGGGTGTTCAATTGCGGGATTGGCATGGCAGTGGTTGTTGCCGCCGATCAGGCTGGAGCCGCGACCGCGATTTTAGCTGAAGCGGGGGAGGCGGTGTTCACCATCGGGCGGCTCGAAGCCTGCGACGGCCCGGCGGAAATCCGTATCGATCTGCCGGCGGGGTGGCCTGCGTGAAGCGCCGTGTCGCCATCCTGTTCAGCGGAAGGGGGTCCAATATGGAGGCCCTGGTGGCCGCGATGAAGGCACCTGACTATCCTGCGGGTCCGGTATTGCTGCTGACCAACCGGCCGGATGCTGGCGGGCTGCACGGGGTGGCGGCGCAGACCGTGCCGGCTTTGTGCATCGATCATCGGCCGTATCGCGGCGACCGCACGGCGCATGAGGCAGCGATGCTGGTGGCGCTGCGCGACGCGGGGACGGAGATTATCTGCCTCGCCGGCTATATGCGCATTCTGACACCGCTGCTGGTCGGCGCGTTTGCCGGGCGGATGCTGAATATCCATCCGAGTTTGCTGCCGCTGTATCCGGGCCTGCACACCCATGAACGCGCGATTGCGGCGGGCGATACGCGCCATGGCTGCACGGTGCATCTGGTGACCGATGTGATGGATGAAGGCCCGATGGTGGCGCAGGCCGAGGTGGCGATCCTGCCGGGCGACGATCCCGATACGCTGGCCGCTCGGGTGCTGGTGCAGGAGCATCTTTTGTATCCGCAGGCGTTGGCGACCTTCATCGAGGGGCTACGACCATGAAAATTCCGGCATTGGCGTTTACCGTCACCGACTGGAGCGCGGTTGAGCCGACCCGGCATGACGGCGAGACCGGGTTTGCACTGTGGCGGAGCTTCAATATCGGCGATTTGCGAGTGCGGCAGGTGGAATATTCGCCGGGCTACCTCGCCGATCATTGGTGCGATCGCGGGCATGTTTTGTATGTGCTTGAGGGTGTGCTGGAGACGGAATTGCGCGATGGGCGGCGGTTCACGCTGACGGCGGGGATGAGCTATCAGGTTTCGGATTTTGGCGATGCCGCGCATCGGTCTTCGACGGTGGATGGGGTGACGTTGTTTATTGTGGATTAGCGGTCGGACCATGGGTTGAGCACGTCCATTCCGATCCGCGCGAAATCTACGACATCGCGCGTTACCAGCGTTAGGCCATGCTGCAAGGCGGTCGCCGCAATGATCAGGTCTGGTTGGGAATAGGTGTGTCCGGCCTTCCGCCCTTCATCGACCAGCAGGCGCCATTTAAACATCACATCCTCGGTGACCTGCAACACGCGCTGGGCGAACATCGGGCGGACTTTATGGGTGAGCCAATCATGCAAGGCCGCACGACGACTGGGATCGGTGATGAGTTCGATCCCGAAGCGAATTTCGGCCAGCGTCACCGTGCTGACGAACAGGGCTTCAAGCGGCTGTTCGGCGACAAATGCAATGACCAGTTTTTCGGGCGTCGGACGGCGCAGTTCAGACAGGATGTTGGTATCGAGTAGCCACCCGGTCACAGGTCTACGTCACGCACCGGCATCTTCGCCCGCGGTGGCGCCAGATCGATGTCGCGATCCGGGGAGGCTTGCAGGGCAGCGATCAGGTCCGCGCCGGTCTGGGTGCCTTTTAGCTTGCGGTATTCGGTTGCGGCCACGACAACGACTTCATCGCGCCCATGCACGGTGACATGCTGGGGGCCTTCGCTATGGACCAGGCGTACCAATTCGCTGAAGCGCGCTTTGGCGTCCTGCAACGGCCAATTGCTGGGCTGGCGGGTTGATTTCGGTCGGTTGAGGATAAGGGAACTGGTCATGTTGACTAGATTGCATGGTGTGCGACCAATTTCAAGCAAAACGACCCAGGCAGACAAAAAATTTTCACCTCTTTTCTCAAAAAGAAGCGCTTCCTTTCCCTAATGCCCCGGCAGTTTCCCACCCGCGTCAATAATCGCCAGCATCGGCCCAGGCGGAAACATCGCCGGGTCCAATGGCTCACCGGGCGAGATAAATTCGTTATGGTGCACAATCATCTGGTGATCGTCGATCAGCACCACGCCCGAATAGCCCAGGCTGGGATAGCGATACATCGTCACATCGCCCGCAGTCCGCCCGACGCGGAGGCCGGTGTTGTAATGGACAGCCCCAACATTGGCGAA
>JANYCX010000252.1 GCA_025360065.1 Acetobacteraceae bacterium | reverse complement strand
AAGCTATTCTGGCCAAGTATCGGAAATAATATTTGGTTGGCGTTCATCCGTGCAATGATCGCCATCACAGGATGCTGGGCGTTTCCTGCTTTTCCAATCGCCGTCATTCCGCTAGTTTGTGGGGGGTCCCCGCCGTGGCGTGGCCTGGTCTCCGGAGATGGGTTCGGTGCTAAAATGGCTGCGCCAGATTTTCACGAAAACGTCGATGATGCCGAAACCATCGGCATCGTTGCTCATCCTTGCGCGCAGCAATGACGAGGCAAAAACCCGCCAGGCCCTGGCCAAGACCCCGATCGTAAAGCCAACCCATGTCTTGGCCCATGTGGTGAACGCCAGTTCGCCCAAGCCGTTGAAACAGCCGACCAAGCGCGGGCCACCGCCGCCGACCAACCTTGCCACCGTCATGGCACATGAAGCCGCCAACCAGGTCCGCCGTCGGGCACCAGGCGCGCCCCCCGGCGCGCCCACAGTGCTGGCCAATGTCCTGAAATCGATCAAGGAGCCGGCCGGGGCACGTAAACCCGCCGCCAAAGCACCTAGTCCGATACCGCTCGCCCGGGTGAATATCGAACAGGAAGCCCGCCAGTTACGTCGTGTCGGGCAAACCCGGTCCGCAGGCCAAACCGCGCTGCCGGTCGCGGAATGGTCACGCAAGCAGCAAGTGGCGGCAACCGGCGGGCGCCCCCCGCCGCCGCCCCCGGATAATTCCGGGCTGCACGCGGCGTTGTCGAAGGAAGACGCGATCCTGCGGGCCATGGCCGCACGCAGTGCCGCCAAGGAAACCCGCAAGTCTGGCGATACCAGCAAGCCCGAAACCGTGTTGGATCAGGTTAAGGCGAACAAGGCTTTGGCGGTCAAAAGCACGCCTACCTGAAGTCAGTTCACCTGCCGCGTCACCCCGACCCAAAACGGCGCCCGCAACTCCGATTTCAGGATCTTTCCTGCGCCCGACAGCGGCAACGGCTCCTCCCGCAAGGCCAGGCTGCGCGGGCATTTGAAGCCTGCAATCAAGGTCCTGCAATGATCCATCAACGCCTGCTCAGTCGCCGCCATTCCGGCCTTGAGCCGGACGATTGCGTGCACCCGTTCCCCCCAGGTTGCATCCGGCACCCCGATCACCGCGCATTCGGCCACCGCCGGATGGGCGTAAAGGGCTTCTTCGACCTCGGCCGAATAGACGTTCTCGCCGCCGGATATGATCATGTCCTTCACCCGGTCAACGACGTAAACCAGCCCGTCCTCGTCCATCCAGCCGCCATCGCCGGTGTGCAGCCAGCCGTTGCGCAGCGTATGGGCGGAAAGCTCGGGCTGGTTCCAGTAGCCGAGCATGATGTTGGGCCCGCGCCCGCAGATTTCGCCGACCGTGCCGCGCGGCACCTCGCGATCTTCGGCATCGAGGATCTGCACGTCGCAGGCCGGTGTGGCGATGCCGGCAGCACGCAGCCTGCCGACCTTCGGGCCCTCCAGCGCCAGCATTTCCGGCGGCATCAGGGTCATCACCGGCGCCGCTTCGGTCTGGCCGTAAGCCTGGGTGAAGCGCGTGTTGGGAAAAGCCTGCAAAGCCCGGCGCAGCACCGCTTCCGGCATCGGGGACGCGCCGAACACCATTTCGCGGAAACTCGATAAATCTGTCGTGGCAACATCGGGGTGGTTGACCAGCATGTTGATCATCGTCGGCACACACAACCCCCCGGTGATGCGGTGCCGCGGCACCATGGCGAGGTAGGCGGCAGGATCAAACCGCGCCATGAAGACATGGGTTGCGCCAGCGATGGTGCCGAACAAAGTAACCGTCGCATCCGCGATATGGAACATCGGCGCTGCGTGCAGAATGACGGAATTTGTGTTGAAGCTGAGCATGGTCATTCCGTTGACCGCATTGGCCAGCAGATTGCCGTGGCTCAGCATCACCCCCTTGGACCGGCCGGTGGTGCCGCCGGTGTAAAACAACCCGGCCACGGTATCGCCGCGCGCGCCAGCATCGTCAATCGCCGGGCCGGCTTGCACCAGCGCGTCATGGCCCTGCATGCCGTCCGGCGTTGCTGCATCGCCGCAGAAGATGATGTGGCGCAGTCCGGTCTTGTCGCGAAAGGCGGGCAGCGCCGGCAGAAACGCCTCATCGATAAACAGCCCGGTGGCGCCGGAATCGGTCAGCCAGTGGGCAATCTCGGGCGGGGCGAGCCTGGTGTTGATTGGCACGAACAGAAACCCGCCCCAGGCGCAGGCGAAGTAATATTCCAAATAGCGATCGGAATTCAGCGCCAGGATGGCAATGCGGTCGCCCGGCTGGAAGCCCAGCCCCGCCAACCCACCGGCAAGCCGGGCACAGCGGTCGCGGACCTCCGCCCATGTCCGCTTGCGGCCGGCGCACTCGGTGGCGAGGCCCCTGCCATTGAGTTGGACGGCGCGGCGTAGCATTTGGGTGACTTGCGGCATGGTCGGACGGCTCCCTGGGATTTTTTTTACAGTCTAGGCGTGAGCAAGTATGTTCTTTTTGTGAACAAAAAGAACCAAAAAAACTTTTTGGTACTTTGTTGCCGTTGGCGTGGGAAATTTCAGCGGTCGCGCGCCACTTTGCTGCGCTCGTCGTGATGACTGCGCTGTAACTTTTTCATTAATCCTGTCGTATGTCTTCGATTGACGCTATTCACCTCCGCATTACCCGGCCAGGGTTGCCGCATGGCTCGCGCCCGCAAAGGTTTTTCCGAACAACCCGGCCTCGCATTGCTCGACGAGGTCATTGACCACGGCGCCGACGGGCATCGCGCCCGGATGCGCCAGAAGCTGCTCGACGCCGGTCCGTCCGCCATTCTTGACCATGAACTGCTGGAAATGGTGCTGTTCCTGGCTTTGCCGCGCCGCGATACCAAGCCGCTGGCGCGCGCCCTGCTCGCCCAATTCGGCAGTTTCGCCAACACCATCAGCGCGCCGCCCAACGCATTGCTCGCGCTGGATGGGTTTGGCGAGGCAGCGGTTGCCGCACTCAAAACCGTGCAGGCCGCAGCCTTGCGCCTGGCGAAGTCCGAGGTGATGAACCGGCCCTTGCTCAATAACTGGGACAAGGTGATCGACTACCTGACCACCGTCATGGCGCGCGAAACCGTTGAGCAGTTTCGGGTGCTGTTTCTCGACACCCGCAATCGCCTGCTGGGCGACGAGGCGCAGGCGCGCGGCACGGTCAACCACACCCCGGTCTATCCGCGCGAAGTGGTCAAGCGTGCGCTCGAACTGCACGCCACCGCCATCGTCCTGGCCCATAACCACCCGAGCGGGGACCCAACCCCATCCCAAGACGACATCGCCATGACAAAGGAGGTTCAGGCCGCCGCATCCGCCCTGTCGATTGTCTTGCACGACCATGTCATTATCGGCAACGGGCGGTGGCTCAGTTTCCGGAAAGAAGGTCTGCTGTGAGATGTCCAAGAAGAAAAACGTCCTGTTCATCATGTGCGACCAGTTGCGCTGGGACTATCTAAGCTGCGCCGGCCACCCGAGCCTTGCCACCCCAAATATTGACGCAATTGCCAAGCGTGGCGTGCGGTTCACCCGTGCCTATGTGCAATCCCCGGTCTGCGGCCCGTCACGGATGAGCTTTTATACCGGCCGCTACATGCGCAGCCACGGATCGAATTGGAACCGGTTTCCGCTGCGGGTTGGCGAGCCGACTTTGGGCGATGCGCTCAATGCGATAGGCGTCCGCAACGTCCTGGTCGGCAAAACCCATATGGGCGCCGACACTGACGGGATGGCGCGGCTCGGGATAGACCCCGACGGCCGGATCGGGGTTCATGTCAGCCAATGCGGCTTTGAACCTTATGAGCGCGATGACGGTCTACACCCCGACCCTGCCCCGCGCCCGGCCTATGACCGTTACTTGCGTGATCTGGGATACGAGGCCGACAACCCCTGGGAACACTGGGCTAATTCCGGGCAGGCCGCAGACGGATCGCTGCAAAATGGCTGGCTGCTGGAACATGCCGACAAGCCGGCGCGCATCGCCGAGGAACATTCCGAAACCCCCTATATGACCCGCCGCGCGATGGAGTTCATTGCCGAGGCACAATCCGATCCGCGCCCCTGGTGCCTGCATCTGTCCTATATCAAGCCGCACTGGCCCTATATCGTGCCGGCACCCTATCATACTATGTACGGTGCCAACGCGGTCCTGCCGGTGGTGCGGTCGGACGCCGAGCGCGACACGCCGAACCCGGTTTATGCCGCCTTCATGAACCACGTGGTCGGCCGCAACTTCTCCCGCGATGAGGTGCGGTCCCGGGTCATTCCCGCCTATATGGGGCTGATCAAGCAGATCGACGACCAGATCGGCGTGCTGATGGCATTCCTCGACGCCCAAGGGCTGACCGACAGCACCATGATCGTGTTCACCTCCGATCATGGCGATTATCTTGGCGATCACTGGCTCGGCGAGAAGGATCTGTTTCACGACTGCTCGGCCAAGGTTCCGATGATTGTGGCCGACCCCACCAGGCCGGGGACGCATGGCACGGTCTGCGACGCGCTGGTCGAGGCGATCGATCTTGCGCCGACCTTCTTGGAGTTCTTCGGTGGCATTGTCGCCCACAACATCATGGAGGGCCGGTCGCTGCTGCCCTGGCTCGACGGGCAATCCCCGGAATGGCGCCACTACGTGTTCAGCGAATACGATTACTCGATGCAGGAAGCCCGGTTAACCCTAGGCCAGAAGATCGAGGATTGCCGGCTGTTCATGGTTTTCGATGGGCGCTTCAAACTGATCCATGCGGTCGGGTTCGCGCCGATGCTTTATGATCTGGCGACCGATCCGAAGGAGCTCACCGATCTTGGCGCCGCGCCCGCCCATCGCGACACCATTGCCCGGTTGGAGCGCGCGTTAATGGACTGGGCGTTGCGCGACCACAACCGGATCACCCAACCCGACGCCAGGATTGCGGCCTACGCCGACGGGCAGCAATTGCGCCAGGGGATTGTGATCGGGGTTTGGGACGCAGCGGAGTTGGCGGCATTGCGAACCGCGGCAGGGCTTTAGCACCAAGATGCCCGCAATCTGGCGCGCCATGCAGGACGCTGATCTGGCCGAGGTCAACCGCATCGCTGATCTGGTGCATCCGGATTTCCCGGAAAGGGCGGAAATCCCGGCTGAGCGGCGGCGCCTGTATCCGGCCGGTTGCCTGGTCCTGGACTGTGACGGTGAGGTTCTTGGCTATGCGGTGAGCCATCCGTGGCACGCCGGCAAGCCGGCCGCGCTGGACACCTTGCTCGGCGCGTTGCCCGACCTGCCGACCCATTATTATGTGCACGATCTGGCATTGCTGCCGGCCGCGCGCGGCACTGGGGCGGCGCGCGCGGCGGTTGCGCGGCTGGTCGCAGTGGCGGCGCAAGCCGGGCTGGCGTGCATGACGCTTGTCGCAGTCAACAACTCGTCAGGGTTCTGGCAACGCCACGGCTTTCGGGCCGTCGGCCCGGCGCCAGCAAGTTATGGCGCCGACGCCGTGGTGATGATGCGTTAGGTTTTCGCGTTCCATTCCGCGACCGAAATGCGCGGCATGTCAAAAAAGTCCCGCGTCGTCGTATAGCCGCCGCCGCCATGCATGCGGCCAATCAGGTCGAGCTTCTGGGTGTCGATATAGCAGCGCTCCTGGTTCATCACGAACGGGTCGGCAACGTGAATGGCGACGATGCGGGCCATCACCAAAGTGCGATCATTGGCGATGTCGATGGTCTGAAAGCGCACGCATTCGAATGCCACCGGGCTTTCGGCGATACGCGGCACTTTAATCCTTGTGGAGGGCAAAGTGGTAAGGCCGGCGGTTTTGATCTCGTCGATCTCGGGCGGGAAATCTATCGCGGTGATGTTCATCGCCTCGGCGAGTTCATGGCTCACCAGATTGATGACAAATTCGCCGGTGGCGCGGATATTGGCGCCGGTATCCTTGGCGTCCCCCGGCTTGCGGCCACCAATGCCGATCACCATCACTGGCGGATCGGCGGAGAACACGTTGAAAAAGCTGAACGGTGCGGCGTTGAGGACGCCGTTTTCGTCATGCGAGACCACCCAGGCGATCGGGCGCGGCACCACCGTCGATGCCAGCAGCTTATAGCGATCCTGGGCGGAAATCTTGTCGAAATCGAACAGCATTGCAGTCTCCCGAACTGGTTGATGCCGGTTTGCCCGGCCTTGGGGTGGCTGTCCATATCGGGCCGGCGCGGGCATGGTGGCGGGGTGAGTGGTTTTTTCTATCTGATCGCCTGGGCTGGCAGCCTGGGGGATTTGTTGTTCCATCTGCCCGGCGCAAGCGAGGTCGCGGGGGGGGCGATCATCCTGTTTCTGACGCTGGAATTTGGGCGCCAGAGACCGATGGTTAAGGCAGTGTTGGCTGTCTTGCTGTGCGCCGGCGCGATCGCGGTGGCATGTGCGCCCGATCCGTTGGCCGCCTGGATTGCCGCGTGGCGGCGGGGGGCAGCCTATGCGGCGTTCTTTCTGGCGTTGGGGGCGTTGCGGCTGGCCGCCCAGCATAGCGTGGTGATCAGGCGCTGCGGGGCGCAATTGCTCGGCCAACCACCTGGCCGGCGCTATCTGGCGATGAGCGCGGGCGGGCATCTGTTCAGCATCATCCTGTCCTACGGCGCGATCGATGTGCTGGGGGCGATGTTGCGCGATGCCCATGCCACGGCGCGCGGGCGGATGATGCTGGCGGCCTATCGCGGCTTTGGCACGATGAATTGCTGGTCGCCGCTGAATATCATGACAGCGGTGGTGTCGGCGGCGGTGCCGGGGGCTAATTTGCTGCCCCTGCTGCCAGCCGGGTTCGTGGTCGCCATGCTGATGCTGGCCATCGGGGTCTGGCTGGATGGGCGCTTGCCGATGGTGGACGAAACCGCGCGGCCAAGCCGGGAACGCTGGACAATCCATGTCGCGGTGATCGGGCTGGTGGCATTGGTGGGCGCGCTGGCCTGGGGCGTCGGGACGGTCTTCGGGGTTGGGCTTTCGACCGGAGTTACCGGGTCCGTGCCGGCAGTGGCACTGGTCTGGGGCTTGGTGCAAAGACACGGCCGGGTCTGGCCGCTTCTGGTGGAATTCCATGCCGGCCTGCCTGGGTTTCGCGGCGAGGCCGGCGTGTTGGCAGCGGGCGGCTTTCTCGGCGTTGCGCTCGGCATGGCCTTGCCAGCCGGCGGCATGGCGCCGTGGCTCACCATGCTGCCGCCGCTGGCAATCCCACTGCTGGTGCCGGTGCTGCTGCTGGCGACCGGATTGGTTGGGTTGAACCCGATTGCAATCGTTGCCGTGATCGGGGCCGCCGTGCCTGATCCACAGGCGCTCGGGGTGGCGCCATCGGTGCTGGCGTTTGCGTGCATGCTGGGCTGGGGGGTTGGCGTCGGGATGACGCCAATGTCGGCCAGCGCGATTGCCACCGCGCGCTGGGCTGACAGCGATCCGGTCACCGTCACCACCGTGTGGAACCGCGATTTCACAGCGCTGGCGCTGGTGCTCGCCAGCGTGGCGATCATCGTTGCCCATTGGGTGGCGATGAGCGGTTAACTTGGTGACGGATGCGCCGCGAAGACCTGACCCAATTGCGACCGGGTGGCGTCCCGTAGGGGATTCGAACCCCTGTTAGCGCCGTGAGAGGGCGCCGTCCTAGGCCTCTAGACGAACGGGACAGCTTTGGGCCAGGGCGCGGGTTCTAGGCGGTTCCGCGGCTGGCTTCAAGGGGCAAAACGCACTCAGGCCGGATCGGCGCCGACCCGGACCAGCATCTTGCCGAAATTGCCGCCCTGCAACAGCATGCAGAACGCCTCAGCCGCGTTGTCCAGGCCGTCGATGACGGTTTCGCGGTAATGCAACGACCCGTCCTTAACCCACGGGCCCGCGAGTGCCCGCCACTCGGCGAAACGTTCCGGCTTGTCGGAAACAATCAGCCCCTCAATCCGCAAGCGCCGGCCGACGACGGTGCCGAGATTGGGGCCCGGCGGGGGGTTGGGGTCGCTGTATTGCGCGACCATCCCGCACATGATCATGCGGCCGAACGGGTTGAGCAGCGGCCAGACGCTGTCCTGCACGGTGCCGCCAACGTTCTCGAAATAGACGTCGATGCCGTTCGGGCAGGCATCGGCCAACTGCATCGCCATATCCGCGCTGCGATGGTCGATACAACCATCGAAGCCCAAAACTTCCTGCACAAACAGGCATTTATCCGGACCACCGGCAATGCCGATCACCCGCGCCCCTGCCCGCTTGGCCAACTGTCCGGCAACCGATCCAACCGCACCGGAGGCCGCCGAGATCACCACGGTTTCACCGGCGCGGACCTGGCCGATATCCTTCATGCCGGAATAAGCGGTGGTGCCGGGCATGCCGAGCACGCCGAGATAAGCGCCCAACGGTGTGCCGTCGCGATCATGCCGGGTAAGGCTGGACGCCTGCGACAGCGTGTGGGTCTGCCAGCCGCGGGCACCGGAGGCGATGTCACCGGGCTTGAAGCCAGGGTCGCCCGAGGCCACGACTTCGCCAATGGTTTCGCCGGTCATGACTTCGCCGATCTGGACCGGCGGGGCATAGGATTTGCGATCGGCGATGCGGCCACGCTGATAGGGATCGATCGACAGAAAGATTGCTCTTGTAACGACTTCACCCGGCCCAGGGGTCGGGACGGCGTCCTCGATGATCGCGAAGTCGGAGACATCCGGTTCAGCGGTCGGGCGGTTACGCAGCACGACACTGCGACGGGGGGAATTGGACATTAGGCTGCCTCCGCTTTCAAAACGATACGTCCGGTTACTTTGCCGTCGCGCAGCCGCATCAGCGCGGCGTCGGCCTGGTTTTGCGCCATGATGGTGACTGGGATGGCTTCGAGGGTGCCAGCTTGGGCGAGTGCGACGAGTTCGCGCAATTCCTTGGGATTGCCGACATAGCTGCCCTGGATGGTCAGCGCGCGCATCGCCATCAGTGGCAGCGGCAGGTTGAGCTCGCCGCCGAACAGCCCGACCTGGATCAGCTTGCCGCCCTTACCCAGGGTGGCAAACGCAAGGCGGGCGGTGGCGGTGCCGTTCACCAAATCGACGATGTTCATTGGCGGTCCGCCACAGGCGTCGACCAGCAGCTTGGCGGCGTCGGGGGACGCGCCATCGACGGTTGCCGTGGCACCAGCGGTGATCGCTGCCGCACGTTTTTCGGCGTTGATGTCGATGGTAACGATGTTTTTGTGGCCCATCGCTTTCAGCACTGCGATGGCGTTCAGCCCAAGGCCGCCAGCGCCGACCAGGACAATCGCCTCATCGGCATCGACCTGCCCGAGCTTCCTGATCGCGGAAAATACGGTAATGCCCGAACACGCATAGGTCGCGGCCACTGCCGGGTCCAAGGTGCCGGGATCGACCAGATGCCCGGAATGGGCGGCGATGACATGGGTGCCGTAGCCGCCATTCTGATAAACGCCGAGGCTGCGCCCGGTGGCGCACATGTTGTCTTCCTCGGCGAGGCATTTCTTGCAGGTGCCGCAGCCGACCCAGGGGAAAACGATGCGGATGTCGCCGATTTTGACCCCGCTTGCGTCGGGGCCGAGTTTGGCCACGCGGCCGACGATTTCATGGCCCATGGCGAGCGGCAGGGTCAGTCCGCGATCTTTCATGTTCATCACCCGGCCACCGCCGAGGTCGTAGCGACCTTCCCAAATATGGAGGTCTGAATGGCAGACCCCGCAATAGGTGGTTTCGAGCAGGATCTGCTTACCGGTCGGCTCCGGTGTGGGAAGCTCGATTTCCTGAAGTGGCTTTTCGTTCTCAACAACGGCCCAGGCGCGCATAATGGTAACTCCAATGGATAAAAGTTTTTTGCTTCTTTTTTTCAAAAAGGAAGCGCTGCCTTACTTGTTGACAACACGTATCGGGCTGCCGCCAAGCCAAGCTGTAAGATTCTCCACCGAAGCCCGATAAAGCGCCGGCATGTTATCCGACGTCACATACCCAAGATGCGGCGACAGCAACGAATTCGGCGTTGACCGCAGCGGATGATCGGCGGCCAAGGGTTCGCTGTCATAGACATCAATCGCGGCGCGGATTTTCCCGGCGTTGAGTGCTGCCACCAGCGCCTCGGTATCGACATGCGGCCCGCGCGAGGTGTTGATCAGCAGTGCCCCCGGCTTCATCAGTGCGATGTCCGGTCCGGCAACGATATGGCGGGTGCGATCGGACAGCACCAGATGGATGCTGATGACATCGGACTGTGCCAGCAAGGCGGCTTTTTCAACGCGGGTCACGCCGATTTCAGCGGCCCGCGCTTCGGTGAGGTTCTGGCTCCAGGCGATGATTTTCATCTCCAGCGCCTGGGCATAGCGGGCAACGCGGGCGCCGATATTGCCGAGTCCGATCAGCCCCAGAGTTTTACCGGCGATTTCCATGCCCGGTGGGACATTTTGCTGAAAGCGTCCGGCACGCATTTCCGTGTCACCGGCAACCAGATGCCGCGCCGACGCCAGCATCAACCCGAGCGCGAGTTCGGCGGTGGCGTGCGACGATGGGGTGCCGGTGGTGTTGCACACGGTGATGCCGGCGGCGGTGCAGGCGGGGATATCGACGGCGGCGTTGCGGGCACCGGTAAAGCTCAGCAGCTTGAGGCGCGGCAATTGGCTGATAACGTCGGCATGGAGGCGGGTGCGTTCGCGCATCGCCAGCACCACGTCGAAATCCTGCAACGCCGCGATGGTGGCGGCGGAGGATGCAAAGGCGTCGCGGAAAAACACAATTTCGGCCTGGGCGCGGACGGCCGACCAATCGGCGGCGGCCTCGGCGATGCCTTGCCAGTCATCGAGTACCGCTATTCGTGTCATCTTCGCTCCCAGATCTAATGGCCATCGCCAGTTTGCGCCATCGGCGCCGGCTTGGCCAGCAGCAGCGTGAACGGCAGCGCGAGCGCGAATAGCAGCGCCATCAGCAGCAAGGTGTCGTTATAAGCCAGCGTCAGCGCCTGTTGCTGGACCATCTGCGCAAGCTTGCGGAGCGCTGCCAGCGGGGCGGCGTTTTCCTTGGCAGCCGTCAGACCATGGGTGATGGTGGCAAGCCCGCGTTCGGCGGCCATGCGGGACCAGGTCAGTCCTTCCTTCAGATGCAGGGCATGCACATCGGTGCGCACGCTGGCCACCGTGTTGATAACCGCAAGCCCGAGCGCGCCGCCAAGATTGCGGGTGAGGTTATAAACCCCCGACGCATTCTTGATCTTTTCGCGCGGCATGGTGCCGAGCGCCAATTGGTTGGTCGGCAGCATGATGAACATCATGCCAAAGCCGCGCATCGCCTGGGGGCCGAAAATCTCCCAGAAGCCGGACTGGCTGGTGAGGTGGGCGAGCCACCACAACCCGCCGCCAACCAGCGCGAGGCCGATCGCCAGCATGCGCCGCAGGTCCATCACCCGGATCAGATTGGCGACGATCGGCGCCGAGATGAACTGGAACAGGCCGGTGACAAACATCGCCTCGCCGATCTGGAAACTGTCGAAGCCGCGCACCCGGCCGAGAAACACCGGCACCAGATAGGTTCCTCCGTACAACGCCGTGCCCATCACCAGACTGAACAGGCAGCCTGCGGAGAAATTCGCATTGCCGAAACTGCGCAAATCCACCAGCGGGTCGGGCTGGGACAACATCCGCCAGATGAACGCAACGCCCGCACCAAATGACAGCAGGGTGAAGGCGACGATTTTGTCATCCTCGAACCAGTCATGCTTGTTGCCGTCTTCCAGCACAAATTCCAAGGAGCCAAGGAAGGACGCCATCAAAATCAGACCGACATAATCGAACTTGCCGAGCAACGAAAAATCGGGACGGTCAATATCCAGCAGGTTCCACACATTAATCGCGACCACGATGCCGAACGGCACGTTGATCAGGAACAGCATGTGCCAGGAAAACGTCTGGGTCAGCCACCCGCCCAATGTCGGCCCGATGGTGGGCGCCATGGTGGCGATCAGCCCGATAAACACCGACACCTTGGCGCTGCGCCCGCCAGGAAACATCAGCCAGGCGGTGGCGAACACCGTCGGGATCATCGCCCCGCCGAGAAAGCCTTGCATCGCGCGGAACAAAATCATGGTGTTGAGGTCGGTGGCCGAGGCGCACAGCACCGAAAATATGGTAAACCCGACCGCACTGGCCACGAACAGAATGCGGGTCGATAGCAGCCGCGACAGCCAGCCGGAAAGCGGGATCATCACGATCTCGGCAATCAGGTAGCTGGTCTGCACCCAGGCGACCTCATCGGCGCTGGCTGACAACCCGGCCTGGATTTCGCTGATCGAGGACGACACGATCTGGATGTCCAGGATCGCCATGAACATGCCCAGCACCATCGACAGGAACGCCGCCCATTCGCGGAAACTGGTGCGGGTCGGGTCGATCGGCATCGGGTTAATTCAGGCGCAGGGTGGCGAGGATCGAGCCGATCAGGCCACGGCGCTGTGCATCCGGCCCGCGCGTGTCGATCTCGGCGGTCACCGATAGCCCGGCGCGAAGCCAGCCGATCTGCCCGGCCTGCCCGAGATCGAGGATAATTTTGACCGGCACGCGCTGCACCACCTTGGTGAAATTGCCGGTGGCGTTTTCCGGCGGCAGGATCGAGAACAGCGCCCCGGTGGCCGGCGCAATGCTGTCCACCCGCCCGGTGACCACGGCCGCGCTGTCGATATCGGGGGTCACCCGCACTGTCTGACCCGGCCGGATGTGGCGCAGCTGGGTTTCCTTGAAATTGGCAATGATGAACAGTTTCTCGGGCGGCGGGGCGAGTGCCAGGAGTTGCTGGCCCGGCGCGACATGCTGGCCAAGCTGGGCCGCACGATTGCCGATAATTCCCGAAAACGGCGCGCGCAAAACCGTGTAGCTAAGCCCGTTGGCCGCAAGCGTCGCGGTCGCGCGCGCACCAATCAGGCGGGATTCTGCCTGGGCCGCAACCGCCTGGGCAACCGTCAAGGTCTGGTCGGCGATATCATGCTGGGCGCGCGCCGCCCCCAAACCGGCATCGGCCTTGCGCGCGGTGGCAATGGCAGTGTCATTGGCCTGCCGGCTGGTCCAGCCCGACCCGACCAGCGATGTGGATCGGGTGGCATCGGCGGTCGCGCGGATTTGCTCGGCCTGGGCCTGTTCGATTGCAGCATAAGCCTGGGCGATGGCGCCGCGGGCTTGCTCGACCTGGCGGCGGGCAGTGGCAATGCTGGCCTCGGCCTCCCCCACCGCGCCGCGGGCCTGATCGAGCCGCGCCCTCCAGTCAGCCGGGTCCAAGGTCAGCAATGGCGTGCCAGCTTCGACGCGCTGGTTGTCGCGGATGTGAATGGCGATGATCTCACCCTCGATCCGTGGGCTGAGCGTGACGATGTCGCCCTGGACATAGGAATTATCGGTGCCCTCGATCCAGCGACCTTCCACCCACCACCACTGTGCGACCAAGCCCGCAACAATCAGAACCAGCACCCCAACCGCGAGGCGCCGCAGCCGCTTCAGGCCGACTGGCAGAGCTGCGGCACCTTGGGCGGGGCTTTGGGCATCGGCGGGCGCGGCGGTCAGGTCGGAAACGGCGTTCATCGGCGTGGCTCCCCCGGTCGCGTTGGCTCCGGTAATTCCCCAGCAAATTGGGGACGAATTTCGCCAGCGTCAAGACTGGACTGAACGGTTCAGTTCACCTATTTATCGGGCATCATGAGCGCCCCGCACGTCGCCCCCGAACCGCCGCCTTCCGCCAAGCGCCAACAGGTGCTGGACGCCGCCGGCGCGCTGTTCATCGCGCAAGGCTATGGTAAAGTCAGCATGGATGCGGTGGCGAGGCAGGCGCAGGTCTCCAAAGCGACGCTCTACGCGTATTTTCCGTCCAAGGATGTGCTGTTTGCCACCATTGTCGGCGATGCCTGCCGGCGCAGCGCGCAGGCGGACGGCAATTTCCCCGACGATTTTGTCGATGTCGCCGACGCCCTGCGCCAGATCGGCCTGGGCACGCTGACCTTCCTGATGCGCGACCGCACCATGGCGATTTATCGGCTGACCATTGCGGAAAGCGCCCATTTCCCCGAACTTGGCGAGGCGTTCCTGGTTGCTGGCCCGTTGGGATTTCTCCACCGGATGGCAGACTGGCTCACGACGCAGACCGAAGCCGGGCATCTCGCGATCACCGATCCGATGATGGCTGCGGAGCAATTTCTGGCGCTGCTGCGCACAACCGGGTTCCTGCGGGCCACGCTCGGGCTGCCGCAATCCGGGCGGCCGGAGGATAGTGTGGCGGCGGTGGTGGATGCCGCGGTCGCGATCTTCCTGCGCTTCTATGGCGCCACGCAGGAAGGATCGCGATAGAAAATCAGGGCTTGGGCGTTGCCGGCGCCGGAGCGAGTTTTTTCACGGCAGGTTTTTTTGCCGCTGCGGCCTTGACCTCATCGATGGTGACATAGCCCTTTTTGTCTTTGTCCATCGCCACGAAGTCCCGGGTAACATTGGTCCATTTGGCGGCAATGGCCTGGGCCTTGGTCAGCTTGCCGTCATGGCTGGTATTGGCTTTTTCGAAGCGTTGCTCAACCGTGAGCGCGGGTGCCTTGGGCTTGGCAACCGCTTTGGGGGCGGGTGTGGCCGGGGTGGCTGGCGCGCTCGGGGATGGCAATGGCGCCGAAATCACCGGGGCGGGCGTTTGCGCCAGGGCGGCGGTGGTGAACAGCACGGTAGCTGCCAGAATGGCGAGGCGCATAATTCGATTTCCTTTCGCGAGTCGGTTCGAGTTTACGCCTCCTCGCCAAGCTTGTCGCGTGACCTCCGCGTTACCCGACCACATCACGTAATATAGCCAGCGCGGTGTCGATATCGGCGGCGCTGACATCGAGATGGGTGCAGGCGCGTACGCGATATTGCCCGGTGGTGGACAGCGCCAGGCCGTGGCGACGCGCCTTGTCGGCAAACGCACCGGCGGTCATGCCGGTGGCGCTGCAATCGAAAAACACCAGATTGGTGGTGGCGTCTTCCGGAACCAGCCCCGGAATTTGCCCAAGGCCGCGCACCATGGCTTTCGCGTTCGCGTGATCGTCGGCAAGCCGGTCGATATTGTGATCCAGCGCGTAGAGACACGCCGCCGCGATAATGCCGGATTGGCGCATCGACCCGCCCAGCCGCTGCTTCCAGCGCCACGCCGCCCCGATGAACTCATGGCTGCCGCACAGCACCGCGCCGATCGGCGTGCCAAGGCCCTTGGTGAAATCGAGCCACAGCGAGTCGTAGGATTTCACCATCTCGGCGACCGGGATGCCGGACGCCACCACCGCGTTCATCAATCGCGCGCCGTCCATATGGGTCGCCATGCCGGCTTCGTGGGCAATCGCTGCGACCTCGTCCAACTGCGCTTGCGGCCACACCACGCCGCCGCCGCTATTGGCGGTTTGTTCGACCTCCATCAAAGTTTGCGGGGGCGAGTAGCGGGATTTGGAGCGAATGCCGGCGCGCAACGTGTCCGCGCTGAACAGGCCTTTGTCGCCGCGCAGCCCGGTGATTTGGGCGCCGGTCAGCGCTGCTGCCCCGCCGCCCTCGCTGGTCAGGATATGGGCGGACTCGTGGGCGAGGATTTCATCGCCCGGCCGGCAATGGGTGAGGATGGCGATCTGGTTGCACATCGTCCCGCTCGGCAGGAAGACAGCGGCTTCCTTGCCCATCATTTTCGCCATGCGCTCGGCGAGCGCGTTGGTCGTGGGGTCGAGGCCGAATTGTTCGTCGCCGACCTCGGCGTCCATCATCGCCGCCTTCATGCCTGCGGTCGGCTTGGTCTGGGTATCGGAATAGAGGTTGACCAGCAGCGGCGGCAGGCCGGCGGGCGGGACAAGCGGGGCGTAGTCGATGGCCATGAGGGGCGTCCTTCGATGTTGCCGACAGCAAAGCAGGCGGGCGGGGTTTTGACCAGATCAACGCGCGCTGTGATGCTGCGCGGATGAAAATCATCGGGCTGGCGGGATGGAGTGGGGCGGGCAAGACCACGCTGGTGGCGAAATTACTGCCGGTGCTGATCGCGCGCGGGCTGTCGGTTTCCACCATCAAGCACGCCCATCATGCGTTTGACGTCGATACGCCGGGCAAGGACAGCTTTGTGCACCGCCAGGCGGGCGCGCGCGAAGTGCTGGTGGCGTCGGCCACCCGCTTCGCCCTGATGGCCGAGCATCGTGGGGCGGCGGAACCCGAATTACCGGACTTGCTGGCGCGGCTGGCGCCGGTGGATCTGGTGGTGGTGGAAGGCTTCAAGCGCCACGCGCATCCCAAGATCGAGGTGTTTCGCGCGGCTTTGGGCAAGCCGATGCTGTGGCCGGGGGATGCGACGATTGTAGCGGTGGCGAGCGATGGGGCGCTGGAGGGGTGCGATCGGGTGGTGATTGGGTTGGATGATGTCGAGGCGATTGCGGATTGCGTGGTGGCGCGGGCGGGGTGGTATTATGATTAGCGTGACTGACAAGGTCCAAAATCGTGCTTGCCTATTAGTGCCATTTATGGCACACATCGCCGCGTGATCGATCGCTCCAAGAAGCTCCCCGCGCGGTTCTACATTGCCGCATCAGGGCGCAACCCGGTTCGCGAGTGGATCATGGATTTGCCGTTGTCCGACCGCCAAATTGTCGGCAAGGACATCCAGAAGGTTGAGTTCGGCTGGCCGATCGGGCGTCCGCATTGTGCGCTGCTCGTGAATGGGTTGTGGGAAGTCCGCAGCACGCTGGAAAGTGATCGGATTGCACGGGTGATTTTCTGCATGGGCGGTGGCCAGATGATTTTGCTGCATGGCTTCATCAAGAAGACCCAGAAGACGCCACAGGCGGACATGGAACTGGCGCTGCGGCGCAAACGCGAGGTGATGTGATGGAACAGATTAAGCGCGCCCGGATTAGCGAAGAAACCTTCGACGAGTTCCTCGCCGAGCAGGGATTGCTCGCGGCCTGCGAAGACCACGCCGTCAAGGAAATCATTGCCGACCAGATCGCCGAGGCGATGAAGGCGTTGGACCTGACCAAAAGTGCCATGGCAGCGCGGATGAAAACCAGCCGGCGGCAGTTGGATCGGCTGTTCGATCCGACCATTCCGTCGGTGACACTTGATACGCTGCAACGGGCGGCGGCGGCGGTTGGGCGGTCGTTGCGGATTGAGTTGGTTTAATCACATCCTCTTGACGACTGCAACCGGCGCGATTCCAAGGGGAACGAACGGCGATGTTTGGTTACAATTTCGCTAACGATCGGACAATCATTTGCAGTGGTGTAGGGCGGATGCAATCCGCCAGCTTGGTGCACGACGAAGGTGGCGGATTACATCCGCCCTACGCTATCATTGGCAAGTTTCGTTGCGGTAACACGAATATTACCAGAGGTCATTACCCCGCCAAAGCCCGCCCAAACACCGCCGGATCAACATTCCCGCCGCTGATCACCACCCCCACCGTCTTGCCCTTCGCGTCGAACTTCCCCGCCAGCACTGCCGCCAGACACACCGCGCCGCCGGGTTCAACCACCAGCTTCAAATGCAAAAACGCAAATCGGATCGCGGCCAGAACTTCGTCATCGGTCACCGACACCGCCCCGGCCAAACGCGGCTGGTTGACCGCAAACGTCATCTCCCCCGGCATTTTCGCCAGCAGCGCGTCGCACAGCATCGACCCTCCCGGCGCGTTGCCCTCGCGGATGCCGGACGCCAGCGATCGGCCAGTATCGTCCCAGCCCTCGGGTTCAACCGCATAAATCAACGTGCTGGGCGACACACCTTCGAGGCCGAGTGCACAGCCCGCGATCAGGCCGCCGCCGCCGGTGCAGACCAGCAGCGCATCCATCGACAGGCCGGCCGCCGCCGCATCCTCGGCGAGTTCCATCGCCAAGGTGCCCTGCCCGGCAATGACGTCTTCATGGTCAAACGGCGGCACCAGGATCGCCCCGGTGCGGTCGGCAAATGCGCGGGTGATGGCATCGCGGTCATCGGTCACCCGGTCGTAATGCACGATCTCGGCGCCCCAGCCGCGCGTGCTATCGACTTTGATCCGGGGGGCGTCATGCGGCATGAACACGGTTGCCTTGGTGCCGACCGCGAAGGCGGCGCACGCGGTCGCTTGGCCGTGATTGCCCGATGAATGGGTCACCACGCCGCGCATCGCGGCAGCCCCAAGGCGCTGGATGGCGTTGGTCGCCCCGCGCAGCTTGAACGATCCGGTGCGCTGCAATGGCTCCGGCTTAATCAGGATTGTGCCGCCGGTCGCCATGTCCAGCACCCGGTGGCGCAGCATGGGCGTGCGCACCACGAAGGGCGCGATACGGGCGCGGGCGGCGGCGACGTCGTCATGGCTGGGCAACTGCATGGCTTGTATCCTAGCGAGGATGCGGCATTTCGGCGATCGGGGTGGCACCCGCCCGCCCGACAACACGATATAACACGAAGCTTTCCGCCACCATCCCGTGGCGTTCGCGGTCGAGGCGGCCGATTTCGCGGGCTTCGGACCAGTCCGCCATATCGAGCCGGTCATCGCGCCGGGCGCTGCGCAGCAGAACCCCGGTCTTGCCGACGATTCCCGCGCGGGCATCCGCCAAATCAAACAATGCCCAGCGCGGTTCCAAACCCAGCACAACGCCCGGCAACAGGCGCCCGAGCAAGGCGGCATGGCCGTAATTATCGCTGACCACGAAATCCGCCGCTTCGCGTCCCCGCGCGGCATCGACCGCGGCAGCCAGCGCCTGCCAACCGCCGAGCCGGAGCAGGGTCGGGTCGGCACGCATTGGCAAAGCCAGCGGCGCGATCGCCGCCTGCACCCACACCAGCGCGCAAAGCCCGATGCCCAGCGCCGCGCCGGGGATGTGCCAACGCGGCGCAATGCCGGATGCCGCCAATGCCAGCGCAGGGAACATGATCGCCGGCCAGTTGGCCTGCACCCGGTCACCGAACCCATGCTGCACAAAAACCGCCGCCGGCAGCCAGATCAGGCAGGCGAGCAAGCGTCCCGCCGGATCTGGTGGCATCCGCCCCATCGCAATTGCGAACAGAACCGCGATCACCGGAGTTGCCAGGCCAAACTGGCCAAGTAGCAATTCACCCAAGAACTGCGCGGCACGGGTAATCTGGAAATCCCCGGTCCGACCGCCCTGCTTGGCGAAACTTGCCCAGTCATGCCCGGCATTCCAGGCAATAACCGGGACAAAAAGCAGCAATGCCAGCAAGGCGGCCAGCCACGGCCCTGGTCGGCGCAACCAGACCCGCATCGCTGGTAGCCAGATCAGCCAAATCAGAATGCCAACCGGCAGCAACGCGGCGGTGTATTTGCTGTCGAGCGCCAAACCGCACGCCACCCCAATCAGCAGCCACCAACCCCCGTCCCCGCTTGCCAGCAGCCGGCCGAGCCCGAACAACGCCAGGGTCCAGAAGAAAATCAACGGCGTATCCGGCGTCATCGTCACCGTGCCGATGCCCAGCAACAAGGTTGCGTTCAGCAGCAACGCAGCCACCAGCCCGCGCCGACGATCACCGAACATATCCTGTCCGGCCTGCACCAGCAGCCCCGCGCCCAGCAACGCCGAGAGCGGCCCCAACAGCCGCACCCCCAACGCGCCATCGCCGGCGAGCGCGGTGCCGGCCCAAATCCATAGCGCCACCATCGGCGGGTGATCGAGATAGCCCGGCGCCAGCGCGCGCGACCACACCCAGTAATAGGCTTCATCGGCCGATAATGGCGCACTGCCCGCGACCGCCAGCCGCACCAATGTCAGCGTGGCGAGGGTCAGCCAGACCGCGCGTTCAAAGCTCAGAGCGGCACACCGGCAAGGCTGCGGCTGGTACGGATGGTTTGCAAGGTCTGCACCCGGGCGACATTGGCAGCCCCCGTCAGCCGGGTGGTGAGCTGGTTTTCATGGGCGGTGTCGCGCGCCACCAGCTTCAGCAGAAAATCGCCGCCACCGCGGATCATGTGACATTCGCGCACCTCGGGCCAATCGGCGACCATGGTTTCAAACCCGGTCAGCACGGTTTCCTTCTGGCTTTCCAGCCCAACCACGGCAAAAAATGTGATTTCCCAGCCAAGTTTCTGCGGGTCGGAATCGGCGTGATAGCCGCGGATGATGCCGGCTTCCTCCAGCCGCCGCACCCGGCGCAGGCAGGGCGGCGCGGATATCCCGGCGCGGCGGGCGAGCTCGACATTGGTCATCCGCCCGTCGTCCTGCAATTCGGCAAGAATGCGGCGGTCAATGGCGTCGAGCGCCTGAACGTCGACGGCTGATGTTTTCATGTGGACGAGACTTCCGGTCGCAGGCATGGCTTGAGGCGAAATATGATTCCACTACGCCCGCTTCGCAAGGGCTGATGTATCTATTCGACAATGCGGGCGGTGCCGCCACTGCCGATGGCTTTGGCGTCCTGGTCAATCGCGCTGATCGGCACGCCGCTTTGGGCAAGGGCGACAGCAATTGCTCGGCTGCGGGCGAGTGCGAGGTCAAGTGCCGCAGCCTGGGTTGCAATGTCGGCGGCTTGGGCATCGCCGAAGCCTGCGACCTGAACCGCCCGGCCCGCGCGTCGCGCCGCGAGCGCGCGCAACGATGCCATTGCGTCGGGCGGCAGGGCCGCTGAGCCGGGTGCGAATGCAACCGCTACAGCTTGTCCCGCTGCAGCCAAAGCGGCGGCCGGCGCGGGAGCGGCAGGCGGCGCCAAGGGCGGTGGCGCCGGCACCGTCATCCCACCCAGCCCTGGCAGACTGGCCTGGGCCGGTGGGCTTGCCGCCATCGCTGGCATTGCGGCGGCATCGGCGGCCGCAGGCAAGGGCAGGCCAACCGCTGCAACCGCAGCACGTGGGGCGGCGCGCGGCGGGACGGATGCCGCCCCCATGGTCGCCGCCTGGCTGTCCTGGACTGGCCCAAGTGGCAGACGGCGTGCTGTGGGCGGGTTGGTCTGACTATGCGCGTAGGTGGCATTGGCATGATCTGCAACCAAACCGGCCGCAATCTGGCTGCGGGTGGCAGGCGGGGTGACCACCGGACGCTCGGGAATATTGGCCAGATTGGGGAACGGCGCGCTGGCATTGGGCGGCGGCGGACGATCTGCGGCGATGCGCCCGCCCTCAAGCTGATGCCACCACGCAACCGGCCCGCCGCTACCTGCCCCGCCGCAACCGGCCAGAACCACGCAGGCAAGCAGCATTGCGCCCGCCGACAGACCTTGAACCCGATCCGCTATCGCGCTAGATGCCGGCCCACCCAAGGACGGGCGTGTAACAGATACTGCACTTTGCACTCTCATAACTGATATACCTTCTGCCGGCGGTCGCCGCCCACCTATGGTCAGATGTAGCAGCGACCGTCCGCCCACGGAAAGGACATGCGTATGGCCGATGCCAAAAAGCCAGCCGACAGCAAAACCGGCCTCGCCGCCGGCATGATCGATCTCAGTGCGATGAAAATGCCTGATCCGGCGGAAATGGGCCAATCGATGGCCAGTATCGCCGAACGGTCGCAGCGTTTGGTCACCGACTGGCTGAAGCGCCAGGCGGTCGATGCGCCAGCCAAACCCGACCCGATGAACATCGGCGGCGCGTTCCTGGAAATGACCACTCAGCTGATGGCCAATCCGGGCAAGATGATGCAGGCCCAGCTTGGCTTCTGGCAGGATTACATGTCGCTGTGGCAATCCACCACCCGGCGGATGATGGGCATGGAAGCCGGTGGCCCGGTGATCGCAGGCGATCCGCGCGACAAGCGCTTCAAGGATGCGGCGTGGAAAGATGTCGAGGTTTTCGATTTCATCCGCCAGTCTTATTTGTTGTCGGCGCGCTACATCACCGATGTGGTTAAAACCACTGACGGCATGGAACCGGCGACCGCGCAAAAGGTCGATTTCTATTCGCGCCAGTTCATCGATGCGATGTCGCCGTCGAACTTCCTGTTCTCCAACCCCGAAGTTTTGCGCAAAACCGCCGAAACCGGGGGCGAGAACCTGATCAAGGGCCTCAACAATTTGCTGTCAGACCTTGAGCGCGGCAAGGGCGATCTGCGCATCAAGATGACCGATACCGACGCGTTCAAGATCGGCGAGAATATCGCCGTCACCCCGGGCAAGGTGGTCTATCAGAACGATCTGATGCAGCTGATCCAGTACACGCCGACCACCGACAAGGTGCTGAAACGGCCGCTGCTGATCGTGCCGCCCTGGATCAACAAATTCTACATCCTTGATCTGCGCCCCAAAAACAGCTTCGTGAAATGGGCGACCGATCAGGGCCACACGGTGTTTATCGTCAGCTGGGTTAATCCCGACGAACGCCTGTCGGATAAACTGTTCGAGGATTACCTCCGCGAAGGCATCCTGGCCGCATTGGACGCGATCGAGGCCGCGACCGGCGAACGCGAGATTAACGCGATCGGCTATTGCCTGGGTGGCACCTTGTTGTCCGCGACCCTCGCCTACATGCAGGCGCATGACGATCACCGCATCAAGACCGCGACGTTTTTTGTCACGCTGGTGGATTTCCGTGACTCGGGCGAGTTGAACGTTTTTATCGACGAGGAACAACTGGCTGCCCTCGAGGATAAAATGAATAAGCGGGGTTTCCTTGAGGGGTCGGAAATGGCAACCACCTTCAACATGCTGCGCGCCAATGACCTGATCTGGTCGTTCGTGGTGAACAATTATCTGCTTGGCAATGACCCGTTCCCGTTCGACCTGCTTTACTGGAACAGCGACGCGACGCGGATGCCGGCGCAGATGCATTCTTTCTATCTGCGCAACATGTACCAGGCCAACAAGCTCAAGGACAAGCACGGCATCACCTTGCTTGGCACGCCGATCGATCTTTCGACAATCAAGGTGCCGGCCTATTTCCTGTCCACCCGCGAGGATCATATCGCGCCATGGCGGGCAACCTATCGCGGCACCCAACTGCTTGGCGGGGAAAACCGCTTCGTGCTGGCAGCGTCTGGCCATATCGCGGGCGTGGTGAATTCCCCCGATGGCGGCAAATATGGCCATTGGATCAACACCGAATTGCCGGCCGACCCCGAGGCCTGGTTCACCAGCGCCACCGAAATGGCCGGGTCGTGGTGGCCGGATTGGAACCGGTGGATCCGCGAGCATGACAAGACGCAGGTCGTGGCGCGGGTGCCCGGCGATGGCAAGCTCGCGGTGATCGAGGATGCGCCGGGAAGCTATGTGAAGGTGATCGCGAGTTAAGGGATGCAAGACCATGATCCTGGCGGCAGAATAAGGCTCAAATTTGCGACAGATGTGGTGTCGGTGGCGCAGTTTTCGGACTGCCGGCGCTATCGGTTCGCGCTGTCGCGGACCTGGGATGCGGGCTTGCAATCGGTGCTGTTTGTGATGATGAACCCGAGCACCGCCGATGAGCAGGTCAACGACCCGACGGTTGCCCGATGCATGGGCTTTGCCCAGTCCTGGGGCTATGGGCGGCTGCTGGTTGGTAATGTCTGCGCCTATCGCGCCACCGATAAGACCGTGCTGCTCGGCGTCGCCGATCCGGTCGGGCCGGGCAATATCGCGGGGATCGTCGCGATGGCGCGGGAAGCGGACGCCACGGTCATCGCCCACGGACAATTGCCGAAAGGGTTGCAAGTGCATGCCGAGGCGGTGTGTGCGGCGCTGCGCGACGCCGGGATCGGGTTGAACATTCTGCGGCTATCGACGCATGGCGTGCCGGTGCATCCGCTTTATTTGCCGAAAGATTTGCGCCCGGTCAGTTGGACGGCGCGATAAAGGGATCGAGGCACGTCACCCCAAGCTGCTCGAAATCCCGCATGTTGCGCGTCACCACCACGAGATGATGCACCGTTGCGGTGGCGGCGATCATAGCATCTTCCATTAATTGGTCGGATTGGCGGTGCATCAACCGCGCCCAAGCACGGAAGGCACGGGCATCCATCGGGAGAATATTGTAGGTCGCGGCGACTTGATCGAGCCAGGCTTCGATCTCGGCGGCCTTGGGTTTATTCTGGGCGCGGGTGATCTCGATGCCGGCCTGGATTTCGCCAATGGTGACGGCGGATAAATGCAAATCGGCGTCAGCCACGCCGCCAATCCAGGCCAGCACCGCGCCGTGCGGGCGGGCTTTGCGCAACTCTGAAACAACATTGGTATCGAGCAGATACACCCGACCTTAATCCACCGCCTCCGCCGCACGGCGGCGTAATCCGCCGCGTGCTGGCAAATCGAGATCGCCATATGGGCTGGGGGCGAGCAAGAGTTCTTTCAGACTTGGCCGTGCGACGCGCTGCAACCGCTCCCATTCCAGGAGCGGCACCAGTACAGCAGCGCCGGCACCGCGCTTGGTGACGATCTGTGGGCCTTCGGTGATGCAGGTATCGAGGAACTCACTGAAGCGGGCTTTGGCGTCCTGCACTGACCAGGCGTTCATGACATTGGACCTTATGACTGGTTATCGAACTAGTCAGTTGAGGTGCCTATGTCAAGAGACTCACACGCCTTTATGGGGGCAGATCAGGAATTTCTCCCCAGTCGCGCGCCGGTTATAGGCGGTGATGTTGGCCAGTTGCAGGGTGTCGGCCAACGACAATTCGCCGGTATAGTGGCTGGCGAAGGTGGTTTTCAGCCCAGCGACCACGCGCGCATACATCTTGGCGACCTCGGCCTGCCCGACTTTCGCCAGATACGGCATCAACAGCCAGCCGCCGATGCCCCAGGCCATGCCGAAACCACGGGTGAACTCGGTCGCCGCGGTATTAAGGCCACCATAAATATAGACCTGCTTATGGGTGGTCGAACCATAGCGGCTATAGGTTTTGGCGGTCGCATTGGCCGCCGCTTCCATCCCGGTCAGGATTTGCCCGGCGAGCTTGCCGCCGCCGGTCGCGTCGAAGGCAAGCGTCGCACCGGTGGCGATCAGCGCCTTGATCAGATCATCCATGAAACTCGGCAGGCTGGAATTGCAGACATGAACGGCGCCAATGCCGCGCAGCAGAGCTTCCTGGTCGGCACTGCGCACGATGTTCACCAGGGCGACATTGTCTTCGAGGCAGATTTTATTGAGCATCTGGCCAAGGTTCGATGCCGCCGCTGTATGCACCAGCGCGGTATGGCCTTCGCGCCGCATGGTGCCGACCATGCCGAGCGCGGTCAGCGGGTTGACGAAGCAGGACGCACCTTCGGCCGCATTGGTGCCGTCCGGCAGCACCAGGCATTGCGCGGCCGGCATCACCCGGTATTGCGCGTACATCGCACCACCGAACACCGCGACCATCTTGCCGAGCAAAGCCTGGGCGTTGGCGCCGGCGGCGACCACGGTGCCGGCGCCTTCATTGCCGACCGGCATGCTTTCACCGACCCGGCCCGCCATTGCCCGCATCAGGGCTGGGGGGATGGCGGCGGTCAGCACTGGGCTTGTGGCAGTTCCGGCAACGATCGCGGTGCCCATATCGGCAGCCCCGAGCAGCAGCCCGAGATCGGACGGGTTGATCGGCGATCCCTCGATACGGATCACCACCTCGTCGGCGCCCGGCGTGGCTGTTGCGACTTCGGCCAGGGAAAGTTCGAGCGTGCCGGTCGATGTCACCAGCGAACGCAGTTGCAGGCCATTGCGATGTTTTTCGGAAGTCATTTTCGCCTCATGCTGTCTTGGAGTTGCACGGTCTTAACCCTTATCGGGCGTGCTTCCCAGCCCATCGACGCACACGCATTTCGTCGATGGCACCCAGCCATGCAGCGGTTAGGCGGTTGCCCAGTTTACCGCCCCTCTATCTTGGCGGTATCGTTGGTTAAATACGATCAAGGGAACGCCATCATGCCTGACACCGCCCAACCCATCAAGAAGCCGCGCGGCCGCCTGTTTTTTGCCAATCCCGGCCCGACCAACATCCCCGAGACCATCCTGCATGCCATCGGCCATCACGCGGTTGATTTCCATGCCCCGGAATTCATGAAGCTCTACGACGAATGCTGGGACGGCATTCTGCGGATCATGAAAACCAATCAGCACATGTTCATGTACACCGGCTCGGGCCACGCGGCCTGGGAAGCGGCGGTGGTGAACGTGCTGTCAGCCGGCGATAGCGTGCTGGTGCCGGAAACCGGGGTGTTTTCGGAAAGCTGGTCCGGAATGATGCGCGATGTTGGGCTGAAGGTGGAAAAACTGGCCTGCGACTGGCGCGAGGGGATCGATATTGCCGCGCTCGGCGCAACTCTTGCCGCCGACACTGGCCATGTCATCAAGGCGGTCTGCGTGGTGCAGAATGAAACCTCGACCGGGATGTCCGTGCCGGTTGACCAGATCCGTGCCGCTATGGATGCCGCCGGCCACCCTGCCCTGCTGCTGGTCGATACCATATCCTCGCTCGGCTGCATCGATCTGCGGATGGATGAATGGAAGATCGACGTGGTCGTCGGTGGCAGCCAGAAAGGCCTGATGCTGCCGACCGGGATGGCGTTTACCGGGGTGTCCGACAAGGCGATGGCGGCATCCGCGACCTCGACCCTGCCCAAGCATTATTTCAGCTGGAAGGCGATGGCGGCCCGCAAGCAGCGCAGCTTCATCGGCACCGTGCCGACTAACCAGTTCTTTGGCCTGCGCGAGTCCATTCGCCTGATCGATGAGGAAGGCCTGGATGAGGTCTTCGCCCGCCACGCCCGCCTCGCCGAAGCAGTGCGGCGCTGCGTGCGGCACTGGTCGGGCAATAACGGGCCGGAACTGTACTGCCAGAATAAAACCCGCGAATCGAACTCGGTCTCCGCGGTGCTGCTGCCCGATGGCCATGATGCCGACGCGATCCGCCAGATTTGCAGCCAGCGCTTCAACGTGTCGCTGGGCGGCGGCTTGGGCAAGCTTGCCGGCAAAGTGTTCCGCATCGGCCATCTTGGCGATTTGAACGAGCCGATGGTGCTCGGCACGTTGGGCGCGGTCGAAATGGCGCTGCGCATTGGCGGCGTGCCGCATAGCCCGGGCGGGGTCGGCGCGGCGATGGAGTATCTCGCCAGCCTGTAACCCTGCTTACGGGCGCGGTTTGCCCTGGAAACTCATGCTGGCGGCGGGTTCTGCGTCCGTCGTCGGCAGATAGGGTTTGATATCGACCAGCGGCGTGCCATCAACGCAATCAAGATAGCGCACCCGCAGCACCCCCGGCGCCGCCAGCCCGTCGAATTTCACCACCGACAGCCCGATCGGGTTGGGCCGGCGCGGCGTGCGGGTGGCAAATACGCCACGCGGCACGAGATCGCGCGGCGGGGTAAAAATCATCTCGGGCGGGCCGGCGCGATCGAGCCAGTACAGCAGGATCAGGTGCGAAAAGCCTTCAATGCTATGCAGCCCATCGACGTATTCCGGGTCGAGTTCGACCAGACATTCCGGCGGTGGATCGGCGCGACGCCCGTTGCGCGGGCAGTCGCTGGTGGTTTTCCACGGCGTGCGCAGTCGGCCGATCGGGCGGACTTCAAACATCCAAGGGCGGGCGCTTATCGGCCCAAGGCCGCGCAGCCTCGAAGGCGGCTGAGGCTTGCAGCACACCGAGATCGTCAAAGCGGCGCCCGACGATTTGCATGCCGACCGGCAGGCCGGCGGCGGTGAAGCCGCAGGGCAGGCTGGCGGCGGGGTTCCACGACATGTTGAACGGATAGGAAAATTCCGCCCAGCTCAGCCAGTCCCAGTCATGCTTTGGCCAATCCGACGGCATGAGCTGTTCCGCCGGGAAAGCGGCAACCGAGACGGACGGGGTGATGAGAAAATCCCAATCCTGGAACCAGGCATGGATGGCGGCGACGTATTCCATCTTGCGCAGGCGCAATTCCTGGTAGTCGGACATCGAAATGGTGTCGCCACTGCGGATGCAGGCGACCAAGCCAGGGTCCATCCGTGCTTCGAACTGGGGAATGAATTTGGCGAGCCGGGTGAGGTGCGCCGACCACATGCCCCGGCCGATTTCTGGGCCAAGCTTGCCCCAGCCTGGGGTCACGTCGTGCAGATCGTTGCCGGTGGCGCGGGCGAAATCCTCGGCGGCGCGGCGCACCAGAGCCGCGACCTCCGGATCGACGCGGGCATGGCCGAGATCGGCGCTAAAGGCGATGCGGCGCTTGGCAACGCCATCGCCGAGCCGCGCCGGATAATCCGCCGGCCAGGCTTCGAGTGAGGTGTGGTCCAGCACCGCCGGCCCCGACATAACCTGCAACATCAGCGCGCTATCGGCGACACTGCGGGTCATCGGGCCATTATGGCTGGTGTAATCACCAGTGCCGGCAACCGGATAAGACGGCACCCGACCATAGCTCGGCTTGAGGCCAAATACCCCGCAGAAATGCGCCGGCATGCGGATCGATCCGGCGCCGTCGCTACCCTGATGCAGCGGGCCATACCCGGCCGCCGATGCAACGCCGGCACCGGCTGACGATGCCCCGGCGTTGTAGCCATGCTTCCACGGATTATGGGTAATCCCGGTCAGCGGGCTGCGCGAGACCCCGGTCCAGCCAAATTCAGACGTGGTGGTTTTGCCCAGGATCACCGCGCCCTCGGCCCGCAACCGCGCCACAAACGGGGTGTCGGCAGCCGGCATGGTGCCGGCGGTGATGTGGCTGCCGGAATCCATTTTCACCCCGGCAACGGCGGCGAGATCCTTGATGGTGACCGGCACGCCGTGCAGACGCCCGAGCGTGTCGCCTGCCATCAGCGCTTTTTCCGCCGCGCGCGCCGCCTCCATTGCCTGATCGGCGGTAAGGGTTGCGAAGGCGTTCAGCTGCGGTTCGAGTTTCTCGATCCGGCGCAGAATTGCGCTGGTGACTTCGACCGGCGAGATCTGCTTGGCGCGGATCATCGGGATCAGTTGGGTGGCTGGCAGATAGCCCAGATCGGTGTCGTTCATGGCAGTTCACCTTCGGTTTTCAACATCGCCAGTGCCTCACTGAAAGCCGCCACGGTTTCGGCAATATCGGCGGCGGTATGGGTTGCCGAGGTGAAGCCGCCGAGGCGCGGATTAAGGTCCACGCCATTGGTCAGCATCGCCAGGCGCATGCGGTTGTTGAGGCGCGGGTCCTGGGTTTTCAGCTCGTTAAATGCCGCTGTGCCCGGATCGAAACCATGCGGGGTGATGGCGCGCCCAGTCGGGTTCATGAACAGATGAAAGCCCGATGATGTGCCATAGACCGACCACGCCACGCCCGCCTTGGTGAGCGCGTCGTTCAACCCGGCGCGCAAATCGGCCGCGGTTCTGGCCGCTGCCGCCACCGCGTCGGTTTCGGCGAGGATGGTGAGGCAGGCAATGCCCGCCGCCGCTGATACCGGATTGGCGTTGAAAGTGCCGGGATGGCCGATCTTTTCCCGCCCGGCCGCCGCACTGACCTGGAAATCGAGATAGTCGAGGATGTCTTTGCGCCCGACCACGGCCGCGCCCGGCAATCCGCCCGCGACGATCTTGGCGAAGCTCGATAAATCGGGGCGGATGCCAAAGGCCACCTGCGCGCCGCCGGGGGAGACCCGGAAGCCGGTGACCACCTCGTCAAAAATCAACAACGCGCCGTGCAGGCTGGTCAGCCGGCGCAGCCCGTGGAGGAACTCCGCAGCGACAGGCACCTGCCCGAAGGACGAACCAGTGGGCTCGATAATCACCGCCGCGATATCGGGGTTGTTGGACAGGGCGGCGTCAACCCCGGCAAGATCGCCCGGATCGACCAGCACCGATTGGCGGGCAACATCGGACAGCACGCCCAGGGTCGCGGTTCCATCATAGTGGTTGGTGTAGGCGCTGGTCATCTGGTCGTGCCAGCCGTGGAAATGGCCCTTGAAACGCAGGATCGCCTGGCGTCCGGTGAACGCGCGGGCAAGGCGCACGGCCATCAAGGTTGCTTCAGTGCCCGACGAGGTAAAGCGCACCCGTTCCGCCGACGGGATCAGGCGCTGAATGGCGCGCGCCCAGTCGATTTCGCGCGGATGGCTGGCGCCGAACTGGGTGCCGTCCGCCATGGCTGCCGCTGCCGCCGCGGTCACCGTCGGATGGCTGTGGCCGAGGATCAGCGCGCCATGGCCGCCGAAATAATCGATGTATTTATTGCCATCGACATCCCATTTATGTGGCCCCAGCGCGCGGGCGATGTAGGTGCCGTAGGGATCGAGGTTGCGGGCGTCATGGGCGATGCCGCTCGGCAGCAAAGCGCGCGCTTGGGCCGCGAGGTCGGCTGAGCCTGGGGTTTTGGCGCGGTAGGCGGCGACAATAGTGGAATTTACCCTGGGGTCTTCTAGGCTGGCGCTCGACATTGGATGCTCCACACAAAGAAAGGAAGGTCTTCTTTTTTGAAAAAAGAAGTAAAAAACTTTTCGACTTTACGTAAGGCTTTGCGCTTGCAGACGGCGGGTCTGGCGGGCGACTAAAAATTCAATATCCGATATGTCCGC
Source organism: Acetobacteraceae bacterium (assembly GCA_025360065.1). GTDB lineage: Bacteria > Pseudomonadota > Alphaproteobacteria > Acetobacterales > Acetobacteraceae > CAITOL01. The sequence continues at coordinate 26,746 of JANYCX010000252.1, read as the reverse complement.
CGGCGAAAGCCCCACAACCGGCCGCCGTTGTGCCGACGATCCGATCGCGCCGCGCTGGTGCAGAATATGCTTGCGCACCGCCAACCCAGCCCCGGCCTGCTGCTCGTATCTGACCAGCGGCAAATAGGCGTCAAAGATATCGGCGGCGCGTTGGTCATCGCCGGCAACATGGGCGGCGTAAATTCCGGCCATCATTTCGGGATAGGAAAATCCTGTCATCGCGCCATCCGCGCCGCGGCGCAGTTTCTCGGGCAGGAACAGCCCGCCGGTGCCGACCAGCACCGACACGCGGCGCAGATCCGCCATCGCGCGCAATGCCGACAGCTTGGCCAGGCCGGGCCAGTCTTCATGCTTGACCATCACGCAGCTCGGCATGGTTTCGATCACCCGGCGGATCACCGGCACCGAAATCTGCACGCCTGATGCCATCGGATAGTCCTGCAACACCCAGGGAATATCGCCAAGGGTTTCGACCACCATGCGGAAATAGCCCACAATCGCATCATCGGTGCGGGCCGCAGTTTGCGGCGCCACCATCACCCCGGCCGCACCCGCATCCATGACAGCGCGCGATAATTCGCCAATCGCTGCAAAACCGGGGCTGGATACGCCGACCACCACCGGCACCCGGCCGGCAGTGCAGCGCAGCACCTCACGGGTGAAATCAAGCGACTCGGAGGCCGATAATTTCGGCGCCTCGCCCATGATCCCAAGGATCGTGAGGCCGGTAGCGCCGCGTTCGAGATAGAAATCCACCAGCCGGCCAGTGCCAGCAAGGTCGAGTGCCCCGGCATCGGTGAACGGTGTCACCGAAATAATATAGACGCCGGCAGCCTGTTCATCGAGCCGGGGCATGGGGATATCCCTAAAGAGCTTTGTGGCTGCCGTCGCAAAGCGGGGCTTTGCCGGTGGCCTTGCAGGTGCAGAACCAGGCGTCACCAGTGGCGGCGGCGGTGTATTTCAGCGGCACAAAGCTGCTGCCCTTATGATGGCCATCGCAGAATGGCTGCTTGGCGGACAGGCCGCATGAGCACCAGTAATAATCCTTGCCAGCTTCGACGGCGATTTTGATCGGCGCTTTGCCGGCAACATGGGCGGCTTCGGACATCGGATAATCCTTGGTTTGGCGAGGCCGGTCGGGACCGGTAGAGTGACACCCTATCTCCGCATTCCGCCCGAGGGAACCCGCCCATGCGCAATCTGCTGCTCGCCGCTTTTCTGGTGCTGCCGATCACCGTCGCTGCCGCGCCATGCGAGGGCGTTCCGGGCGAGGCGCAGGTGACAGTGCAGTTGACATTCGGGCGCGCCCATCGCGATGGCCGCCAGATTGATGCCTCGGAATGGGCCGACTACCTCGCCCGCGAGGTCAGCGCGCGGTTTCCGTCGCGGCTGACCGTGATTGATGCCAACGCCCAATGGCAGCATTCCACGACCAAACGGGTAATGGGGGAAAAAACCAGCATTATTCAAATCGTTACCACCCCGTCGGCGGAGACCTGGGAGCGCATGCTGGCGCTGCGGGAGGCTTACAAGACGCGCTTCAAGCAGGACAGTGTCGGGATGGTGACGACGCTGTCCTGCGCATCTTCCTAGCGTGTTGTTTTGCACTCATCCTTGATTTTAACGACGGAAACGGAAACCACATGGCCCATGAACAGCTGAGCTTTGCCACCCGCCTGCCGTCGCGCTGGGCGAACCGGGCCGGACGCAAGGCCGATATTGCCACTGGCGCAGACTGGATGGTGGGGTTTGCCTTTCTCGACGCCGATGCGCCGTTCTCCGATTTCAGCGGTCAGAACCGGATTATCACCTTGCTCGACGGGCCGGGCTTCGCGCTGGAATTCGCCCCGCCGCATGCAACTTTGGTGGTGCATACCCCGCATCTCCCCACCCGGTTCGATGGCGGCTGGCCGACCCAGTGCCGCATCCTTGGGCCGTGCGTGGTGCTGAACGCGATGTGCGACCGGGCCAAATGGCGGCATAGCGTGCAGGTGCTGACCGCACCGACGCATCTGCCCGCCCCGCCGGCAAATGGGATGGCGTTCCTGGTCGATTTGACCACGCGCGATGCATTGCGGCTTGATGGCGAGATTGCAACGACCGCGCTGCCGGCAGCCTATATCCTGTTCCTGCCGGTCGCCTGATCGATGGTGCTGGACCGCTACGGACTTGCCATCTCGACCGGGTCCACCGTTGCCCGCGATGCCTATGTCGAAGGCTGCGACCGGCTGTTGACCATGTATCCCGGCGCGTTGGCGGAATTCGACCGCGCCATTGCGGCCGACCCCGATTTCGCCCTCGCCCATGTCGGGCGCGCCCAGACCCTGCTGTTGCATAGCGACATTGCCGCCGCCCGGACCGCGCGGGCGATTGCTGTATCCTTGGCGGTGAATTTGCCAGCGCGCGAGGCCAGCCACATCGCCTTCTTTGAAACCCTGGCGGCCGGCCATGGCGCAGCATCCATCGCCGCCTTACGTGTGCATCTCGCCGACTGGCCGCGCGACGCGATGGTGCTGACGCCGACCGCCTTCACCAATGGGCTGATCGGCAGTTCTGGCCACCGCGAGCAAAAGCGCCATCTGCTGGCATTGCTCGACCGTCTCGCCCCACATTATGGCGATGACTGGTGGTTTGCCGCCCATCACGCCATGGCGCAGTCCGAAAACGGGCTGCACGCCGCCGCTGAGGCCAAAATCGAACAATCGTTGCGCCAGCGCCGCCATAATGGCTGGGGCGCGCATACCAGGGGGCATGTCGCCTACGAAACCGGCGATCCGGCTGCCGCACGGCATTATCTGGCCGGCTGGCTGAGCGATTATCCGCGCGATGGTCTGCTTTACAGCCATCTGACCTGGCACCTGGCGCTCGCCGAGCTCGAAGCCGGGGCGGCGGACGAGGCCATGCGTTTGTATTACGATGGGTTCTCGCTTGGCGTGCATAGCGGTGCGGCACGGGCGAAAATCACCGATGCGGTGTCGTTCCTGTGGCGTTGGGAACTTGCCGGGCAGCCGCGCAACGACGATGCCTGGCGCAGCATCCATAACTTTGCCAACCAGGCTGTGCCGCATCCGGCAATCGGGTTTTCCGACCTGCATGTGACGCTGGCCCAGGCGGCGATGGGTGACGATGCCGGGCGTGCGGCGTGGACGCGCGAGATCGACGATCTTGCGCGCGACGGGCGCTATGATTCGGGCGATCTGGTGCCGATCCTGGCGCGTGGCTTCGCGGCCTTCCAGCGTCAGGATTTCGCCGCCGCGATCGACGCGCTGGCGCCGGTGATCGACGCGGGCGAGCGGGTCGGCGGCAGCCGGGCGCAGCTTGATCTGATCGCGTTCACCTTGCTGAAAGCCTATCTCCACGCGGACCGGTTGGACGATGCGCGGCGCCTGATCGCGGCACGTCGGGCGGGGCCGGCCGGGATTCCGGTGGCGGGGCCCGCGACGACAATCCGCCACTTTGGTGGACGATGACGAAGGCGGAGCGGTTCATGGATCGACCTGCATCCCCGACACCCGATCCAGCAAGGAAACCACGATGACCCACCAAATACGCGAGGGCTATGCGAACTTCCGGAACTGGCAGACCTGGTATCGGGTGACCGGCGACCTCCACACCGGCAAGCCGCCCTTGGTGGTGCTGCATGGCGGACCTGGGGTGCCACATAATTACCTGCTGCGGCTGGCGGCCTTGGCCGAAACCGGCCGGGCGGTGATCCATTACGACCAGATCGGTTGCGGCAATTCGACCCATCTGCCGGAAAAAAATCCGGATTTCTGGCAGGTTCCGCTTTTTGTCGAAGAACTTGACTCTCTGCTGCGCCATCTTGGCATTCAGGACAGCTACCATCTGCTTGGCCAAAGCTGGGGCGGCATGCTGGGCGCCGAACATGGGGTGACCCGCCCGCCGGGCCTGCGGTCACTGGTGATCGCCGATAGCCCGGCGTCAATGGAATTATGGGTGGCCGAGGCCAATAAATTGCGCGCTTTGCTACCGCCCGAGGTGCAGGCGACGCTGCTGGCCCATGAAGCCGCCGGCACCACCAGTAGCACCGCGTATAATGACGCCGTGCAGGTGTTCTATGACCGCCACCTTTGCCGCGTGCCGTGGCCCGAGGAGCTTACCGCGAGCTTTGCCGCCATGACCGCCGATCCCACTGTTTATCACACCATGAACGGCCCGAGTGAGTTCCACTGCATCGGCACCATCCGCCGCTGGAGCATCATTGATCGGCTGCACCGGATCGCGGTGCCCACCCTGCTGATCTCCGGCCGCCATGACGAGGCGACCGAAGCCGTGGTGCAGCCCTTTGCCGAGCATATCGCGGATGTGCGATGGACGATTTTCGAGCAATCGAGCCATTTGCCGCATATCGAGGAGACCGCAGGGTTTCTCGATCTGGTGACAAAGTTCCTCGCCCGCCGCGACGAATAATCTTGCAGCGGCGGCGGGCGGGTGATAGGAAAATAGTCATGACACATTCACCCGCCCTTCCCGCAACCGCTGTGACTACCCAGGAGCTCGCGCACCGGCTCGGGGTGATTATGGCTGGGCTGGCGGCGCTGGTGGCGTGGCGATTTTTGCGCTTGCCGCGTCTGGTTGGGTTGATCGGCCCGCTATGGGCGCGGCTGACCCGGGCAGCGCGGCGGTTCGACCGTTTGGTGACGCGCCCAGCCCGGTTGCTCCCGGCCCGGTTGCGCCACGATCGTTCGCGCCACGATCGTTCGGCTGAAACGCGGGCCCCGGCCCTGCCGCAGGGCCGCGCCTGGCTGGTGCGCGAATTGGGCTACGAGGCAGCGGGCTTTGGCTGCCAGTTGGAAGCGCTGCTGAACGAGCCCGCCATGCAGGCCTTGCTGGCCACTTGCCCCGGCGCGGGGCGCATCCTCGCCCCGCTCTGCCGGATGTTGGGGGTGCCGGCCGGATTGGTGGCGCGGCCAGCGCCGACTATTGCTGCCACGGAGGCCGCGCCGGTTGCGATGCGGTCGGTTTGGACGCCGGTTGAAACCGATTTCGGGGTGGGTTGGGAGGGCAGAAGCGCGGTTCGTCCATAACCGGAATAGGGCCGCGGGAAATTTTGCGTCTATTTTGTTACGATATCGTAATTATACCTGAGCCATCGCCACGCCTCACACCCCTTTCCTTCCGTTGTGGCTTTGCTAGCATCGCCCAAGGAAACCAACAGGGACCACAAAATGGCCGAAAGAACCCTCCGCGGCAAAACCGCGATCGCCGGCATTGGCGAGACGATTTATTACCGCCATGGAAAATCCCCCGACAGCGAGTTCAAGCTTGCGCTGCAAGCGGTGGTCAAAGCCTGCGCCGATGCCGGGATATCGCCGCATGAGGTTGACGGGTTTGCGTCCTATGGCGGGGACCGGTCGGATGCCGGGCGGCTGGCATCCGCACTTGGCATCAGGGAGCTGAAATTCTCCAACATGTTCTGGGGCGGCGGCGGCGGCGGGGTGTGTGGCGCGGTTGGCAATGCGGCGGCCGCAGTGGCGACAGGGATGGCCGATTGCGTGGTGGCATTCCGGTCCTTGGCGCAGGGGCAATATGCCCGCTACGGGCGCGGTGCCCCGGTTGCGAGCGTTGGTGGCGATGACGCGTTTCTCGCGCCGTACGGGTTGATGTCGCCGGCGCAGCGTTTTGCGATGAAGGTGACGCGCTTTATGCATGACCATGGCATTGGGCAGAACGCGCTACGGGCGATTTCGCTGGCGTGTTACCACCATGCGCAGAACAACCCCAACGCGGTGATGGGTGGGCGGCCGTTGGATGCGGCGACCTACGATGCCTCGCGCTGGATCATCGAGCCATTCTTTCATTTGTATGATTGCTGCCAGGAAAATGACGGCGCGGCAGCGGTGATTGTGGTCTCGGCCGAGCGCGCCCGCGATCTGCGCCACAAGCCATCGTATGTATTGGCCTGCGGCCAGGGCAGCGACCATCGCAGTGCGGCGCCGGTGCATAACATGCCGAACTACCCGAGCTCCAACTTCGGCACCATTGCGCAACGTATGTATGACATGGCCCAGCTCGGCCCGGCCGATATGGGCATCGTGCAATGCTACGAGAACTTCACTGGCGGGGTCTTGATGAGCCTGGTGGAGCATGGCTTGGTCCCCGCCGATCAGGCCAACGAAATGCTGGTGCCGGAAAATCTTTATGTCGAGGGCGGCAAAATGCCCCTCAACACCAGCGGCGGCAATCTGGCGGAGTGCTATATGCACGGGCTGGAACTGGTGATTGAATCGGTGCGGCAAATTCGCGGCACCGCGATTAATCAGGTCAAACGCAACGATGCCGCCATTGTCATCGGCGGGCCGATGGTGACGCCGGTAAGCTCGCTTATTCTCGGATCGGAGGCGACATTATGAGCACGACCTATTTGCCCGCCGGCCTGCCGGCACCGTCATCCGGCCCGGATGGACTGGCCGAGCCGTACTGGGACGGCACGCGGCAGAACCGGTTGCGCATCCAGAAATGCCAAGGGTGCGGGGCCTGGCAATGGGGGCCGGAATGGTGCTGCCATCGCTGCCATTCGTTTGATATGGCGTGGGAGGACATCAACGGCGAAGGGGTGATTTACAGCTACGAACGCCCGCATCATCCGGTGCATGATGCCCTCGTCGGGCATGGTCCTTACATTGTCGTTCTGGTTGAACTGCCGCGGTACGGCAATGTTCGGATGGTGGGGAATTTGCTTGGCGATCCGCAGCAGTTGGTCGAAATCGGAGCGGCGGTGCGTGCGGTGTTTGAACCGCATGAGGGCTATACTTTGGTGCAGTGGACGCTCGCCGGCTAACCACGCCACCCGACTGACCGGAAGGTTCGGTCAGTCGGGCGCTTTTATTATACCAACCCGCTTAGTGTTGACCCATGAAGAATGGATCAACGCCGGTCGGTATAAGTCTTTGTTTGGCGCGCCGCCGCCGGCCAACCCGGCGCGCAATATCAACCCACCTTGACGATGGAGGAGCCATCGTCAAGGTGGGTTGATATTACTTCACGCTGGAAAACGCGGTCGGCACCAACAACTGATTGCTGACATTGGCATTGATCGGACCGTCGGCCTCGCTTTCGGCACGCGCTTTCAGCCATTCGGGGTCGGTGGCGAAACCGGCCCATTTGGCGTCGCGTTCGGCGAGTGACTCCCAAACCAGCATATAGGTCAGGTCGGATGCCGACTCGCCGACCAGGGTGGTCCAGAAGCCGGCCTGGCGGATGCCGTGGCGTTCCCAGATGCGCAGAGTATGGTCCTGGAAGCGCTTCAACAGATTGGGCAGGCGGCCCGGCAGGGTGCGATAGATGCGCAGTTCGTAGATCATTGACGTCTCCCTTCATGGTGCGGGGTTCCAAATCCCCCGTGCCCGACTATCGTGCCCGACAAGTTGAATTGGGAAAAGTGCGATGCATGTGGTGGTGATCGGGGCGGGCATTGTGGGCGCGGCGACGGCGCTGGAATTGCTCCGCGACGGGCAAACAGTGACGATCATCGAACCGGGGCCGCCGGGCGGCGAACAGTCGGCGAGCTATGGCAATGGCTGCTGGCTCAGCCCGAGTTCGGTGCTGCCAATGTCAGCGCCGGGGCTGTGGAAGAAGGTGCCAGGGTTTCTCGCCGATCCGCTCGGGCCGCTGGCGATGCGTTGGCGCTATTTGCCGCAGGCTTGGCCGTGGCTGTGGCGGTTTCTGGCGGCGGGATCAACTCCGGCCAAGTTGCGGACGATTGCGACGGCTTTGCGGCCATTGGTGGAAGGCTGCCCCGCGCTCCATAAGCGTTTGGCCGAGCAAGCCGGCGTTGGGCATCTGATCCACCTGACCGGGCTGCTTTATGCGTTCCCGAGCCGGGCGGAGTTCGAGGCCGAAAAGCTCGGCTGGACCATCCGCGCCGAACAGGGGGTGCGCTGGGATGAACTGGATGGCGATGAGTTGCGGCAGATGGAACCGGCACTCGACCGGCGCTATCAGTTTGGAGCTTTTGTCCAGGATGGCGGCCATTGCAGCGACCCGGGCGCATATGTCGCCGCACTGGTGGCACATGCCCAGGCGCAGGGGGCGAAACTGGTTGCGGCGCGCGCCACCGGGTTTGCGATGGTGGGCGGGCGTTTGCGGGCGGTGACCAGTTCGGCGGGTGACATTGCGGGTGACCGCGCGGTGATTGCCGCGGGCGCGCATTCCAAGGCGCTGGCCGCGATGGTTGGCGACAAAGTGCCGCTGGAGACCGAGCGCGGCTACCATGCCGAAATTTCCAATCCGGAAAGCGCGCCGCGCATTCCGATCATGCCGTCCGACAGCAAGGCTGCCACCACCACCACCGCACACGGGCTGCGGATTGCAGGCCAAGTCGAAATCGCCGGGCTGGAGGCCGCGCCAAACTGGCGTCGGGCGGAAATCCTGCGCGATTTTGTTCGCCGCGTGATCCCTGGGCTGCCGGCGGATCTGCCAGCTGAGCGGATAAAATTATGGATGGGACACCGCCCTTCCACGCCCGATGGCCTGCCATGCATCGGGCCGGCGAGCGGCTGCGCGGATGTGGTGCACGCGTTTGGACACGGCCATGTCGGGCTGGCGGCGGGGGCGATTTCCGGACGGTTGGTGGCCGATCTGGTGGGCGGGACCAAGCCGGTGATTGATCCGGCGCCCTACGCGGCGGCGCGGTTTCGCTAGACGGGCGGCTCCCCCGCAACCGCGCCGGCCGCAAACAGCGCGTCAATGCTGGCGGCATCCTGGCCCAGCATCGCCAGAATTTCCCGTGTGTGCTGGCCCAAACGCGGCGCCGGGGTGCGGATCGCGCCAGGGGTTGCCGACAGGCGCGGCACGACGTTGTGCATCATCACCTGGCCGAGATCGTCATCAGGCAAATCCACCAGGATTTCACGGGCGACAACATGCGGATCGGCGACCAGTTGGTCGATGTCGTAAACCGGGGCGGCGGTGATGCCGGCTCTGTCGAAAATCGCCAGCACGTCATCACAGTCGCGCGCCGCGATGAAGGCGGCGATTGGGGCCTCGCAAGCTTCAGCGTTGGCAACCCGGGCAGTGTTGGTGGCAAAGCGCGGATCGGTGATCATGTCTTCGCGCCCGATCAGCCGCAGCAAACGCTCCGCCATTGCCTGGATCGACGCCGAAATCGCAATGTAGCGGCCATCGCGGGTCTGGAAGACGTTGCGCGGGCTGGTGGTGTTGGACCGGCTGGCGGTGCGTTCGGGCAACTGGCCCGATGTCCGCCAGATCTCGGCTTGCGGGCCGAGGATCGAAATGAGCGGATCGAGCAGCGGCAGATCGATCACCTGACCAGGATTGCCGCGTTCGACCTCGCGCCGGGCGATCATCACCGCATAGGCACCGTACAAGCCGGCGATCATGTCGGCGAGCGCAAGCGGCGGCAGCACTGGCGGGCGATCGGCGAACCCGTTCATCGCGGCGAAACCGGACATGCCTTCAACCAAGGTGCCGAAGCCCGGTCGTGTGCGATAGGGGCCGGTCTGGCCGAAGCCCGAAATGCGCACGATGATGAGGCGCGGGTTGCGGGCATGGAGCGTGGCGGGCGCAAGTCCCATGGTTTCGAGCGTGCCGGGACGGAAATTCTCGATCAGCACATCGGCGCGGGCAATCAGATCGCCAAGCAGGGCCAGCCCATCCGGATTGCGCACATCGAGCGCCAGGCTCTTTTTATTGCGGGCATAAACCTTCCAGTGCAGCGAATGGCCGTCAGTGCGCCAGGCACGCAGCGGGTCGCCGGTGGTGGGGTCCTCGATCTTGATGACCTCGGCACCGTGATCGGCGAGTTGCAGGCTGACCATGTTGCCGGCAACCAGGCGCGACAGATCGACCACCAGCAGATCGGCGAGCGGTGGTGTGGCGGTGGTGTCGAATGCGCGGTGTTTGACCATGTGGCGTCCCCGGTTTAGGCGTTTCCTAAGCTGACAGCGGTCTGCCAGCAACCGGACCAGGAGCACGCCCATGCAAGCGACCTATGAAACCCTGCTGCTGAGCGAACCGGCCGAGCATGTCTTGCAGGTGACGTTGAACCGACCGGTTGTCATGAATGCGATGAATACCCAGATGGGGTTGGATATGCTAACGGTGTTTGACGGGTTATGCGCCGACCCCAGCGCCTATCGCTGCATCATTCTGACCGGGGCGGGCGACCGCGCCTTTTGCGCCGGCGGAGATCTCAAGCAGCGGCAGGGCATGACGGACGCGCAATGGCAGGCCCAGCATTTGATCTTCGAGCGCCAGGTGCGCGCGATGATCGCCTGCCCGATCCCGGTGATCGGGGCGATCAACGGCGCGGCCTATGGCGGCGGCTGCGAAATGGCGTTGTGTTGCGATTTTGCCTATGCGTCCGAAAATGCCCGCTTCGCGCTAACCGAGGTGACGCTCGGGATCATGCCGGGCGCCGGTGGCACCCAGAACATGCCGCGCGCCGCCGGCATTCGCCGGGCCAAGGAAATTCTGCTCACCGGGCGCCCGTTTAGCGCCGCGCAGGCGTTGGAATGGGGCGTGGTGAATGAGGTTTGCACGCCGGAGGGATTGCTGCCGGCGGTGCTTGATACGGCGCTACGGATTGCCGGCAACGCGCCGTTATCGGTGCGCCAGATCAAGCAATCGGTGAATGTCGGGATGCAAACCGACCTCGCCAGCGGATTGATGTTCGAAATCGAAGCCTATAACCGATTGCCGCCAACCGATGACCGGCGCGAAGGTGTTTCGGCCTTCAATGAGAAGCGGCGGCCGGTATTTCTGGGGCGTTAGTTTATAGCTGCGGCGTAGGCCACATCGAGCATTTTCCGAGAAACAATAAATTACCAAAATTCAAGGAATTTTTTTTGAGAGGGATATACAAGGTTCAGAGCGTTCGTTAGACAGCGAAGCACATTCAAAATCCGGAGCAACAAAATGTCGAAAGCCCGCGTATTCGCTGATATCGCCCGCAGCATTGGGCTGCACAACGGTGTGTTGCGGATCGCGTTCGCGCAGCTTGACGCGGAAGGCAAGGCTGAAGACGTGCTGGATCTGATGATACCGCAATCCGAGATCAAAAACCTCGTTGAAGCTCTGCGTAAGATCACCCCGCGCTAGGCGTGATCGGCCTGCCCACGGGCGGGTGATACCAGATCGCGCTATGCGCCTGCCGCGGGTTCAGGCAAGGATGCGGCGATGAAACTTCCCGCCGCCGTAGCCCCCCTGCGACACAAGCTGTTTCGCCTGCTGTGGACGACCAATCTGGTGGTCTCGATGGGCGTATGGCTGCAGAATACCGGTGCGGGTTGGTTGATGACCACGCTGGCGCCCGATGCGTTGACAGTCAGCATGGTGCAGCTGGCCACCATCCTGCCGATGTTGCTGCTGGCCCTGCCGGCAGGCGCGCTCGCCGATATCGTCGATCGTCGGTTGTTCATCATGATCACCCAGGGCTGGATGCTCGCCGCTGCTGGGGGTTTGGCATTGCTGACCTATGCCGGGTTGACGGATGCGGTGTTGCTGCTGGGCTTCACTTTTGCCATCGGGTTGGGCCAGGCGATGAACAACCCGGCCTGGGGCTCGGTGATGGCCGAAGCAGTGCCGCGCCGCGATCTGGTGCAGGCAATCACCCTCAACGGCATCGGCTTTAATCTGGCCCGCGCGGTTGGGCCGGCATTGGCTGGGGTGCTGGTGCTGATGGGCGGACCGGCGCTCGCCTTCGGGCTCAATGCACTGAGCTATCTGGCTGTGATCATAGCTTTAATGAGCTGGCATCGCCGACCGCGCAGTCCAAGTCTGCCGCGCGAGCATTTGGTATCTGCGATGCGGGCTGGGGTGCGCTTTGTGCGCCACACCCCTGTGATGCAGGCGGCGATGATCCGTACCGGGTGCTTTTTCTTTGCCGCCGCCGCGCCATGGGCAGTGCTGCCGCTGATCGTCAAACAGCAATTGCACATGGAAGCCGGCACTTACGGCTTGCTGCTTGGCCTGATGGGCGCTGGCGGGGTGACGGCGGGCCTGCTGCTGCCGCAAATCCGCCTCCGGCTTTCGCGCGGCAATACGGTGTTCGGCTCGGGGATTGTCAGCTGCCTCGGCATGGCGCTGGTCGGCATTGCCCAGCATTGGCTGGTGGCGGCTTTGGGCATGGTGCTGTTCGGCATCGGCTGGGTGGCGGCGGCCTCGGTGGCGCAAGGGGCCGCCCAGATGGCCGCACCACCCTGGGTGCGGTCACGGGCATTGGCGATCTATCAGCTCGGCTTCAATTTCGCGATGATCGTCGGCACTTTGTTCTGGGGCTGGCTTGGGACCCAGATTGGCCTGTCGCACGCCATGCTGGCCGCGGCGGCCACCGGGGTGGCGCTGTCAGTGCTCGCCCGCGGCGCCAATATCGACACCGAATCGACGACAATCTCCCCCATGCCGCGCGACGCCCCCCCTGCGCCTGAGGCTGTTGATCCCGAACTGATCGGGCTGGTGAGTACTGCGCGCAACCGGGTGATGGAATGGCAGCGCTACCGCATTGATATCGTCAACACCGATAAATTCCTCGCCGCGATGGTCGAGGTGCGTGATGTCAGGAGCCGCGCCGGCGCGGTCGGCTGGCAGCTTTACGAGGACATCGCCCATGCCGATGGCTGGGTCGAGGTGTGGACGGTGGAAAACTGGACCGACCATTTGCGCGAGGCAACCCGCCTCAGCGGCGCCGATCGCGCGGTGCTGGCGCAGGCGATGGCGTTGCATATTGGCACGCCGATTGCGCCGAGCCGATTTATTGCCGTCGCCCCGCATCGGCTGCCGGACCGGCCGGGCCTGAACTAGGTTGCAGCGAAGGGGTTGCTTTGGCTAAAGTCCCCTCCAGAACGGGAACACAGCATGAACGATCTTTTCGGTGGCGCCAAAGCCGATGCGACTGGTAACGACTATACCGCCAAGGATATTGAGGTCCTTGAGGGGCTTGAACCCGTACGCCGTCGGCCCGGCATGTATATTGGCGGCACTGATGAAGCGGCCTTGCATCACCTCGCCGCCGAGGTTCTTGATAACGCGATGGATGAGGCGGTTGCCGGCCATGCCAGCACCATCGAGATGTCGCTTGAAGCCGGCAACTGGCTGGTTGTGCGCGACAATGGGCGCGGCATTCCGGTTGATCCGCATCCTAAATTCAAGAACCTCAGTGCGTTGGAGGTTATTCTCACCACCTTGCATTCGGGCGGCAAGTTCAGCGGCAAGGCCTATGATACGTCGGGCGGCCTGCACGGCGTGGGGTCGTCGGTTGTCAATGCGTTGTCCGATGTGATGGAGGTTGAGGTCGCGCGTGACCGGGTGCTGTGGAAACAGAGCTACGCGCGTGGCAAGCCGACCACCAAGCTGGTCAATGCCGGCGCAATTCAGAACCGGCGCGGCACGCAAATCCGGTTTCATCCCGATGAACAGATTTTCGGTAAGCTGCCATTTATCGCCGCGCGCCTGTATCGGCTGTGCCGATCGAAGGCCTATCTGTTTCGCGGGGTGCAAATCCGCTGGTCCTGCGCGCCGGAACTGATCCGGGACGACACCCCCGCCCAGGCGGTGCTGCATTTCCCCGGCGGTCTGCGCGACTCGCTCGAAGCCGATATTGGCGGGGCCGCACTGGTCGCCACCCCGTGGTCCGGCGAGGGCGATCTGGCGACGGCGGCCGATGGCCGCCCGGCGGGTCGGCTGGAATGGGCGGTGGCCTGGCTCGAACAAGGCGACGGGTTCCTGCATAGCTACGCCAACACCGTGCCGACCGCGCAAGGCGGCACCCATGAAACCGGATTTCGCAATGCCTTGCTGCGCGGGTTGCGCGGCTGGGGCGAGCATCGCGGCAACAAGCGCGCCAATTCGGTGGTCGCCGACGATGTCGCCACCGGACTTGTCGCCAAATTATCGGTCTTTCTGCGCGATCCGCAATTTCAGGGTCAGACCAAGGAAAAGCTGACCTCCCCCGAAGCCGCCAAGCTGGTGGAACAGGCACTGCGGGACCGGTTCGACCATTTCCTCGCGGGCGATCCAACGCTTGCCGATAATCTGCTGAGCTTCGTTATCGAGCGCGCCGAGGAACGCATTCGCCGCAAGGAATTGAAGGACACCCCACGCAAGACCGCGACTCGGCGTCTGCGCCTGCCCGGCAAGCTTGCTGATTGTTCCGTCGAAGACGCTGCCCGCACCGAGCTGTTCCTCGTCGAAGGCGACAGCGCCGGCGGATCGGCCAAACAGGCGCGTGACCGGGCGACCCAGGCGGTGCTGCCATTGCGTGGTAAAATTCTGAACGTCGCGAGTGCCTCGACCGAAAAACTACGACAAAATCAGGAACTTAAGGACCTGATCGAAGCACTCGGCTGCGGCGTCGGCGACCGGTTTGACCGCACAAGGCTGCGCTATGGCCGGATTATCGTGATGACCGACGCTGACGTGGACGGCGCCCATATCGCATCCCTGCTGATGACGTTTTTCTACCGTGAACTGCCGGAGCTGGTGCGCGCCGGGCATCTGTATCTTGCCCAGCCGCCGTTGTACCGGTTGGTTCAGGGGGCGAAGTCAGTTTACGCGATGGATGATAACGATCTGGTGAAAAAGCGGGCGTTATTCAAACCCAACGCCAAGATCGATGTCAGCCGCTTCAAGGGCTTGGGCGAAATGCCGGCCGCGGTGCTGAAGGAAACCACGATGGATCCAAAAAAGCGCACGCTGTTGAAAATGATGACGCCGTCAGATGAACGGGCGCGGACCAATGATCTGGTGGAAAGCCTGATGGGACGGCGGCCGGAGCTGCGGTTTCAGTTCATTCAGGAGAACGCCAAGCTGGTGGCGGAAGTGGATATTTAAGCAAGCGTCGTGTGCGCTTTGAAAGCAAAGAAGGACCTTGCCTAAGCCTGCGTGACACTATATGTTCTCTTTTTGTTCTAAAGAGAACCCGCATGAAACCGGCTTATGCCGAGCTTCAAGCCGCCTCGCATTTCTCCTTTCTGCGCGGCGCATCAAGCTGCGATGAATTATTTGCAACCGCAGCAGCCCTTGGCCTGAACGCGCTGGCGATCACCGACCGGGCATCGCTCGCCGGCAGCGTGCGGGCGCATTTGGCAGCCGAGGCGGCGGGCATCCGCGCCATCATCGGCTGCCGGCTTGATCTGGTGTGCGGCGCGGTTTTGCTGGTTTACCCGACCGATCGCGCCAGCTACGCGCGGCTGTGCCGCTTGCTGACTTTGGGCAAGTCACGCGCCGGCAAGGGCGGGTGCACCTTGGATTGGGACGATGTCGCGGCCCATGCGGATGACCTGATGGCGATTCTGGTTCCTGACACGGCATGCACCAGAAATTTGCGCCGCCTCGGTGACATTTTTGGCGAACGTGCGTCGCTGGCATTGACCTTGCGGCGGCGTCCTGGCGATGCGCTGCGCCTGCACGATCTGGCCAGTCTGGCGGCCCAAGCGCGGGTCGCCATTGTTGCCACCAATGACGCACTGTTCCACGCGCCGGATCGCCGCATCCTGCAGGACGTGGTGACCTGCATCCGCGAAGGCTGCACCATCGACGCATTGGGCTTCCGACGCGAACGCAACGCCGACCGGCATTTGAAAGCACCGTCCGAAATGGCGCGGCTCTTCGCGCGCTGGCCGAATGCCATCGCCCGATCAGTCGCAATCGCCGATCGCTGCCGGTTCTCGCTCGGGGAATTGCGCTACCAATACCCCAACGAAGTTGCCACCCCTGGCGTCACCCCGTTACAGGAACTCGCCCGCCGCACCTGGCTGGGGGCGGCGGAACGCTATCCCAATGGCATTCCCGCCAAGACCCAGGCCGCCTTGCTGCACGAACTGAAGCTGATCGAGACCCTTGAATACGAACCCTATTTCCTGACCGTGGATGCTATTGTCCGTTTCGCCCGCAGCCAGGGGATTTTATGCCAGGGGCGCGGTTCGGCGGCCAATTCGGCGGTGTGCTACGTGCTCGGCATCACCTCGATCGATCCCGAACGCCATGATCTGCTGTTCGAGCGCTTCGTGTCGCAGGAACGCCGCGAACCGCCCGATATCGATGTGGATTTCGAGCATGAACGGCGCGAGGAGGTCATTCAGTGGATCTACCAAACCTATGGCCGCGAGCGGGCGGCGTTGTGCGCGACGGTGATCCGCTATCGCGCCCGGGGGGCGATGCGCGAGGTTGGCCGCGCATTGGGCCTGACCGAGGACATCACCAAGGCGCTTGCCGAACAGGTCTGGCATTGGGGCGAGGATGGGGTGAATGAAAGCCACGCCGCCGATCTGAACCTCAATCTCGAAGACCGTCGCTTGCAGCTTGCGCTCGATCTCGCGCGGCAGCTGATCGGCACGCCGCGGCATTTATCCCAGCATCCCGGCGGATTTGTGCTGACCCAGGACCGGCTGGACGAACTGGTGCCAATCGAGCCGGCAGCGATGCAGGATCGCGCCATTATCGAATGGGACAAGGACGATATCGACGCGCTGAAATTCATGAAGGTCGATGTGCTCGGCCTTGGTATGCTGGGCTGCATGCGGCGGGCTTTTGATCTGCTGGCCGATCACAAGGGCATCCGGCTCGACCTTGCCACTATCCCCGCCGAGGACAAAGCCACCTATAAGATGATCCAGAAGGCCGACACGGTGGGGGTGTTCCAGATCGAGTCGCGCGCCCAGATGGCGATGTTGCCGCGCTTAAAGCCCGCGTGTTTCTACGATCTGGTGATCGAGGTCGCCATCGTTCGCCCCGGCCCGATCCAGGGCGACATGGTGCATCCCTATCTGCGCCGGCGTGAAGGCCGCGAACGGGTGGAATTTCCCAACCCGGAATTGGCCGCCGTGCTCGGCAAAACCCTTGGCGTGCCGCTGTTCCAGGAACAGGCGATGCGGGTGGCAATCGTGTGCGCCGGCTTCACCCCGTCCGAGGCCGACCAACTGCGGCGCGCCATGGCGACCTTCAAACTCACTGGCGGCGTTGCCCCGTTTCGCGACAAGATGGTGCGCGGCATGGTCGCGCGTGGCTACACACAAGTCTTCGCCGAACGCACCTTCGCCCAGATTGAAGGCTTCGGGTCCTATGGCTTCCCGGAAAGCCACGCGGCATCGTTCGCGCTGATTGTCTATGCCAGCTGCTGGATGAAAAACTGGCATCCGGAGGTGTTCCTCGCCGCCATTCTCAATGCCCAGCCAATGGGATTCTATGCGCCGGCGCAGCTGGTGGCGGATGCCCGGGCGCATGGGGTGGTGGTGCGTCCGGTCGATGTCAACGCATCACGCTGGGATTGCACCCTGGAGCCTGACCTTGCGGTGCGGCTCGGGTTTTGCCTGGTGCATGGCTTGGCCAACGCCGATGGTGCCGCGATGATCGCCGCCCGGGGGGACGCGCGGTTTGCCAGCATCGACGATTTATGGCGCCGCGCCGGGGTCAAGCTCGCCGCGTTGGAACACCTTGCCAACGCCGACGCCTTCGCCGGGCTCGGCCTGTCACGGCGGGCGGCGATCTGGGCAATCCGGGCGCTCGATCACGAAATTCTGCCATTATTTGCCCCGCAGATCGAACCGGCCGTGGTGCTGCGCCCGATGACCGATGGGGGCGAGGTGGTCGAGGATTACGCCACCACCGGCCTCAGCCTGCGCGCCCATCCGGTGAGCTTCCTGCGCGCTGACCTCGCCGCCCAACGCATCGTGCCATGTGCGCAAACCCTGCGCGCGCGTGATGGCGCAAAGCTGACCATTTCCGGGCTGGTGCTGGTGCGGCAACGACCGGGATCGGCGAAGGGGGTGCTGTTCATCACCATCGAAGACGAAACCGGCATCGCCAATCTGGTGGTGTGGCCAGACGTCTTCGAACGCCAGCGCCGGCTGATCCTGACAAGCGCCATGCTCGCCGTTTCGGGCCGGGTGCAGCGCGAGGGCGAGGTGGTGCATGTGGTGGTCGATGAATTGTTTAATCTGGACACATTATTACACAGTGTTGGGGACCGCGAGCTTCGCACTGTCAGCCGGAATTTTCATTGAGGGCGCGCTTGATTGCTTTCAAACACCGCAGACCTTCCACCCCAATGGCCGGTGCTGTAGCCTCGCCCCCGAGGATCAAAACGCCCAAGGGATACAAAATCATGTCGGGACCAACCCGCCGCGCCGCGCTTATCGGTGCGGCAGCCCTCGCAGTCCCCAGTGCTTCGCGCGCCCAACGCCGGGACCCGCGCGTATTGCGCTTCATTCCCAACACTGGCCTGACCGTGCTCGACCCGGTGTGGACCGCCTCGCTGGTCACCGGCAACCACGCCTATCACGTCTTTGATACGCTCTACGCCACCGGCTCGGATTGGCGGCCAGCGCCGCAAATGGCTGCCGGACATACGGTTGATAGCGATTGGCGGGTCTGGAACATCACGCTGCGCGAAAATCTGTGGTTCCATGACGGCACGCCGGTGCGCGCCCAGGATTGCGTGGCCAGCATCAAGCGCTGGGCCAAGCGCGACGCATTCGGGGCGATGATGAATATCGCCCTCGATACGCTTGACGCACCGGATGATCGCACCATTCGGTTCAGTTTCAAGCGCCGTTTCCCCCGCCTGCTGGAAGCGCTGGCCCGCACCTCCGCCCTGCCCTGCATGATGATGCCGGAACGTTTTGGTGGCGCCGATCCGTTTACCGCGCTCACGGACATGGTTGGCTCCGGCCCCTATCGTTTCAACAAGGATGAATTCAACCCCGGCAGCTTTGTCAGCTACCGTAAGTTCGACCGCTACGTGGCACGCCCGGAGAAAGCCGACCGCACCGCCGGTGGCAAAATCGCCCATTTCGAGCGGGTGGAATGGCACACCATGCCCGACCCCGGCACCGCGATTGCCGCGATGCAGTCCGGCGAGATGGATTGGTGGGAATCAACGCCGGCCGACCTGCGCGACCTGGTGAAATCCTCGCGCAATCTGCGCCTGGAATCGAAAGACCCGTTCGGCTGGATTGGCATCATGCGCTTCAACCATCTGCAGGCGCCATTCAACAACATCAAGCTGCGCCGCGCGGTGCTCGCCGCCGCCAACCAGGCCGATTTCATGCTGGCTGGCGCCGGTGAAGGCGCGGACGCCTGGCGCAAATGTCGCGCCTATTTCCCCTGCGGGGCGCCCAACGTATCAGAGACCTTCGGCACCCCGGCAATGCCGATGCCCGAGAACCTCAGCGCCGCCAAGCGTGCGATTGCGGACGCGGGGTATAATGGCGAGAAGATCGCGCTGCTGGTGCCAACCGATATCCACCACCACAACGCCTTCGGCCAAGTCAGCGGCGATCTGATGCGCCGGCTCGGCATGAACCTCGACTTCCAGGCGATGGATTGGGGCACCATGATCCAGCGCATCACCAATCGCGGCCCGGTCGACAAAGGCGGGTGGAGCCTGTTCCACACCGCCGGATCGATGGTGTCGATGGCGAGCCCGGCGTTGAACCTTTATGTCCGTGGCATGGGCGAAAAGGGCTGGACCGGCTGGTACACCAAGCCGGAAATTGAAACGCTGACCCAGGAATGGCTCGACACCGAGGCCGGCGGCAATGAGCAAGGTATTTATGATCGTATCCAGCAGGTGCTGTTCGACGATCCGCCTTTTGTGCCGCTTGGGCAATATACGACGTTTGCAACCTACGGCCGCGACATCACCGGGGCGTTGCCAGGGATTGGGTCGTACCCATGGAATGTGCGGCGGGGGTGAAGCCACCCTCATGCCGCAACAACCAGGCCTTGCGCCACAGGCCACCTCCGTATCCGGTCAAACTGCCATCGGCACCGATCAGCCGATGGCACGGCACCGCAATGCTGATCCGGTTGGCGCCGTTCGCCGCCCCCAGTGCCCGGATCGCGGCCGGCCGGCCGATCTGGCCCGCGAGCGCGCCATAGGTCATGGTTGTCCCCGCAGGGATCGCGACCAGCGCCGCCCACACCATGCGCTGGAACGCAGTGCCGCCGCCGTCCCAGGAAATTCGTGCGAGGGCCGCCAGATCGCCCGCGAAATAATCGGCAAGCGCCTGGCGGATTGCGACCGGCGCCGCGCCCGACGTGACCTCGGCCTTGGTCAGCCGCCACATCCGATCCGCGCAATCGGCGAAGTCGAGTGCCCGCAATACGCCCACAGAGTCCGTGACCAGGAGCATCTCGCCCAACGGACCCGCCATCCGGTCAAGCCGCATCACACCGTTGCCAGGATGAACAGTCGGCGGAACGGCAATAATGTGCTGCCATCGGCGCGGCGTGGATAGACCCTGCCCATTAATTCGGCATAGGCGGCAAAAAACCTGTCACGCAAATCGCCCGACAGCGCATCGAGGAACGGGCGCAGGCTGGTGCCGCTCGCCCATTGCGCGACGGCGTTATCGCCCTGCAGGGCATGAAGATAGGTCGTCTCCCAGATATCCAGCGTTTTGCAGCGCGGCCGCAGAATATCCCAGTATTGACCGGCCGTCAGGATCGACTGCGCCGACCCAACGCCGCGCAACGCCGCGGCCCAGGGGCCGGCGGCGGCCACATCATATTGGGCCGCCCGCAGCGGTTCGTTATGCATCGCCGGCATTTGCACCGCCAACGTTCCACCGGGGGCGAGTTGCCCAAGCAGGCGCGGGAACAGGGTGTCATGGTCGCCGAGCCAATGGAGGGCTGCATTGGTATAGAGCACGTCGATTGGTTTTTCGACCTGCCAGGTGCCGAAATCGGCGGCGGCAAACCGGCACTCTGGCGCCGCGATCCGTGCCCGATCCAACATTGCGGCCGAGTTGTCCAACCCAAGCACATCAGCGCCCGACCAGCGTTGCTTAAGGATCGTCGTCACATTGCCCGGCCCGCAGCCGAGATCGATAACATGGGTTGGTGTCGCGGCATCGATCCGCGCCAGCAGGTCCAGCGCCGGGCGCAAGCGTTCGTCGGTAAAGCGCAGATATTGCGCTGGGTCCCACTGCATCGCGCCCTCCGGTGGCAGATATTGCGCTTGCTGGCGGTGCCGGCAAACATCTCACCTATTCAGCCTACGCCCAAGGGTTTCATCACGAAAGCGCCGCTGTTCAGCGTCGGGACACCCGAATCATTCCCCCCAACCGCCACCCAAAGCCTTATACAACTGAACGAAATTGGTCGAAACAGCCGTGGTGCTGTCAGCCAATTCCTGCTCGGACGCCAGCAGCACCCGTTGCGTGGTTAGCACCTGGAGGAAATCCGCCACCCCCTGCTCGTAGCGCATCCGTGCGAGGCCCAAGGCGCGGCGTCCCTGCACGACTGCCGCTTCAAGCTTCGCGCGGCGGCGTTGCTCGGTCGCGTAGGCGGTCAACGCGTTGTCAACTTCGTGCAACGCAACCAGTACGGTGCGCTGATAGAACAGGGCGGCTTCCTGTTGCTGAGCCTCCCGCAGGTCCAGCGTACGCTTGCGGACCCCACCATCGAAGATCGGCAGCGTCACGCTCGGCCCGAAGGAATAGGCCATCGCAGGTGCAAGGTCAGCGACTTTGCCGAGGCTCAGCCCCTGCAAGGCACCAAAGCCGCCGAGCGTGACGCGCGGGTAGAAATCTGCGACGGCCACGCCAGTGTTGGCGGTGGCAATATGCAGCTTGGCCTCGGCGACGCGAATATCCGGGCGGCGGCGGGCGAGCTCGGACGGCACACCAACCGGCACTGCCGGCGGCACTGGCGGCACTGCGCGCGGGGCGGCAAGTTCAGCAATCATGGTTTGCGGGGCGGCCCCCAACAGCCACGCGATGGCGTTGACCAGTTCGGCCTGGCCCTGTTCCTGGGCAGGCAATTGCGCCTCAATCGTCGCGACCAGGGCGGCGGCATTGGCGACATCGAGATCGGTGGTGAGACCGCCTGCCGCGCGCGCCTGGGTCAGGCTCAGGCTTTGCCGGGCGATATCCAGATTGGCACGGGTGATCTGCAATTTCCGTTGCGCGCCGCGCAGGCGAATATAGTCGCGGGCAAGTTCGGCGGAGGCCGTGACCAACACATCGCGGACGCTGTCTTCGCTGGCCGTTACCCCAGCTTCGGCGGCTTCGACCGAGCGGGCGACGCGGCCCCACAGGTCAAGCTCCCAACTCGCGTCAAAGCCGGTCTGAAACAAAGTATAAGGCTGGCGCAGGCGCGAGCCGGGGCCGGTGGCGTTGGGGGTAAGGCCGAGGGTGCCTTCCCGGCTTTGCTTGGCGCGATTGGCGGCGGCGTTGAGATTAAGGTTGGGCTGGCCGGCGGCATCGGCGACGCCAAGCTGGGCTCGGGCTTCGCTGAGGCGGATGGCGGCGAGACGAAGATCGAGGTTACCTTCGACAAGCCGGTCTTGCAGCGCGGTGAGCAGCGGGTCGCCGAGCAGTTTCCACCAGGCCGGATCGACCGCACTCGCCACCGGCCGGCTTTTCTCGTCCTTGGACGGGGTGCCGGTGTCGCCCAAGGTCTTGGGTTTCCAGTTCGGTTCGGGCGGGATGAAGTCGGGGCCCATCTTGGTGCAGGCGGCAAGCGGCATGGCAAGAACTGCCAGCCAGGTCAGGGCACGGGATGCGCGGAGTGCAATCACCAGAGTCTCCAGGAGAATTTTATTGAAGCCTAGACCGCATGTTGGCAGGGTCAACTTCAGGGAGCGCCGGGCAGGTCAGCGCCATGCCAGCAACCAACGCTCCAAGCGGCTGATCGCCCAGGATATCGACAGGCCCAGCAGGGACAGGACGGTGATGCCAGCGAGCAAGGCGTCGGTGTCGTAAAGATTGCCCGCCGACAGCACGAAGGCGCCGATGCCGTATTCGGCGCCGATCATCTCGGCGGCCACCAGCAGAATGATCGCGGTGGCCGTGGTGATGCGAAACCCGGCGAGGATGGCCGGCAGGGCACCCGGCAACACGATCTTGGTGAGGATCGCCGTCCGCGACAGGCCGAATGACTGCCCCATCCGGATCAGACTGCGCGACACCCCATCGACGCCGGCGAGGGTGTTGATAACCGTCGGGAAGAACACCCCAAAGCCTAGCGTAACCAGCTTCGAGCCCTCGCCAATGCCGAACCAGACAATGAACAACGGCACCAAGGCGATCTTGGGCACCGGAAACAAAGCTGACACAATCGCGAGCCCTGGCGTGCGCGCCAGGCTGAACAGCCCGAGTGCAAAACCGACCATCAGCCCGGCGGCCGTGCCAGCAGCCCAGCCCCAGGCGAGCCGCGAGAGTGACGCGGCGAGATGCAACCGGAGTTCCCCGCTTTGCGCCAACCCGACCAAAGCCTGGATGATCGCCAGTGGCGCCGGCAGAAACCGGGTCGATATCCAGCCCAACGATGCCGCGATCTGCCATGACGCGACCACCAGCACCAGGGTCAGCGCGCCGGCAAACGGGAGATTGCGGGGTGCGAAACCACCGCCGCGAAAACCCACCTCACGCATCGGCGAATTCCCGCGCGGCATCGGCGGCATCGTCGCGGATCAGCCCCCATAGCCGCGCTTCGACGGCGACCAGATCGGAATCACCGACGCGGCGCCCGGCCAAGGGCCGATTGATGCGAACGATGTCGCGGATGCGGCCAGGGCGGCGCGACAGCACCACGATCTGCTGGCCGAGCAAAGCGGCTTCTGACAGGGTATGAGTGACATAAACCGTGGTCACGCCGCTGGCTGTGATGAGGGCGGAAAACTCCTCCAACAGCAGCGCACGAGTTTGGGCGTCGAGTGCCGATAGTGGTTCATCCATCAGCAGCACAGCCGGGTGCACCGCCAACGCCCGAGCAATCCCGACCCGCTGGCGCATGCCGCCGGAAAGCTGCTTAGGCCAGGCGGTGGCGAATGCGCCAAGCCCGGTCAGGGCCAGGACCTCGGCCACCCGCGCCGCCCGGGCATCCCGCGACAGCCCCGCCGCCTCCAGCCCAAGCGCCACGTTGCCGCCGACATCGCGCCACGGCAGCAGGGCGAAATCCTGGAAAACATAGGTCAGCGGATTGAGGCAATCATCGGCAATCGGCCCCTCCATCAGCACCCGGCCCTGGCTCGGCGCAATCAACCCGCCGAGAATGCCGAGCAAGGTTGATTTGCCGCAGCCGGACGGGCCGACCAGCACCGTGACCTCGCCGGCCGGAATGGCGAGAGTGATGTCGTCGAGCGCGCGCAAGTCGCGGTAGCTGTGGCTGACCGCCTCGACTGACAGAGCAACCGCGGATTTGGCCGTCATCGGGTCGGCAGGAACCGCGTGTCGATGATGCCGTCCGGGTCAATCGGGCCCTTGACCAGACCTTCGGCGGCGAACCAGGCCAACTGCGCCTTCACGTCGGCGACATCGAGCGCGCCGCCCAAATCGTACCAGCCGATGCCGGCCTTGATTTTGCTGGCCGCTGCAGGATCGCCGGTGTAAACGTATTTGGTGATATCGGTAATCGCGGCATCGGTCGCGGCATCATAAAGCGGCTTGCCAGCTGCATCGAAACGCAGAAAAGCGGCGCGATACGCAGCAACCCCGGCCTGATAGGCGCGGCAGAATTTCTGCAAATCATCGGCCCGTGTTGCAATCATCGGCGCGGTCGCGAACAAAGCGGTGATTTGATACGGCACGTAATCACCGACCCAGCCGATAATCTTCGCCTCCCCCGCCGCTTCCAGCGGGCGCGCCATCGAGGCTATCGCCATGGTGGCATCGACCTGTCCGGACCGCACCGCGGCGACCATGTTTGGCACTTGCTGCAAAGGCCGCAAGGTGACCGACTTGATGTCGAACTTCTTGGCCGCCGCCAGTTGCCCGAGCATATAATGGAACGAGCTGCCGAACTGGGTGATGCCGAAACTATGCCCAGGGAGCTTGTCGAGCGTTGTCAGCCCCGCATCATAGGCCTGCCGCGAAGCCAGCACAGCCGTCAGCTCGAAGCCCTTGGTTTCGTGCAAGCCGCCGCCGATGACTTGTAATTCGCCTTTGCCGGCCAGGGCGAAAAATCCACCGGTGAGCGCTGTTACGCCAACATCGATGTCTCCGGCAACGGCCGCCGCCGCAATCGGCTGGGCGGCCTGGAAGAATTTGAACTCGACCTCCACGCCCTGGGCCGCGAAAAACCCGCGGCTGTGGGCGATATAGAATGGCGCGGGTGAGACGGTGCGCAACACCCCCAGCCGGATCGGGGCGGCCGCGCGGGCCGGCCCGGCGAATGGTGTAGCGGCAAGGGCTGCCAACAATGCCCGACGACGAAGTGTCATGCGGCGTCTCCCAATAAGGCCGTGATTTCGTCATCGGACCAGCCACCCTCGGCGAGAACCGCAGCGCTATGCTGGCCAGCACGCGGCGACGGGGTCAGTGCCGCCTCGGTCGCCGCCATCGCACCGGGGGTACGCGGAACGTGGAACGCACCGAGACCGGGCTGATCGAGCACCGACGCCGCCCCGATCGCCTGGACATGCGGATCGGCATACCAATCGCGCAGGCTGGTGACCGGATCGCAGATCACATCGGCGGCGCGCAGCCGGTCGAGCCAGACCGCGTTGGTTTCGGTCAGCATGGTATCGCGCACGATTACGAGCAACGCGGCCTCATTCTTGGCGCGCTGGGGGAAGTTGTTGAAGCGCGGATCGCTGGGCAGATCGGGGCGCTGCATCGCGGTGCACCAGTGGACGAAATGGGCTTCGGTGACCAGCGCCACCATGACCCAGCCATCCCGTGTCTGGTAGCCGCCAGCCGGCACGTTGGGCGACATTAACGGGCCGGGTTCCAGCATCGCTTCGGGGCTGCGATGGCCCATGAACGCGGCGCCTGACGCCATCAGGCTGACATCGATCCAGCGCCCGACCCCGACATCGCGGCGGGCGTATAACGCGGTTGCGACGGACTGATAGGCATACATGCCGGTGGCGACATCGCAAATCAGGATCGGCGCCCGATGCGGCACATTATCCGGCCCGCGATTGGCATCGACAAAGCCGGCAAAAGCCTGCGCCGCGGTGTCGGTGACCGGGCGTTGCGCATAAGGGCCGGTCTGGCCGAAGCCGCTGATGCTGACCATGATAAGCTTGGGGTTCACGGTCTTCAAACTTTCATAACCGACCCCGAGCCGGGCCGCGACGCCGGGGCGGAAGCCTTCGATCAACACATCCGCCTGTTCCGCCATCCGGCGCAGCACGGCGCGTGCGGCGTGGGTTTTCAGATCAAGGATCAGGCTGCGTTTGCCGCGATTGAAGGTGAGCGACATCGCCGATTGACGGCCATTGTCGTATTTGCCGCCAAGATTGCGTGCCCAGTCGCCGGCAGGTGGCTCGATCTTGACCACATCGGCGCCGTACAGCGCGAGCAACATGCCGCAATAGGGCGAGGCGACGCCTTGGCCGAGATCGAGCACTTTCAGGCCGCGATAGGGGAATTCATGGCTCATGGGTGCCGCTCCCGAGGTTTTGGCATGTTTGGCGTGCGGGCGGGGAGGATGCAAGGTTTCACGGCAGCTTGACTGTCCGTCCGGAAAGTCTGCCGGCAGAGGGCCGGCGAGAATTTCTCGTCCCTGGGAGGGAGGAAATGCTGCCATGCGCCCTGCCGCCGCGCTGGAACTGGCGGCGCCTGGCGCTCATCTGGACCACCCAAACCGTGCGAAACAGTACAGCGGGTGCACGGTCATTTCCTACACACGCTTCCCAAGCGGCTTTCAAAGCGCCTAAAAGAGCGACCAGACCTGAACCATCGATCTCTTCCACCACGTCTACCCCCGAGAACACCGCAACCGCCAAGACTGCAAGAATGATGGAGATACGCATCCGCATCCCACTAACTTCTTGCAATAGCGCTGAATGAGCTGGGATCGGCTTGACAACAAG
>JANYCX010000251.1 GCA_025360065.1 Acetobacteraceae bacterium | reverse complement strand
GTCGCCACCCGGTCCTGCCAGCCAACCCCCAGCCCTTGCAACACCCGCACCATCCGCCGCGACCGCGCCTCGAATTGCCGATAATTATAGCGGTGCATCGCGCCTTCAGTGGTTTTCGATACGATTTCGCCGTTCGGGTGGTGGCGGGCGGCGTGCTTGATGATCGCCGAGATCATCAATTCCTGGTGCTGCATGAGGCCGAGCATGTGAACGTTTCCCTCGTAAATTTCTAGGCAGCCGGCTTGCGAACCGACGGGTGCAGCCCGCCCGGATCGACCGCCATGCCGAATTCCTGCTGATTATGGGCATGGCACAGCTGATGCAAGGCAAAAGCCTGGTCGATCGCGGTTTGTTGGCCCATAGCATCCATCGACCGGTTGACCGCTTCCTTGGTCATTTTCAGTGCAAAGGCAGGTTTGCTGGCGATCTTGCTGGCCATCGCCACGGTGAAATCCATCATGTCCGCGCGGGCGATGACGTGATTGACCATGCCGAGCCGGTGGGCCTCCTCGGCGGACCAGGCATCGGCGGTGAACAGGAACTCCTTGGCCTTGCGCGCGCCAAGCTCCCACGGATGGACGAACCATTCGACGCCGCACACCCCCATGGTGACCACCGGATCGCAAAATGTTGCGTCATCGCTGGCGATGATCAGATCGCAGGCCCAGGCCAGCATTAGCCCACCGGCGATGCAGCGGCCTTGCACGGCGGCAATCGTCGGCTTGGCGAGGTTGCGCCAGCGCCGGGTGATTTGCAGATAGATTTCCTGCTCGCGCGCCATTCTACCGTGCGCGCCCGGCTCGGCAAAGCCGCCCCAATGGCCAACCACCGGGAAATCCGTGCCCAGGCCCTGCTTGCCGGTGCGACGCAGATCATGGCCGGCGGAAAAATGCGGGTCGGCGCCGGCGAGGATAATGACCTTAACCGTGTCGTCCTGGGCGGCGGCATCAAAGGCCGCGTTGAGGTCGTAGGTCATATCCAGGTTTTGCGCATTGCGCGCTTCCGGCCGGTTCATGGTGATGCGGGCAACGCCCTCGGCGGGGGTGTCGACAAGAACGGTATCATAACTGGACATTTTGTGCTCCCAGGCTGGTGGTGTTGGCGCCAGTATGCACGCGCGTTCAGGAATTGGTATCCGCCAGCGCCGCCCCGATTGCGTCGGACGCGGTGGCACGATCACGCGCCTCAACCGCCCGGCGCGCGCGCTGCAGCGTGCCGACGATCTGTTGCGCGCTCGGCGCGCTTGCCCGCGACGGACGCTCCGACCGGGTCAGAACCCGGCTTTCGGCGCGTTCAAGCGCTTCCTGCGCTTCCCCCCAGCGCCCGGCTTCGACGGCGGATTTGGCCGCGAGCAGGAAGGCGAGGGGGGAACTGTCATCGTTGATCGTGGGCGCCGGCAGGGGCGATGTGGGTTGGGCGATGGCGTTGGAGACGAGCAGCATGAGGATCAGGAATATGGGCATTTAGGGCTCCAAATATTAGGAGAAGGGTGTTCTTTTTGTGAACAAAACGAACCAAAAAAACTTTTTGATACGTTGTGGCCTGCGGCGTGGCTCCCTCCCCAGACGCATGCCAGCGGCATCAGAGTCAAAAGAAGACCTTTCTTGAACCTTGCCTTACCCCTATCCTCACTTCAACAGGAGCACCCACCATGCGAAATTCGGACGAAATCTGGACCCTCGTTGACCAGCACCGCGAAGCCTTCGAAGGCCTCAGCGACCGGGTGTTCGACACGCCCGAGGTCAATTTCCACGAATATCGTTCGGTCGCCGAGCACACCGCGATGCTGCGCGAACAGGGCTTTCGCGTCACCGAAAACGTCGCCGGCATGCCGACGGCGGTGATGGGCGAGGCCGGCGAGGAAGGTCCGGTGATTGCAATTCTGGGTGAATACGATGCGCTGCCGGGCCTGGTGCAGCAAGCTGGGCTGGCATCGCACACGCCATTGCCGGGCGATGGCGCCGGGCATGGCTGCGGGCATAATCTGTTGGGCGCCGGCGCGATGCTGGCCGCAACCGCGGTGAAAGACTGGCTCGCCGCCAACGGCATCAAGGGGCGGGTGCGCTATTACGGCTGCCCGGCCGAGGAAGGTGGCTCGGGCAAGGCGTTCATGACCCGCGCCGGGGTGTTTGCCGATGTCGATATCGCCATCACCTGGCACCCGATGCCGTTTCCGGGGGTGAACCCGGCCAAGTCGCTCGCCAATGTGATGGTCGATTATTCATTCGCCGGGCGGGCAAGCCATGCCGCCGCCACGCCGCATCTGGGCCGGTCCGCGCTCGATGCGGTCGAACTGATGAATGTGGGTGTGAACTATATGCGCGAACACATGCCATCTAACGCGCGCATTCATTACGCAATGCTCGATGGCGGCGGCGTGGCGCCCAACGTGGTCCAGGCATCGGCCAAGGTGCGCTACATGATCCGTGGTGAAACCTCCCCCGATGTCCGCGCCCTCGCCGCCCGGGTGCGCAAGATCGCCGAGGGTGCGGCGCTGATGACCGAAACCACCGTCACCGTGCAGCCGGTTGCTGGCATGTCCGACCTGATCGGCAATCGCCCGCTGGAAGAAGCGATGCACGCCAATTTCATGCGACTCGGCGTGCCGGAATGGGATGCCGATGACCGCAAATTCGCCGAAGATATTCGCGCCACCTTGAACCCTGAAGACATCGCCGCGCATTACAAACATGTCGGCCAGAAGCAGCGCACCGACGAACCATTGCCCGAAGTGATCATCCCGCTCGACCAGAAAGGCGAGGTGATGATGGGCAGCACCGATGTGGGCGATGTGTCCTGGGTGGTACCGCTGGTGCAGGCCGATGGCGCGACAATCGCGATCGGCTCGCCGTTCCATTCCTGGCAGTTCACCGCCCAGGGCAAGTCGGCGCACGCCAAAAAAGGCATGGTCCATGTCGCCAAGGTGATGGCGGCAACCGCGCTCGATGCGTTGCAGAACCCTGGCCTGATTGCAGCCGCGAAAGCCGAGCTTGTCGCCCGCACCGGCGGGCAGGCCTATGTCTGCCCGATCCCGGACGAGGTGATGCCGCCTTGTCCGCCCCGGCCCTGATCGCCTATTTGGCCGCCAGCAATCCACCGTAAAGCGCGAGATGGGCGTCCACCGTTACCGACGGCGCCACCGCATCGCGCAAGCTGGCGGCCATCGCGGTCACCTCGGCGCGATTGGCCGCGAGCCGTGTCACCAGGGCGGCGAGCTCGGCCGGATCGCCCGGCGTCAGGTGCCAGCCATCGCGACCGGGCCTGATTTTCTCGGCCATTCCGCCAATGTTGGAACATATCACCGGTCGGCGATTGCGGATTGCCTCCTGGATCACCACCGGCGAGTTTTCCCACCAGATGGACGCCACCAGCACCACATCGACCTGCTGCATCAGCGTATCGACGCGGCGATTGTCATACGCGCCATGGAAGCGCACCCGGCGCCCGGCCTCCTTGCGGCGGACGGCGAATTCTTCGCGGAATTCATCGGGCTGGTCGCTGTCGTCGCCATGCACGTCAAACACCACCGCGACATCGTCGTCCAGCATTTCGGCGGCATCGAGCACCACGTTGATGCCTTTGAGGCGGGTGGTCTGGCCGAAGAACCCGATCCGCAACGTTGAGTTATTCGCTGTGCCGGCGATGTCGGCCGGGGCGGGGCCGACGATGTTTTCCAGAACTGTCATCTTCGCGGCCGGCACGCCCCAGGCGATATAACGATCGGCGAGGAACTGGCTGGGGGAAATGAAGCTGTCCACCAGATCGAAGAAGCGCTGAATATAGGTTTGGCGCAGGAAGAAATCGGCACGGCTGTATTTCGGGAAGCAATGGTTGCAATCGCGCGGACTGGCCTGGTGGCACAGCACATCGCCATCGGTCTTGATCATTTGGCCGTAATGATTGCAGATCGCCTGGTATTCATGCAGGGTCAGAACGATCTTGCAGTTCGGCAAGGTCTGCCGCGCGATTAGGAACGCATCGACGCCGAAGATCAGATAATGGTGAAAATGCAGGATATCGGGCCTGACTTCGCGCAACATCGCAGCGAACGCGCCGGGAAAATTCTTGTCGCGGTTGGCGAAGGCAAACCAATTGAACGGGCCGGCACTATAAAGATAGGAATTATCGCCAAAAGGCTGGGTGATGCAGCTGCCCGCCCGCGCGCCCTCCGGCTCGCGCGAGCATCCCAGCAACCATGATTTCCATCCCAAACTGCCACCAACCGCCGCCGACAACGCAGATGCCGACATTTCCGCCCCGCCGCGCGACAAAGCCGGGTGGCTGTGGGTCAGCACCAGAACACGCTTTTCAGCCTGCGGACTGGCCGCCATGGGCGCTACCGCCGGGCGCTTGGTCATAGCCGGTGCGCCACTTTGGGCACCCAGCGCTGGTTATAAACCCAGGCGTTGAACAGCGTGAGGTTCATCCGCCAATGGCGCCCAGATAGCCCCTGGGTTTGTCGTTCCAGATGATACATCCTCACGTCGAGATCGACCGCCGATGTAAGCCCGATTGCGGCAAGGCGCCGGCACAGATCCGCATCCTCGAAATCCCCGATTGCATAAGCTTCATCGAGCCCGCCCAGTGCCAGCAGATCGCGTCGGCGCATCACAATCGCGGCCCCGGTGATCGCCTCGGCGGTGCGCAGGCCGGTCGTCCCGTCCGGGCGCAGACCCTTGCGCGGATGTAACGGGAAGCGTAAACCGCCGAATTCCGCCAGCGGCGTCAGTGCCATCCCCTCGTGCTGCACCGTGCCGTCTTCGAATAACAGCATCGGCCCGACCGCGCCGAGCTTGGCGTCAGCCTGCAACCGCAGGATCAGCCCGGTGCCCCAGCCGGCGTTGATCGGAAACACATCCGAATTCAGCAGCGCCACAAACGCCCCCCGCGCCGCATGCAGCCCGACATTGGTCGCCGGGCCGTAGCCGAGATTGCGGGTCAGGATCAGCAATCGGATCGGTACGTTGAAGCGTACCGCCACCGATGCGGCAACATATTCGGCTTCGGCCTCCAGGGCTGGATCATCGAGAACATAGATATATTCGGTCGCCGGCCCAGGCGGGGCATGGGCGAATAGCCCGACCTGATATTCCATGAAATCGGTGCGACCAAATAACGGCACCACAACCGACAGCATGACAGGCGCTGCCATCGGCCCCAGCGCGATGTTGCGCGGCGGGCGCACCGTCCGCTGGCGTGCCGCGTTGAGTGCGCCGATCGCCGGGCCGTAAACATGGTCAAAACTGGGTGCCACTTCGCCGTAGCGCGGTGCCGATTGGATCAACAGGGTTTCGATTGCCGCCATGCCCTGCAACCGAAACGGCGGCAGTAGGCTGTAGCCGATAGCGCCCGAGGTCGTTTCGACCGCGATATGGGCGGGTTCGGCGCCGGGCGCGATGGCATTGGCGGCAAAGGCCGCGAACCCATAGGCATCGGCATCGACATGCAGCGTGGCGGCAAGATGCTCCAGCACGTCAAGTCGCGGAACCCTGATCATATTGTCAAGTTTAATCGGCGTGGCAGTGGTCCCGCTATGCAGGGTGATCGCTTTGATCCCGCCCGGCGCAATCAGCCACCCCAGCAACGCCACGCCGTCGTGCAAACCCGCGTCGGTCGCGGGGCACAGGATCGCTTCATCGAAATTCAGCAGCACCGGCGGACGCAGGCGATCGAGCGTGCCATGGCCGGCGAATGTCTCGCGGCGCAGGATGTTGGTGAGCAGCATCGCCGCCGGGGTGTCGCCAAGCAGGTCGAGCCGGCCGAGCATATCGGACCGCACGTCCTCATGTCGCATCGCCCGCGCCGAGGCTGGCACGCGCAGACGGTAAATCCAGCGGCCCCAGGATAGTTCGACGGTGCGCAGGCGCCCGGCGGGCGGCGAGCCGGGCAGCGCCATCACCAGATTTGCGCCCGATTCGGGTGCGGCGGGATCGACCGCGCAATCGGCCTCGCCCGCGAGGATTGCGTCGCCAAAGACCGCCCGCAGCCCAACCCTCGGGGGCCAGCGCGGTGCGGTATCGTCCAGATTTGCAGCCCCTGCCAGCATCCACAGGCCGCTGTCGGGCTCACTCCCAAAAACCAGAAGCTGCCCACCGCCATGGCGGATCGGTGCCGGGGGCAGCGCGATGCTGGCCGAGGTGGCGCGCCAATGGGCAAATGCATCGCGGCATTTCCCGCCGGCGATTGCAGCCGCAATCTGCGGGTCGCTATCGTGATAGGCCTTAAGATTATCCGACGGATTGGGGTTCAGTAGGCAAGCAGCACCATGCTTCAGAAAATGCTCATAGCCCGAACCCAGCGTCCCACGACGGATTGCCTCAGTGATTTCGGGGTATTCGGCGCGATAAAACGCCTCATCAAAGCCCGCGACCGGATCGCAGGGCGCTGTTGTCTGGTCTACGGTCAGATAGGCATGCAATGCCCCATATGCGCCAGGGTTGTGGCGGGCGGCAAACCAGATGGGATCAAAATAGATCGAGGTCGCGGGTTCGGCGCGCTTGGCGGCCAGCCGGTCGGCCAGGAAATCCACGAACGCCCCGATGCGATCGATTTCCGATACCTTGGCCCAGGCATCGCCAAAGCTATCGCGATAGATCGCCGGATCGAACAGCAGGTGCGCCACCCGCCCCTGGACCATGCCGATGCGGAGATAATGGTCGTAAAGATTGACGCAATCGAGCTGGATCAGCTCAACCTCGGTCAGATCGGGCGAATGGTCGGCATAGGTTTCCGGGTCGAACAGCCAATGCGGGGCGCGGTCGCCGTAGCCTGCCAGGCAATAATGGGCGTAGCCACTGGCAATCGTGCCAGCCGCGATCTCAGCGGCGACGTCCTCGTAGCGCATGCGATACCAGGCTTCGTCAAAAAACATGTTTGGCGAAAAACCGCGTGCCGCGCCGTGGGCCACGTAGTGATCGCGCGCCTGGGTAAAGCCGGTCCCACCGATCTCGGCGGCGGCAGCTGGGTAGGCGCGCAAATACCAGAGATGATCGAACGCACACCATTGGGTGCGGGCAAGCCCGACCGGCGATAGTAACAGATCGATATCCGCACCCAGCATTGCGTCCTCCGTACTGATCTGCCCAGATCAGCTATCCGCCGTCATAGCCTGATGGATGCGCGTTGCGCCATGCCCAGGCGGTGGCGACAATATCGTCCAGCGCGGTGAAGCGCGGCGTCCAGCCGCAGGCAGCACGGATGCGGGCGGATGCGGCGACCAGCACCGCCGGATCGCCCGGCCGACGCGGGGCAAGCGTGTGCGGGACCTTGCATCCGCCCACCCGCGCCACACTCGCCAGAACCTCGTGGACCGAATGCCCGGCCTCGCTGCCGAGATTATAGGTGACACTTGCGCGATCGAGCTGGTCGAACGCGGCAAGATGGGCGGTGGCAAGGTCGCTAACATGGACATAATCGCGAATGCAGGTGCCGTCCGGCGTCGGATAATCAGTGCCGAACACCGCGAGCGGCGGGCGCCGGCCAAGGGCTGCGTCGATCGCCAGCGGGATCAGATGGGTTTCCGGCCGATGATCCTCGCCAAGCGCGCCATCCGGATCGGCGCCAGCCGCGTTGAAGTAGCGCAGTGCGGCATAGCGCAGCCCGTGCACCCGATCCGCCCAGGCCAGCATGCGCTCGACCATGAATTTGCTCTCGCCATAGGGCGAGCCAGGGTCGATCCGATCGTCTTCCGCGATTGGCAGGCGTTCAGGCAGCCCGAACAAGGCAGCGGTTGACGAAAATACCAGTTTCTTCACGTCATGGCGGATGCAGGCATCGATCAAGCCAGCAGAATTGCCGGCATTGGCGGCGAAATAGCCCATCGGGTCACGCATGCTGTCGCCAACCAGCGACAAGGCGGCAAAGTGGAACACCCCGTCCCACGGACCATCGGCCAGAATTTTATCCACCGCCGCCCGGTCGGCCAGATCAATTTCGGCCAATGCAACACCGTCCGGCACTGCTGCACGATGGCCGGTGCTGAGATTATCCAGCACCGTGCAGCGATCGCCGCGGGCGCGCAACGCCCGCACAAGATGGCTGCCGACATAGCCAGCCCCACCGGTCACCAGAAATCGTCCCCCCATCGCCGCGCCTTCCCAATTCATTCAAGGTCGTAGCCGGGAATGTTCAGTGCGACAATCTGCGGCTCCCGGTCAGTCCGCGGCAAGGGCCAGATGATCCGGCGGCGCGCCCGCAACCCGGTTACGCCCCGCCCGCTTGGCGGCATAAAGTGCCGCGTCCGCGGCCTCGATCAACCTGGCTGGAGTCGTGCCGTTGCCGCGATTGTGGCACGCCACGCCGATGCTCACCGTGACAAGCCCGCCCGGATTATCCGGATGCGGGATTGCGCGGGCGAGAACGGCCAGTCGCAGACGTTCGGCGATCATGCCGGCTGCAACAATGCTGGTATCGGGTAGGATGATGGCGAATTCCTCGCCGCCATAGCGGGCCACCAGGTCGGTTGGGTTGCGCACCGGGGTCGCGATGGTTTGTGCCAGGACCCGCAGGCATTCGTCGCCGGCCTGATGCCCGAGCCGGTCATTGTAAGCTTTGAAATGATCGGCATCGAGCATCAGCAGGGCGGTTGGCGTCCCGGCCCGCGCCGCCCGGTGCAACTCAGCGAACAGACCAGCGTCGAAACGGCGACGATTGGCAATCCCTGTCAAACCATCGGTTTCCGACAGTTCCAACAGCGACGCATTGGCGCTGGCCAGCGCGTCCTCGGCCAGTTTCTGTGCGGTGATATCGCGGATATTGCTGATGAATTCCTCGGGCGCACCGGATGGACCGCGCACCAGGGTGATGCGCGATTCGAACCATAAATAAGCCCCGTCGCGGTGCAGATAGCGGAACAGATTGGGGGGCGGGTTCTCGCCCATTGCCAGGATTTCCCGCGACCGCCTGACCGCCGGCAGATCGTCGGGATGCACCGGGTCGACCCAGTCCGGCGCTGTCATTTCCGCCGGCGTGTAGCCAGCGATGCGGAAGATCGATGGCGAGATATAGCGACGTCGGCCGTCGATGCCGGTTCGCATGACCGCGTCACTTGAATGTTCGGCCAGCAGCCGGAACAGATATTCGCTGCGGGCCAGGCGGGTGGAATTTTCCAGCAGCGCGTGGTCCGCCCGGCGGCGGGCGGCGGCGACGATGGCGATCGGGATGGTGATTGCCATGGCCGTGGCGACGAAGGCTTGCACCAGCAATGCCCGCTCGAGGGGCGAAAATCCCCCGGCCGCGAGCGGACCGATGCCCAGCACCGTGAACAGGCCCGCAAGCGCCCCCGCCGCCGAAATCATCAGCGCCGCGCCGAACAGGCCCGTTCGGGTGGCCACCAGCAGCATCATCGGGACGGGCAGAAACAGCAACGGATAGCTTGCCTGGCTGAGGACCGCCGCGATCATGGCGATCGCGCCGGCCTGGATCGCGATATTGGCGCGGCCGCCGTCGCCAAGGATACGCTCCTGCCATTCCGCGTCGCGCAGCGCGAGGACCAGCGGGGTGACGATCGCCACCCCGGTCGCGCTGGCCAAAGCCCAGTTGCGCCACAGCGCCAGCGCCGATCGCAGGTGCATGTCGGGTATCAGGATCAGCAGCATCACTGCGATCGCAGCGCCACCGATCAGTGGGGACAGGATCACCCCATGGATCAGCAGTCGCCGCAACGCGGCCGGCTCGGCGAGCCGGCGCCAACTATCCGCGCGTCCATCCAGCCACGTCGCGGCAAGGCCGAGTTGCAGCCCGCCGCCCATCGCCAGGACGAAACTGAGCGTCAGGGCATCGCCATACAGGACATGGGCGACGAAACCGGCGCCGATTCGGACCGCCACATAATAGCGCCGCCGCCTGGCATCGTCGCCCATTTGCAGGCCCAGCAGCAGCGCATCCGGCAGCCACAGCAGCGCCACGCCGCTATTGGCGCGCGCAAGCCAGGTGCACAGATAGTCGAACATCAAAGTCGTTATCAGGCAGATCAATAATCTGCCGGCAAACCTTCGCGCGTCGGCACGGCCCAATGCAGCTGACATCCATCATCCCCCAGATCACGCCAGTCTGGCGATCCAGGATGAATGAAAGGTTGACGGCGCGGAGACATCAGCCAGTCGGCACCAGCGCATCGCGATAGGCGAACAACCCGACCTGCCCGCCAGTATGCAGAAACACCACATTCTCCTCGGCGGTGAAATAACCCTTGCGGATCAGATCGATCAGCCCGGCAGCGCCTTTGCCGGAATAGACCGGATCCAGGAAAATCGCCTCGGTGCGGGCAAACATCGTCACCGCCTCGACCATCCCTGGCGTTGGCTGGCCATACCCGGCGCCGACATAGTCGCAATTGGCCTCCACCGCCTCGCGCCGGATGCTGGCCACACCAAGCCGGGCGGCGGTTGCTTCGGCGAGCTTGTGGACCGTCGCCTCCTGGCGGTCCTTTGGGTTGCGCACCCCGATACCGAGCACCCTGATGCCGGCATTGAGGGCTTCAAACCCAGCCACCAGCCCGGCCTGGGTGCCGGCACTGCCGGTGGCGTGCACCAGACGGTCAATCCGCAGGCCGATCTCATTGGCCTGCGCCAGCAGTTCGAGCGCCACATGGACATAGCCCAGCGCGCCCACCGGGTTGGAGCCGCCGCCTGGGATCAGATAGGTTTTTTCACCGCCCGCAGTCAGCTTCGCCCCAATATCCTCGATCGCGGCTTGCATGTCGGTGCCGCCGGCACGGTATTCGATGTTGATGCCGAGCAGGTGGTCAAGCAACACATTGCCGCCATCGAGATATTCCACCGAGTTGGTATCCACCCGATGTTCCAATGCGACGGTACATTTAAGCCCGAGCTTGGCGCACACCGCGGCGGTTTGGCGCACATGGTTGGACTGCACCGCGCCTTGTGTCACGATATGGGTCGCGCCCTGGGCGAGCGCTTCGCCCATCAGATATTCCAGCTTGCGGTTCTTGTTGCCGCCCATCGCGACCCCGGTGCAATCATCGCGCTTGATCCATAATTGCGGCCCGCCGAGCGCCTTGGTGAGGTTGGGCATGAACTCCAACGGCGTTGGAGCATGGCATAGTTTGACGCGGGGGAAGCGGGCGAGATGCATGGTTTGGGCACTTTCGATCAATTTTCCGGCACCTCTGTAACAGGCGCGCCGCTCGACTGTTTCCCAACGACGATCGCAATGCAATCCCGTGGCCAATCAAGTGGACCGGGGCGCGATTTCAGGGCAGACTGAACATCCATCCGGGATGCTCGGCCGTAGAAAGCTGCACACGCCAGAGGAGACCGACCCAATGTTGATCCAAAGCCGCCGTATCTGGGATTTGCCCGCCAGCGCCATCACCCCGGAACATCTGTTCACCAACCGCCGTGCCCTGCTCGGTGGGCTTGGCGCCATCGCGGGCGGGCTGGTCGCGGGCCCGGCCAGCGCGCAGTGGAAAATCTTCGGTGGGCCGGCCGCCAAATTGCAGGAATTGAAGCCGCTGAGCGCCCGCGCCAATGCGCGCTATGTCGCCGGGCGTGAGATCACGCCGGAAAAGGACGCGGCCAGCTATAATAATTACTACGAATTTGGCACCTCCAAATCCGTGCTCGATGCCGCCCAGGCGCTGCCAACCTCGCCCTGGACCATCGCCATCGATGGCATGGTAAAAACCCCCAAGACCATCGGCTTTGACGATCTGATGAAAAAAGTCAGCCTGGAAGAACGCGCCTATCGCCATCGCTGCGTCGAAACCTGGGCGATGACGGTGCCGTGGATCGGCT
>JANYCX010000244.1 GCA_025360065.1 Acetobacteraceae bacterium | reverse complement strand
GATGGCATCTATAGCGAGGTGCCTTCGGTCTACGCGTCCGATTTCGACAAGTTTGGCACATCTTCCTTCAACCGATTTGGAGGCGGCGCGGTCGGCATGAATGAGGTGCTTATCGCCCCCGGCGACTCGGGTGGCGGGTCCTTCGTTCAGGTTGGCAACACCTGGGACCTGGTTGGCGTGCATGATTTCATCGGCTGCGTGACCAGCAATTGCATCGCCAACAGCAGCTTTGGACAGATTGCGGGTGACAGCTCGGTCTATGCCAATCGGGCGTGGCTGTTTTCGGTGCTCAACGTGCCTGAGCCATCCTCCGCGCCGCTGGCGGCGGTGGCGCTCGCGGGTCTGGCGGCGGCACTCCAGTGGCCGGGTCGCGGGGCCAAAGCCAAAAAACCATCCTGATTTGTCACCGTCGACCTAGCCCTACGAAGTGAGCCACGCCAACGGCAACAAAGGTTCAAAAAGTTTTTTTGGTTCTTTTGTTCACAAAAAGAACAGCTTGCCTTCCTTCACCCCACCAGAACCGCCTTGCCAATCACTTCGCGGTTAATCACCGCCATCAACGCCTTTTCGGCCTCCACCAGCGGGAACCGATGCGAAATCCGTGGCCGCAATTTCCCTTCGCCGGCCAATTTCATCAGCGCCTTGATATTCGCCGCCGCCAGTTCGGGCTGGAAATCCTGCACCCCGCCAAGCCGCACGCCGATCGCTTCCGCCCCTTTGATCAGCAGATGGTTGGTCTTGGCCAGCGCCGGCCCGCCGCCGAGGAAGCCCAAAATTAGCAGCCGCGCCCCCCAGTTGAGGCAGCGCATGCTTTCATCGAACACGGTCGAGCCGATCGGGTCGTACACAATATCGACGCCCTTGCCGCCAGTCAGCGCCTTGACCTCGTCACGGAAGCCCTTGGTGTAGTCGATGACGTGGTCCGCCCCTTCTTCCAGGCAGGCGGCGCGCTTGGCCTCGGTGCCGGCGGTGGCGATCACCCGGCCGCCGAACAGTTTGGCGATCTGGATGGCGGCAATGCCGATGCCGCCCGCCGCGCCATGGATCAGCACCCATTCACCCGGTTGCAGGCGACCCTTTTGCAGCAGCGCGTGGTAGGCGGTGTGGTAGGCGCTTTTGAACACCGCCGCCTCTTCGACCGAAAAACCAGCGGGGATAAGATCGCTGCCCTCCACGCTGCAATTGGCCAGGGTGCAGAACGATCCGGGGCGTGGCCGGCAGATCACCTTGTCGCCGACCGCGAAGGCGGTGACGTCGGGCCCGAGTGCCACCACCGTGCCGGCGGCTTCCCCGCCGGGGATAAAGGGCGGTTCCGGGCGGGTCTGATAGGTGCCGGCCAGCATTAGCACGTCAACCATCTGCACGCCCCGCGCTTCCAGGCGAACCTGGATTTCACCGGCACCAGGCGGCGCCGGATCGGGCATTTCCCGCACCCGCAGCACATCCGGTCCACCAAACGCTTCACATACCACTGCCAGCATTGTCGTCCTCCAGGTTGAACCCCGTTCTCGCGGGTTCTATGCTCGTCAATTATCCCAATCCCGCAAGGAAGACCATGTCGCTCGATCCCGCGGCGGTACGCCGCATCGCCAAACTCGCCCGCATCCGGGTCGCCGATGACGCCTTGCCCCAGCTTGCCGGGGAGTTGAATGCGATCCTGGGCTGGATTGAGCAATTGAATGAGGTGGATATCGACGGCGTCACGCCCTTGACCGGGGCGGCCCAGATGACGCTCGCCTGGCGCGCCGATGTGGTCAACGATGGCGGCGATGCCGAGCGGGTGCTGTCCAACGCGCCAGACCGCGACGGCCAGTTTTACGCGGTGCCGAAGGTGGTGGAATAACATGATCTCCGATTTTACCCTGGCCTCCGCCCGCGCCGCATTGCGCGCGCGCCGCGTATCCTCGACCGAGCTCACCCGGCATTTCCTCGGCGCGATCGACGCGCTCAACCCACAATTGAACGCCTTCATCACCGTCACCGCAGATCGCGCGCTGGTCCAGGCCGCTGCGGCCGATGCAGCCCTCGCATCGGGAGATCACGGCGCGCTAACCGGCATTCCGCTCGCCATCAAGGATTTGTTCTGCACCGACGGCGTCCGCACCACCGCCGGCAGCCGCATCCTGTCGCCGTTTGTGCCGCCGTACGAAAGCACCGTCACCGCGAATTTGTTGCGTGATGGCGCGGTGTTCCTCGGCAAGGCCAACATGGATGAATTCGCCATGGGATCATCCAACGCGACCTCGGCCTACGGCCCGGTGGTCAACCCGTGGACCCGAACCGGCGATAACCGGCCTCTGGTGCCGGGCGGATCGTCGGGTGGTTCAGCGGCGGCGGTTGCGGCCGGATTGGCGCTGGGGGCAACCGCCACCGACACTGGCGGTTCAATCCGCCAGCCCGCCAGCTTTTGCGGCATAGCGGGCATCAAGCCGACCTATGGGCGCTGCTCGCGCTGGGGCGTGGTGGCGTTTGCGTCCTCGCTCGATCAGGCCGGCCCGGTTGCCCGCAACGTGCAAGATTGCGCGATCCTGCTCGGCTCGATGGCGGGCTATGACCCGAAGGATTCGACCTCGGCCAACATCCCCGTCCCCGATTTCGCCGCCGCCTGCCGGCGGGGTGTGAAGGGGCTGCGCATCGGGGTGCCGCGCGAATACCGCTCCGACGACATGCCGCCGGAGATCGAAGCGCTCTGGCAACAGGGCCTCGCCTGGTTGCGTGACGCCGGCGCCGAAATCGTTGACGTGTCGTTGCCCCACACCAAATACGGTCTGGCAACTTATTATATCGTGGCGCCGGCTGAAGCATCATCCAACCTCGCCCGTTACGATGGGGTTCGTTTCGGTGCCCGCAGCGATGGCGCCGACCTTACCGCATTGTATGAAAACACCCGCGCCGACGGATTTGGCGCGGAAGTGCAACGGCGCATCATGATCGGGACGTATGTGCTGTCGGCTGGTTATTACGATGCCTATTACATCCGCGCCCAGAAAATCCGCAGTCTGATCCTGAAGGATTTCACCGAGGTGTTTGCCAAAGTCGATGCGCTGGTAACCCCCACCGCGCCGTCGGCCGCCTTCGCCCTGGGTGATCGGCTCGACGACCCGATCAAGATGTATTTCAACGACGTTTTCACCGTGCCCGCCAACATGGCCGGTATCCCCGGCATGTCGGTGCCGGCTGGGCTTGATGCGCACGGCTTGCCACTCGGGTTGCAGGTGCTGGGACGGCCCTTCGATGAGGAAACCGTGTTCGCGGTGGCGCAAACGATTGAGGATGCGGCGGGCTTCTTGGCCCGGCCATCCGTGCGGGCAGGAGGCTAGGCCATGGCATACACAATCGAAGGCAACAGCGGCAGGTGGGAAGTGGTGGTCGGCCTCGAAGTCCACGCCCAGGTGATCAGCAATGCGAAGCTGTTTTCGGGCGCGGCCACTGCGTTCGGGGCTGCACCGAACAGCCAGGTCAGCCTGGTCGATGCGGCCTTCCCCGGCATGTTGCCCGTGCTGAACGGCGAATGCGTGGCACAAGCGGTGCGCACCGGGCTGGGGCTGAACGCGGAAATCCATTTGCACAGTCGTTTCGATCGCAAGAATTATTTCTATGCCGATCTGCCGAGCGGCTATCAGATCAGCCAGTACGAGCACCCGATTGTCGGTAAAGGCGTGATCGAAATCGAACTCGCCGATGGCAGCACCCGGCAAATCGGGGTAACCCGGCTCCATCTCGAACAGGATGCCGGCAAGTCGTTGCACGATCAGCATCCGACCAAGACCTTCGTCGATCTCAACCGGTCCGGCGTGGCGCTGATGGAAATCGTCAGCGAGCCCGATATTCGCAGCCCCGAGGAAGCCGGCGCCTATGTGCGTAAATTGCGCTCGATCCTGCGCTATCTCGGCACTTGCGACGGCAACATGGAAGAGGGGTCGTTGCGCGCCGATGTGAACGTGTCCGTGCGCAAAGCTGGTGAGGCTTATCGCACACGTTGCGAAATCAAGAACGTGAACTCCATCCGCTTTGTGATGCAGGCGGTCGAAGTGGAAGCCTTGCGCCAGATCAAGGTCTGGGAAGACGGCGGCGAAGTGGTGCAGGAAACCCGCCTGTTCGACAGCGCGCGCGGCACCACCCGCCCGATGCGCAGCAAGGAAGATGCCCATGATTACCGGTATTTTCCCGATCCGGATTTGCGGCCGTTGGTGCTCGACCCGGCATGGGTCGAGTCTTTGCGCGCGGCCTTGCCGGAATTGCCCGACGCCAAGCGCGCCCGCTTCATCGGCGATTTCGGCCTGTCGCCCTACGATGCCGGGGTGCTGGTGGCGGAACAATCGACCGCCAGTTATTTCGAAACCGTGGCGGCTGGCCGCGATGCCAAGCTCGCCGCCAACTGGGTCACTGGCGATCTGTTCGCAGCCCTGAACCGCAAATCGGTCACCATCGAAGGCAGCCCGGTAACGCCCGCGGCCCTGGGCGCATTGCTCGATCTGATCGGCAACAAAACCATCAACGGCAAGATCGCCAAGCAGGTTTTCGACGAAATGGTTGAAACCGGGGCCGCGCCCGATGCGATTGTCCAAGCCCGAGGCTTGCGTCAGGTGGTTGATACCTCCGCCATCGATGCCGCGGTCGATGCAGTGATCGCCGCCAATCCCGATAAAGCCGCCGAATACCGATCCGGCAAGGATAAATTATTCGGCTTCTTCGTCGGGCAAGTCATGAAGG
This sequence comes from Acetobacteraceae bacterium, assembly GCA_025360065.1. Lineage (GTDB taxonomy): Bacteria > Pseudomonadota > Alphaproteobacteria > Acetobacterales > Acetobacteraceae > CAITOL01. Next base: position 1,697 of record JANYCX010000244.1, on the reverse strand, counting down.
CAATGGCTGGCAAGGGAAATCCGGCCCTGGTCAATGACGCGGTGAAAAGCAAACTCGGGTGAGGGCGCTTGCACTTGCGCTATTGCTGGCTTGGCCCGCCGTCGCCCAGCCGGTTTCGGTGCTGACCTATCATCGCTTCGACAAGCACTTCGCCGGCGCTGCAACCGTAGTGGAAACCCAGGTGTTCATCGCGCAGATGGAATGGTTGCGCGCCCATGATGTCGCCGTGGTGCGCCTGTCCGCAATCGTTGCCGCTGTGTCGGGCGGCGCGCCGGTCGCTGAACAATCCGTCGCCATCACCGCCGATGATGGCTGGCGCAGCGTCTACACCGAGATGTTTCCGGTGATCCGCCGCCTCGGCTACCCCATCACCCTGTTCATCAACCCGCCGGCAATCGGGCAGGGCGGCGCTTACCTCACCTGGGCGCAGATCGACGACATGCGCGCCTCCGGCTTGGTGGAATTCCAAGCCCATACCCAGACCCATCCGAATTTCAATGATGAACGTATCAGGCGAACCCCGGCGGACTACGCCGCCTTGATCGACCGTGAACTCGGCGGCGGGCGCGACACGTTGCGCGATCATGTCGGTGCCGTGCCCTACCTTGCCTGGCCCTATGGCATCCATGATCGGGTGCTCCAAGCCGCCGCCGCAAGGGTCGGCTTCACCGCGGCCTTCGCGCTCGGGTCGCGCCCGGTGTTGTCCAATTCGCCGGTTTTCGCCATCCCGCGCTATCAGGTCTACAACACCGACATTGGTGCCCGCTTCGCCGCCATTGTCGCAGGCCTTCCCCGTCGCACAGGAGACCACTGATGACCATCGAACTCTGGACCTGGAACACCCCCAACGGCCGCAAGATCAGCGCCGCCCTGGAAGAAATGGCGCTGCCCTATAGTGTCCATCCGGTAAATATCGGCAAGGGCGAGCAGTTCCAGCCCGATTTCCTCAAGATCAGCCCCAACAACCGCATCCCGGCGATTGTCGATCCGGATGGTCCTGGCGGAAAACCGATCAGCGTATTCGAGTCAGGCGCCATCTTGATTTATCTCGGCCAGAAGACCGGCAAATTCTGGCCGTCCGACATTCGTGCCCAGGTCCCGGTGCTGGAATGGCTGATGTGGCAGATGGGCGGCTTCGGCCCGATGCCGGGCCAGGTGCATCACTTCATCGCGCTCGAAAACGAGGCTGATCGCCGCTACGGCCTCGAACGCTATTCGAAAGAAACCCGCCGCCTCTACGGTGTCGCCGATCGCCGCCTGGCCGAGGTGGAATTCTTCGCCGGCAGCATCTCCATCGCCGATTTCGCCATTCTCGGCTGGGCCTGGCGCCACGAACGCCATCAGGTCGATCTGGCCGATTTCCCCCATGTGAAGCGCTGGTACGATACCATGATGGCCCGCCCAGCAACCGCGCGCGGCTTCGATATCGCATTAAGCTGAACCGATTTGACCTTAGCGCCCGGCATCACTAGAAGCAGCCTTGCAAACGTCGTGTATTGCTTACTTCTTCCAGCGGAGGGGTGGCCGAGTGGCTGAAGGCGACGGTTTGCTAAATCGTTGTAGGTGTTAAAGCCTACCGTGGGTTCGAATCCCATCCCCTCCGCCAGCCTTTAACTCATTGATATAATTGATTTTTATCTCTCGGACTACTTCCCGTAAGTCTCGGGAATGAGGCCCTCATTGCGCCGGTGGCAACC
>JANYCX010000241.1 GCA_025360065.1 Acetobacteraceae bacterium | reverse complement strand
TTGACCGTATCCGCTGGCAACCAATGTCGATGGAGCGGGGGCCGAACAGCTAAACGGCGGCCCATCGCGTTCGTGTTATAAGTCGTTGGCGTGCAAATTCGGTGAGTTGGCACGCCAACGACTTATAACACGAACGCGATGGGCCGCCGTTTAGCTGTTCGGCCCCCGCTCCATCGACATTGGTTGCCAGCGGATACGGTCAAGTTTGGCCAGCACCGAAGGATTAACGCAGCTCATCGGCCAGCGGCCTTTCAGCGCCAACGCCAATTCCTGCCCAACCCGGCGCTTCCTGGCCGGATCGAAGCGCCCGGATGCGGACGCGGTATGCGCCGACAAGATAACGTTGGGCATTTGCAGCAGCGGGTTGTCCTGGCGCGGCGGCTCGATTTCCAACACGTCGAGGCCGGCGCCGGCGATCCATTTGTGTTCCAGCGCCTTGATCAGCGCCGCTTCGTCCACCGTTGGGCCACGGCCGACATTGATGAACCAGGCAGTCGGCTTCATTTTCTTGAAGTGGGTTTCCTTCAGCATCGCCTGGGCCTCTGGCGTCGCCGGGGCGTGCATCGACACGAAGTCCGATGTCGAAAGCACTTCGTCCAACGTGCAGGGCAGCACACCGTGTTCGACCATCACCAGTTCCTCGATGAACGGGTCATAGGCCTTGATGGTCAGGCCAAATGGCTTGGCGCGCTTGGCAACCGCGCGGGCGACATGCCCAAACGCAATCAGGCCAAGGGTCTGGCCCATCAGCCGCGGGATTCCGAGCAACGGCGTGCGTCCCTCGCGCCAACGCCCTTCGCGGACCAGTTTGTCCTGGCCGATCACGTCACGAAAGCAGCCCAGCAGCATCATCATTGCGTGGTCGGCAACTTCCTCGATGAAGGTATCCGGGCAGTTGGTAACCGGAATGCCGCGCGCGGTGGCGGCCGCGACATCAACGCTATCGACGCCAACGCTGCCCAAAGTGATGGTCTTGCAGCGCGTCAGGCTGTCGATGATCTTCTTGCTGATCGGAATGCCCTTGGCATAAATCGCGTCAGCGTCACGTGCGACTTCGATGAAGCCGTCTTCATTGTTGGGGCCTTCGACGATTTCATAGTCGAGCCCGGCGAGCGCCTCGATCTCGTAGTCGTAATCCACCGGCGCGGTGGTGAAGCTGGCGCCGGATGGCGTCGCGATTTTAAATTTGGCCATTTTTGGTTTCCTCTAGGACATTCAGACACGTAAGCAGTTCTTTTTTTGAACAAAAAGAACCAAAAAAACTTTTTATGACTCTGTTGCCTTGCGCCCTCCTCGTTCCCTCGCCAACGGCAACAAAGTGAGGGAGTATATTTGCTTCTTTTTGTTCACGAAAAGAAGAATTCTTTCTTCACCCTTTCGGCGGCCTCGCCCTGACCGCTTTCTCGTTCACATCAATCCCCCACCCAGGCCCGGTCGGCATCACCAGCTCGCCATTCTCAATCACCGGAATTGTGGTGAAGAACTCATCCCGCCACGACACGCTGTCGATGTCGATTTCCATCACCCGGAAATTCGGCACCACCGCGCACATCGTCGCCGAGATGATGCTGCACAGATGGCCATAGAAATTATGCGGCGCGACGTTCATTTCATAGACATCGGCCATCGAGGCGATTTTTAGCGACTCGCCCAACCCGTTCCACACCACATCGATGATCGGCACGTCCATCGCGTAGGCTTCAAAGAACGGCTTGAAGTCGCGCCGACCGAGCAGGGTTTCACACGATGCGATCGGGCAGGGTGCGATGGCGCGGATCGAGGCGAGCGACTGCGCATCATGCTGGTCGATTTCAAGCCAGGTGAGGTTGTAGGGCGCCACAGTGTCGGCGATGCGGCGGAAACCCTCGGTCTTGAAATGGAAATTTGTGTCCAGCATGATCCCGATATCAGTGCCCGCCCCGGCCCGCACCGCCGCCAGCGTGTCGGCGGTATAGCGCAGCGCCTCGGGCGTCCAGTTTAATTCCGGCCAACCCGGATTGCGTCCGAAACCGGCGCCGAAGCCCGACAGCTTTTCGCCATCCCACGCCATGATGTTGGTTTTCATTGCCTTGTAGCCGAGCTTGCGGATGTCCTCGGCGTGGCGCGCGACGTCGTCGTAATTGCGCAACGGATCTGCGCCGACCAACGCCGCATTGCGCAGCCGGTAGGTGCCCATATGCGACCAGTACACCGGGATGCGGGTGCGGATCGGCCCGCCCATCATCGCATAGACCGGGATGCCGAGGTCTTTGGCCTTGATGTCGAGAATGGCGTTCTCAATCGCTGCAATCGCCTGCTGATTAATGCCGCCACGGGACTGCCGGGTCAGCACATGCAAATGCGCGACGATCAATTCGGTCGGGCGCGGGTCTTTCCCGATCAGCGTGGCGCCGAGGCCGGTTATCACGTCGGCAAGACCGGTGCTGCCGAATGATTCGGAAAATTCCGACCAGCCAATCACCCCCGAGGAGGTCGAAATCTTCAAAAAAGAAAACATCCGCCAGCCGGCATCGGCGCGCAGGGTTTCTATTGCGGTGATTTTCATGTTTCCTCCTGGGTAGCACGCAAGCTCACCACGGGAACGGCTTCGCGGCAAGGGAGGATGATATGGGACAGCTTCAAGGCAAGACGGCTTGGGTCACCGGGGCAGGGACTGGCATAGGTGAAGCTGCGGCGATTGCGTTGGCCGCCGAGGGTGCCGAAGTGGTGCTCACCGGGCGTCGCCGCGCGCCGCTTGAAAGCGTGGCGGCACGGATTGTCGCAGCCGGCGGGCGCGCCCATGTCATGCCCGCCGATCTGATGGTGCCGGCCCAGGTGCAGGGCGTTGCCGATGACATCAAGGCCACATTCGCCAAGCTCGATATCGTGATCGCCAATGCTGGCTTGAACCTTGGCGAGCGCGAATGGGGCCGGTTGACGATGGCCAACGCCGACCAGCTATTGGGCGGCAATTTGTCGAGCGCGTTCTATACCGTAATTGCCACCCTGCCGATCATGCGCCCGGCCGGCGACGGGCTGATTATCGTGACCGCCAGCATGGCCGGGCGCTTCATCAGCAGTCTGTCCGGGCCTGGTTATACCGCGGCCAAGCACGGCGTGGTGGCGATGTGCCACAGCATCAACATGGAAGAATGCGTGAACGGCATCCGTTGCACCGCATTGTTGCCGGGCGAAGTCGCGACCCCGATCCTCGACAAACGGCCGGTGCCGGTCAGTGCGGAAGATCGCGCCAAAATGGTGCAATCCGAAGATGTCGGCGACCTGATCCGCTACATCGCCTGCCTGCCGCGCCATGTGGTGATCAATGAGGTGATGATCTGCCCGACCTGGAACCGCGGCTACGTGGCGGCGCTGGGGCGGAAGATGTAATGCCCGCCCTCCCCTATCGCCGCAATGTCGGCGCGATGCTGTTCAACGCCCAGGGCCAGGTCCTGATCGCCCGTCGCCGCGACGTGCCGGTGGCGCAGGGCGGCTGGCAGATGCCGCAAGGCGGCGTTGACGAAGGCGAAGACCCGCGCGCCGCCGTGCTACGCGAACTCGCCGAGGAAATCGGCACTGGACACGCCGAGATCATCGCCGAATACCCGCACTGGCTGACCTACGACCTGCCACCCGACCGCATCGGCATCGCCTTGGGCGGAAAATATCGCGGCCAGACCCAACGCTGGTTCGCACTGCGGTTCCTGGGGGTGGATGCCGATATCAACCTCGACGCCGATCCGCATCCGGAGTTCGATGCCTGGCGCTGGGCGGCGATCGGGGAATTGGTCGGGTTGGCGCCAGACTTCAAGCAGGAGGTTTATGCGGCCTTGGTGCTGTGCTTTGCCGCGTTGGCGCGATAGATCGCCGCCCGGGTAGCAGATCATCGTCACGGCGCGCAGCCTGGCATGGCGCAGAGGTGGGATCGGAAACAAAAAATGGCGACCCGAGGGGCGCCAATTTCTGGTTCCAGCGCGTGGCTACGCGCTTAACGGCGGCGACGGATACCGGCGAGCCCGGCGAGCCCGGCCATCAGCACGGCAGCGGTCATCGGTTCCGGCACGCCGGTCGATGGTGGCGCCGCCGCGTTATAGGTGTAGGTGACATAGCCATCGATATCCATGCCAGTCGTCTGCGCCCGCGTCACATTGCCGCCATTGGACTGATCAGTCGTCGTTGTCAACGTGGTCGCAAAGAAATGGGCAAATTCATTGATAGCGTTGCCAGACGTTCCGGTGAACGCAGTCAGCGTACTACCTGTAGAACTATTACGACTGAAAGTCAGCGGCCCGGACGCCGCCACGAAGGTAGGATCGCCAAACTCATCTGTGGTCGCGACCAGATGTGTGCCGAACAACGGCCCGGTCGTCACAACCGTTCCACTGGTCCCAGCCAATGAATACGCAAACGGCTGAGAGGACTGCGTCCCAGTCGCATTTGACTGCAACGGCACGGGTACAACCAAGGTTGTGGACACCGAGGTATAGACCGATCCGGTCTGCACCGTGTTGCTGGTGTTGGTCAGCGTCATGCGGGATTCGATGTCCTGAAACATCTTCCAGAACACGCCGGTAAGAGTCCCAAGGACCGGATCAAACTTGGAGAAATCCAATTGCAGGCTGATCGCATCCAACGAAAAAAGCGCAGATCCAACGCTTCCGTAGGTGGCGATATTACTACCTGTAATTCCGGGCTCGCCGCCACCGATCGGGTTGTGGATGCGATAGGTAACGGTCGCCGCGGTCGCGTCATTTGCCGACACGGCGAGTGCGGCGGCAAAGCCGGCTACCGTCGTCAAATACCAAAATTTCTGACTCATTAAACGCTCCTGCTCACAAATACGCGCCTCTTGCCATCGACTGGCTTGTCACGGTGACTATTCATGCAGGAAGCGTGCCAGGCGAATCAATTAATATTTATCAGAGTGTTGCTTGTTCATCACCCAATCATGCCCCCCGGCAGTGTAAAATTTCCTGACAGGAACGTGGCTTGGGTAAATGCCGTTGTTCCAACTCCAGGGCGCGTTGGCCGGGCTGAACTTGATTTTTCCATTCTAGAACCTCATCTTTGTAGAGATCGAGGCCATTTGGGCCGGACGAAACCGTCACGCTTGCCATTGTAAACAAACCTGACTCTTGCACGAAATCTTATCATTACCCTGACATTGCCTTGACGGCGGCGATTGACGCGCCATGAATGGGCCGTCACCTCGCCAGCGAAAGTGGAGAATTGCCATGGGAACAACCATTACCCTGACGGCCAAAGACGGGCATCAGTTCAACGCCTACAAGACTGGACCGGCCGATGCGCGGGCCGGGATTGTCGTTATTCAGGAGATTTTTGGCGTCAATCAGCATATTCGCAACATGGCGGACCGGCTCGCGGCCGAGGGTTTTCTGGTGATTGCGCCGGCATTGTTTGATCGTGCGGACCGCAATGTCGAGCTCGGCTATACCGGCGACGATGTCGCCACCGGCCGCACCCTGCGCGGCAAAGTGCCTGATGCCGGGGCGATGCTGGATGTCGAAGCCGCCGCCGCCGCGCTCGGCGGGGTCCCCGCCGGGATTGTCGGCTATTGCTATGGCGGCACCATCGCCTGGTGGGGCGCCACCCGCAGCAAATCCTTTAAGGCCGCCAGTGGCTGGTACGGCGGCGGTGTCGCAGGGACCGCGTCCGAAGTGCCCAACTGCCCGGTGCAGTTGCATTTCGGCGAAAAAGATACCGGCATCCCGATGGCAGATGTCGAAAAAGTCCGCACATCCCAACCGGGTGTGGAGATTTTTGTCTATGCCGGTGCCCAGCACGGCTTCGGCTGCGACGAACGGGCGAGCTATAGTGCCCCGGATGCGTCCCTGGCCCAAGCCCGAACGGTCGCGTTTTTCCGCGCCAGGCTGATGGGCTGAAGGCAAGGATCCTGCTTTGGGGGCCACCCCCAAAGCAGGCAGCGCCGATCCGCAAGCCGGGGCTCGCGTGTGCTTATGCTGACGCGGAAAATTCAGCCGCAAGCGCTGCTCTCAGCTGGTCGAACGCGCGGTCCCAACTCAGCACGCGATCCTGGCGAAACAGCCGCGCAGACCGGTACCAGGGTGTATCGGTACGATCGACAAGCCACCGCCAGTCTGGATTGGCCGGCACCATGATCCACACCGGCTTGCCCAAAGCGCCAGCAAGATGGGCAACGCTGGTATCGACGGCAATCACCAGATCGAGCTGGCCAATCAAGGCGGCGGTGTCGACAAAATCGCGCATCTCGTCGGGATAATGGGCGATATGGCTGCAGGCGCGCAGCGTTGCCATGTCGGGCGGCCGAATATCCTTTTGCAGTGCGATCCAGTAGGCCGGGAAATCGAGCAGGCCGGACCATTGCTGCAATGTCGTCGAGCGGTTCTGGTCGTTATTGTGGTCGGAATTGCCGGACCAGACAATTCCGATCTTGGGCCGGGCGGGGAATTGCGGCCATCGTTGCGCGAGCCGGGTCTGCCAGACCGCCTGGCGGTCAGTGTCGGCTCGGAGATATCCTTCGGCCGCAGGAATGCTGTCGAGCGTGGTGTTGAAAATGAGCGGCAGGCCCATCATCGAGCAGCGCAAATCATATCCGGCCGGCGTTGCACTGCCGTCGATGAAATTTATGCCACCGCCCATCGACTCGATCAGGCTGCGCACCGGATTTTGCACCGCGACCGTCAGTTTAGCGCCGCGTGCCGCCAGTAGCGGCAGATAGCGGGCCATCTGGATCGTATCGCC
>JANYCX010000224.1 GCA_025360065.1 Acetobacteraceae bacterium | reverse complement strand
GGCGGATAAGCCCTTGCGTCATCCGCCACCTCACAACGCGCACGGAAGATGGCGGATGACGCAAGAGCTTGTTCGCCCTACGGAAATGCAAAAGCGCATGCGTCGGACATTTGATGGTTGTTGCGAAATCGTAACAAATTAGACGTAAATTTCCCCAACGCCCTAATCCCTCATCGCGAAATCGGGACAAATCCCGCTGACCTCTCGCGCCATTGCACCCACCGCCAGCGGCCACGCTGTCTGCGGCGGACTGTTCTTCGCCGTTTCCGCCGCCAAGATGTCCGGCGCTGCCGGCACTGAAACCGCGATCCCCAGCATCCGACCGATCGGCCGCAAGACCCGTGCGATGGCCGGCACGTTGGCCATCATCGCCTGCATTGCCGGTTCGGCCAGCAGATGCTGCAACTGCAATCCGTAGGCAACCGCCTCGTATCCCAGCTCCCGCACCAGCCAGTTGCGCCCGCCCGGCAGGCGTACCGATCCGGCCAGGACTGGCGCTTTTCCGCGTGGTTGTGCCGACCGCCGCTTGGCCTGCACCCTGGCGGGCCGCGACACCGCGCGGTCAATCCGCCCCACCGCCCGGCTCAATTTCTGCCACAGCAGGACGGTTAACCCGACCAGTCGCGGCTCCCGCAGAAACCGCCGCGCCACCACCGCCGCCAGCCCGAGCAAGATTTCCCCGATGCGGCGCACCAGATCTTGCCTCTCAGTTAGCTGGGGTGAAGTGGTCAGGGATGAGTTCATGTCATATTAATTAACCTAAAAGCGCATGAACCGCAAGCTTTTTCTGCGTCGTCGTCTTCACCGCGCGCGGTAGACCACAAACCCCGCAATCGCATCCATCATCGCCTCCGGCTCATCGGACCGAATCGAATGGCTCGAATGTTCAAAAATCCGCAAATCACTGCCCGGAATCAGCCGTGCAATTTCCTCGGAGAACTCTGCCGCGCAAATCCAGTCATGCTTCCCGGCCAGGATCAGGGTCGGTGCGGTAATCTGTGCCAGTTCTGGCCGCAAATCGAAGCTTTGCAGGAACCCGCCGGGCTTGAACGCCATGCACAACGCCTCGGGGGAGACGATTCCGCGGGCACGCCCGGCGCCGGCCGTCTTGGGATCGAAGCGATGGGCATATTCCGGCCCCATCACCCGATAATAATTCAGCACCTTATCCTCGGTATCCAGCGTCCCACCCCAAAGCTGGTCGCAGACCGCCTGCATCTCGGGCGTGCCGCGCTCGGCGATAATCTGCCGGGCGCGGGCGTTGAAGCCGGAATGGGCCGCCGTCACAATCAGCACCAAATGCGACACCGCATCGGGATAGCGCGCCGCATGTGCCATCGCCACCATGCCGCCATAGGACGTGCCAACCGACACGATTGGCCCGCAGCCGAGATGGACCCGCAGCGCCTCCATATCCTCGACATTCTGATCGAGCGTGTAGGTCTCGGGATTGCCGCGCGCCGATCGCCCCTGGCCGCGATGGTCGAAGTAAACCAACTGCATCCGCGCGGCCAGTGGGGAAAACCCCGGCTTGAACCCACTATGGTCACCGCCCGGCCCGCCATGGATGATGAAAGCCGGCGGCTTCTCCCGCATTCGCTCACCATCCGGCACCAGGCCGGCGCCTTCGATGTCAAAGTAGATCTCGGTGTCACGGATTTTGGCGCGCATTTGGTGGGCCTTCTTGCTGGTTGGAGATTGGGGTATACCGCGCGCAGCTGCAAACCGGAAAAGCAGGAGGCAATGAAGCCCTTCTCCCTCTCCCCCCGGGAGAGGGCCGGGGTGAGGGTGTCCCGACCCATCGTTGGCCTGGACGATAGACCTGGACAGTTACACAAAAAGAACACCTAACTTCAGAACCGGAGGAACCCGCCCCCGATGAACTTCGACCTGACCGAAGACCAGATCGCCTTTCAGGACACCGCGCGCCAATTCGCCCGCGATGTGCTGCTGCCCGGTGCCGCGCGCTGGGACCGCGACCGCCATTTCCCCGCCGAAGAACTGCGCCAGGCCTGCGCGCTCGGCTTCGGCGGCATTTATGTCGATGAAGCCCATGGCGGCGCCGGGCTGTCGCGCTTGGATGCGGCGCTAATCTTTGAGGAACTTGCGGCGGCCGATCCGTCCACCACCGGCTTTCTGACCATCCATAACATGGTCGCCGGAATGATCGCCCGCTTTGGCAATGATGCCCAGCGGGCGAAATATCTGCCCGATATCCTGAGCGGGGCGAAGTTTGTGTCCTATTGCCTGACCGAGCCGGGGTCGGGGTCGGACGCGGCAGCCCTAAAAACCCGCGCGGTGGCTGATGGCACCGACTACCGGATCAGCGGCAGCAAGGCGTTCATTTCGGGCGGCGGCGTCACCGATCTCTACGTCACCATGCTGCGCACCGGCGATGATGGATCGCGGGGGATTTCCTGCGTTGTGGTTGAAAGCAACACGCCGGGGCTGAGTTTCGGCAAGCCGGAAAGCAAGATGGGCTGGAACAGCCAGCCCACCGCGCAGGTCAATTTCGACAATTGCGTCGTGCCGCAAGCGAACCGGCTGGGCCGGGAAGGCGAGGGCTTCCGCTTCGCCATGATGGGCCTGGATGGCGGGCGCATCAACATCGCCGCATGCTCGCTGGGTGGCGCGCGGGCCTGTCTCGAAACCGCCTTGGCCTATGTCGGGCAGCGCCGCGCCTTTGGGCGTCCAATTGCCGAATTCCAAGGCTTGCAGTTCAAACTTGCCGATATGGCGACCGAGCTTGAAGCGGCGCGGCTGATGGTCCATCGCGCGGCGGTGGCACTCGACAGCAAAGCCCCAGACGCCACCATGCGCTGCGCGATGGCCAAGCGTTACGCGACCGATGTGTGCTTCCGGATTGTCGATGAGGCCCTGCAACTGCATGGCGGTTACGGCTACATCCAGGATTATGGGATCGAGCGCTATTTGCGTGATTTACGGGTCCATCGCATCCTTGAGGGTACCAACGAAATCATGCGGGTGATCATTGCCCGCAAATTACTGGAGGCAGCATGAAAATAGCTCTTATCGGTCTGGGCAACATGGGCCTGCCCATGGCCGCCAATCTGCTGAAGGCTGGGCATTCGGTCGCCGGTTTCGATCTGGCAGCGGCCAATCTGGCCGCCCATGCGGCCAATGGCGGGCGGGCGGCGACATCGGTCGCCGATGCAGTCGCCAGCGCGGATGCGGTGGTAACGATGTTGCCGGCCGGCAAGCATGTCGCGGCGGTCTATGCCGATATTTTCGCAAGCGTCGGCACGGCGCGCCCGTTGCTGGTCGATAGTTCGACAATTGATGTCGCGACCGCGCGCGATGTGGCGGCCCAGGCCGCGTCGGCCGGTATGGAAATGCTCGATGCGCCGGTATCGGGCGGGGTTGGCGGTGCGGTTGCTGGCACCCTCACCTTCATGTGTGGCGGAACCGATGCCGGGTTTGCCGCCGCCCAACCGGTGCTGAAGGACATGGGCCGCAACATCATCCATGCCGGGGCGGCCGGCGCGGGGCAGGCGGCGAAAGCCTGCAACAACATGATGCTGGCAATATCGATGATCGGCGTCGCCGAAGGCTTCGTGCTCGCCGACAAGCTGGGCCTCGACCGGCAGAAGCTGTTCGACATCACCTCGACTGCCACTGCACAAAGCTGGGCGCTGACCTCATACTGCCCGGCCCCCGGCCCGGTGCCGTCAGCCCCGTCCAACCGCGACTATGCCCCCGGTTTTGCAGCCGTGCTGATGTTGAAGGATTTGGGCCTGGCCCAGGAAGCCGCCCGTGCCGCCGGTGCGGCTACCCCGATGGGTGCCCATGCGTTGCAAATCTATCAGGCGCTGAACGATGCTGGCGAAGGTGGCAACGATTTCTCGGTGGTGTTCCGCTACCTCGCGGCCATGCAGCGGGGGGCATGACATGACCACCGCGGTGCTCAAGGCGGCGCGCGACTTCATGGTGGCAAACCGCACCGACTACACCAAAGCCTATGCCGAGTTCCGCTGGCCGGTACTGGATAAGTTCAACTGGGCGCTGGATTGGTTTGATGCGGAACTGGCACAGGGCGCAAGTGCTGACCGCACCGCCTTGTGGATCACCGGGGCAGGGGCGGCGAAACTCACTTTCGCCGAATTGTCCGAACGATCAAACCGGGTCGCCAACGGCCTGCGCGCGTTGGGTGCCACGCGTGGCGACCGCATTCTGGTCATGCTCGGCAATATCGCGCCGTTGTGGGAAGTGATGCTGGCGGCGATGAAGCTCGGCTGCGTCGTGGTGCCAGCCACAACCTTGCTAACCGCCGACGATTTGGCCGAACGCGTCGCCCGCGCCCGCGGTCGCTTCGTCGTGCTGGCGGCTGACGATGCCGGCAAGCTCGGGATGCTGGATGCGTCGGTGCCACGCATCACCGTCGGCGGTGCGCCGGATGGGTGCGTAGACTACGCCAGCCTGCTGACCGGATCGGCGATGTTCACGCCCGATGGCGAAACCAATGCCGATGATCCGATGCTGGTTTATTTCACCTCCGGCACCACCGCCCGGCCCAAGCTGGTGCTGCACAGCCATAAAACCTATGCGCTCGGGCATCTGACCTCGATGTACTGGCTCGGCGTGCAACCGGGCGATATCCATCACGCCATCGCCGGCGCGGGCTGGGCGAAACACGCCTGGAGCTGCTTCTTCGCGCCGTGGATGGCCGGTGCGACAGTGTTCATCGCCAACCAGCCGCGCTTTGACGCATCGGCGTTGTTGCAAGTTCTGGTGGATTGCAAGGTGACATCCTTGTGCGCGCCACCGACCGCTTGGCGGGTATTCGTGCAGCAGGATTTGCGATCGTTCAAAATATCGTTGCGCGAATTGTTATCCGCCGGCGAACCGCTGAACCCCGAAGTGATAGACCAGGTGCAGGCCGCCTGGGGCATCACCATCCGCGATGGCTACGGACAAACCGAAACCACCTTGCAGATCGCCAACCCGCCGGGCCAGAAAATCAAGCCGGGATCGATGGGCTTGCCGATGCCAGGCTATCATTTCCGCTTGCTGGACGCCGAAGATAACGACGCGACCGAAGGCGCGCTCTGCCTGCCGCTCGGCGCCGATCGGCCCGCCGGGCTGATGCGCGGCTATCAGCGCGATGATGGAACAATCGAGCCGGTGGAGGGCGCGGTTTACCGCACCGGAGATGTCGCCAACCGCGATGCCGACGGCTATTTCACCTATGTTGGCCGGGCCGATGACGTGTTCAAATCATCGGATTACCGGATTTCGCCGTTCGAACTCGAAAGCGTGCTGATCGAACATCCCCTGGTCGCCGAAGCCGCGGTGGTGCCGGTGCCGGATGCACGCCGGCTCTATATTCCCAAGGCCTATATCGTGCTGGCCGGCGGCGCCAATGGCTCGCCCGAAACCGCGTTGTCGATTTTTCAGCATCTGAAAGCCCGCCTTGCGCCCTATAAGCGCATAAGGCGGCTGGAGTTTTCCGATTTGCCCAAAACCATCAGCGGCAAAATCCGCCGGGTCGAATTGCGCCAGGCCGAAGCTGCGCGCACTGACCGCGCCCCCGGCGAGTTCCGCGAGGAAGATTTCCCGGAGTTGGCCCGATGAGCGCGAATACCGATTACGGCCTCGACTTCGAACTCGGCGAGGAAATTGACGCCCTCCGCGACACAGTGCGCCGCTTCGCCGACGCTGAGATTGCCCCGCGTGCAGCATCAATCGACAAAGACAATGATTTCCCCGCCGATCTGTGGCGCAAGATGGGCGATATCGGTTTATTGGGCCTAACCGTCGAGGACGAGTTCGGTGGTGCCGGCATGGGCTACCTCGCGCATTGCGTCGCCATGGAGGAAATCAGCCGCGCCAGCGCCTCGGTCGGCCTTAGCTATGGCGCGCATTCCAATCTTTGCGTGAACCAGATTAGGCGCAACGGATCGGCCGCGCAAAAGCGCAAATATTTACCTCGGCTGATCAGCGGCGCGCATGTCGGGGCGCTGGCGATGAGTGAGCCTGGGGCCGGGTCGGACGTCGTCTCGATGCGCCTGCGCGCCGACCGCAAAGGCGATCATTACGTGCTCAACGGCACCAAGATGTGGATTACCAACGGGCCAGATGCTGATGTTGTGGTGGTGTATGCGAAAACCCAACCCGATGCCGGCGCGCGCGGCATCACCGCCTTCCTGATCGAGGCAGCCATGCCAGGATTTTCCTGTGCGCAAAAGCTCGATAAATTGGGAATGCGCGGCTCGAACACCGGCGAATTGGTGTTCCAGGACTGCATCGTTCCGGCTGAAAACGTCATGGGTCCGCTCGATGGTGGCGTAACGGTTCTGATGTCCGGCCTCGATTACGAACGCGCGGTGCTGTCCGGCGGCCCGCTCGGCATCATGCAGGCCTGCATGGATGTGGCGTTGCCG
>JANYCX010000230.1 GCA_025360065.1 Acetobacteraceae bacterium | reverse complement strand
TACGTTGAGCGCCAGAACCTCACCATGCGGATGCAGATGCGCCGGTTTACGCGCCTCACCAACGCATTCAGCAAGCGCGTAGAAGGCCATCGCGCCGCTCTGGCGCTGTTCTATGTGTTCTACAACTTCGTCCGGGTGCATAAGTCCCTGCGTTGCTCGCCCGCCATGGCTGCCGGGATTAGCACCAAGCTTTGGGATATGTCCGACATCCTGGCGCTGATCGACGCACGCGCCGAGCCGGCAAAGCGCCCGACCGTCTATAAAATGGGAAATTCAAACTGAGACACTACCACGGGCCTATATCGCTTGAAGCATGGTAACTTTTGTGTTACCATATTGCATGATCGAGCTGCGTTATGTCCTTGGCAGTGACGGCGAGAGTCCGTTTGAGGATTGGTTCGCCGATTTGGATGCGGCGGCAGCGGCCAAGGTTTCGGTAGCCATGGCACGCCTCGAACAGGGCAATCTTTCGAACGTCAAGGGCGTGGGAGCAGGGGTTCTCGAATATCGGATCGATTGGGGGCCGGGTTATCGGGTCTATTTCGGTCGCGATGGCGACGTGCTGGTGATCCTGCTGACGGGCGGGACCAAGCGGCGGCAGCAACGCGACATTGAGGCAGCGAAATTGTTGTGGGATGACTACAGGCGGCGACGGACGCGCGGACGGTAAGGAAAGTGCGACACATGACATTGACCAAGAGCTTCAAGGACCTGGTGAAAAGCCGCGTGGCACGCGATCCCGCGTTCGCGACAGAGTTATTGCGAGAGGGGATTGATACGATGCTGAGCGGTGATGTTGACACAGGAAAGGCGATCCTGCGCGACTACATCAAGGCGACGGTTGGTTTCGAGAAGCTGGGGGAAGCGACGGACACTCCCCCGAAGAGCCTTATCCGCATGTTCGGGCTGCGCGGAAACCCACAGGCGCGCAATCTTTTCGGTGTGATCGGATACCTCCAAAAGCATGCGGGGGTCGAATTGCACATAGCGGCGCGGCCGCGGTGAGCACAGCCTGATATCAGGCTGTGCAGCAGGTGGGGAACGCGGCAAGTCAGATGTTGGCCTGGTCGTCACGGCAAGGCGGGGTGCTGCTCGGGGTCGGGGTGTTTCTCGGCGTGCTGGTGCCTCGGCTGGCGCAGCTGTTCCATCCGGTGATCGCGCCGGCGATTATCGGGTTGATGACGTTGGTGCTGCTGCGGGTCGATATCCCGGCGGCGATCGGGCATTTGCGCCGGCCGGGGCGGCTGGCGGTGATCGTTGGGTTTCACGCGCTGGTCTGCCCGGTGATTGCCTGGGCGGTGGTCGACGCGCTGGGGCTGGATGCTGGAATTGCCGCCGGGGTGGTGATTTTCGCCACTGGCTGCGCGGCGACATCGGGCGCGGCGTTTGCCCGGATGGTCGGGCTCGATCCCGAATTATCGCTGATTGCGACCTTAGTGACGACGATCCTGGTGCCGCTGACCGCGCCGCCGATGGTTTATGGGTTGATCGGCGTCGATCTGGCGATTTCGCTTCAGGATTTTGCCGGGCGGTTGGTTCTGGTGGTCGGGCTGCCATTGCTGCTGTCAATGGTGATGCGGCGGGTGATCGGGGCGCGGCGGCTCGCGCCACACGGCCCGGCGGTTGATGGCGCAGTGGTGTGGCTGGTGATTATCTACGGCATTGGCGTGATGGACGGGCTGGCCGCCCGTTTGCTGGTCGATCCCGGGTGGGTGGCACAGGCCCTGGCGGCGGCGATTGTTGCGGATTTTGGGCTTAATCTGATCACCACGCTCGTTTTGGCGCCGTTTGGCTGGCGCGCGGCGGCCTCGGCCGGGATGCTGAGCGGCAATCGCAACATGGCGCTGTATCTCGCCGTGCTACCTGCCGCCGCCGATCCGCGTTTGGCGCTGTTTTTCGCGCTCTGCCAATTCCCGCTATTCCTGTCCCCGTTCCTGTTGCGTCCGGTTTATCATTGGGCGCGGCGATTGGCTGATACCAAGCGCCGTTGACCCAAGGGGTTGCTGCGGCCCCGTCTCTGGGGCCAGGATGCCGATTGAAGGTCGCGATGACCGCCAGGGGACGTAAGCCATGACTGCGCGTAAAATTGAATTGAGTCGCCGCACACTTTTGCAAACCGCAGCCGTTGCAGCTTTGCCCATGCCGGCCATCGGACAGGATATGCGGGCGCGCACTTTGCGGATGATCCCGTCGGCGAATTTGTCGTTCCTCGATCCGACGATCACCACGGCGGGGGTTTCGATCAACCACGGCTTTGCTGTGTTTGACTGCCTTTATGGGGTAGATGCCAAGAACCAGCCCAAGCCGCAAATGGTCGAAGGCCATACGGTTTCCGACGACAATAAGATCTGGACCTTCACCCTGCGCCCAGGACTGAAATTCCATGATGGGGAGCCAGTGCGCGGGCGGGACTGCATCGCCAGCATCAAACGCTGGTCGGCACGCGATAGTTTCGGCCAGGCGCTGGCGGGCTTCACCGACCGGATGGATGCGCCCGATGACCGGAGTTTCCGCATCATCCTCAAGCGCCCGATGGGGGTGGTGCTCCAAGCGCTGTCCCATGCCGGGCCGACCCCGCTTTTCATCATGCCCGAACGGCTGGCGCTGACCGATCCGTTCAAACAGGTGACGGAGATGGTCGGGTCGGGGCCGTACAAATTCCTGGCCAACGAATTCGTCTCGGGCAGCCGCATCGCCTATCAGCGCAACGATGGCTATGTGGCGCGCGATGAGCCGGCGGACTGGATGTCGGGTGGCAAGCGGGCGTATTTTGATCGGGTTGAATGGACGGTGGTCCCCGATCAGGCGACGGCGGCGGCAGCCCTGACCAAGGGTGAAGTGGATTGGTACGAGGTGGCCCTGCTCGATCTGGTGCCGCAACTCAGCAAGAACCCCAATCTGGTGGTGCGCGATTCGAGTCCGTACGGCCTCGGGTCAATCGCGCGCTTCAACTTCCTGCATCCACCGTTCAACAACGCGGCGATCCGGCGCATCGTGCGCGATGCGGTGAACCAGGTTGATTATATGCGGGCGATCCATGGCGACGATAACGGCTTTACCGAATGTTATGCGATGTTCCTGTGCGGGCTGGAGGGGGTGACCGAATATGGCCGGGCCACGATGAAGGGGCCGAAGGACTTCAACAAACTGCGCGCCGATCTGAAGGCGGCTGGCTACAACGGCGAGAAAGTGGTGATCATCAACCCCACTGACTATAGTTTCATTTCGAGCCAAGGGCAGATCACCGCCGACCTGCTGGGCCGGATTGGCTTCAATGTCGATCTGATCGACATGGATTTCGGCACCCTGCTGCAACGGCGCAGTTCCAAGGCAACGCCGGATAAAGGCGGTTGGAGCATGTTCCATACCAGTGCTGCCGCCCTGACCGTCTCCAATCCGGCGGAGAACTACAATACGCGTGGCCCCGAGACCGGCGGCTGGGCAGGATGGTATGTCAGCCCGGAGGCGGAAAAACACGCCGATGCCTGGATGTCGGCGACCGATCCGGCGGCACGCCAAGCGGCGTTCGATGCCGCCCAGCGCACGGCGATGGATGAGGTTCCATTTGTGCCGCTCGGCTTCTGGCGTCCGAAGACGGCTTACCGGAAGGATATTACCAATATGATCCACACCGGCTATGCGCTGTTCTGGAACGTCCGCCGCGCTTGAACCCCAACCGAGGAGCCTGAAATGGCCGAGACCCCAATTGCCGGCACCGTTCAACCCGGCTTTGAAAGCGTGCGCGCGGCCTTTGCCGCCAATTTCCAGCGCGATGGCGAAGATCGCGAAATCGGCGCGGCGCTCGCGGTTTATGTTCGCGGGCGCTGCGTCGTCGATCTCTGGGGCGGCCACACCGATGCGGGGGAAACCAAGCCCTGGGCGCGCGACACGCTGACCAATGTCTGGTCAGCGAGCAAGGGCGTGGTGTCGATCGCGGTGGCGATGCTGGTGGACCAAGGCCGGCTCAGCTACGACGACAAAGTGGCCAAGCATTGGCCGGAATTTGCCGTTGGCGGCAAGGCCGATGTCACGGTCGGGCAACTCGTGTCGCATCAAGCCGGGTTGAACGGTTTCGACGCGGCGGCCGTCACCGAGGATTTGTTCGACTGGGGGCTTTGCACCAGCCGGCTCGCAGCTCAGGCACCGGCCTGGGTGCCGGGCACGGCGGTGTCGTATCACGCCATTACCCATGGGTATTTGGCGGGCGAAGTGGTGCGCCGGGTGACCGGGCAGGATGTTGGCGGCTTCATCCGTGACGCACTCGCCGGGCCGTTGGGGGCGGATTTCCATATCGGTCTGGCGCACGCGCATGATTGGCGAGTAGCGGAAATGGTGGCGCCAGTCGCTGCATCTTCCGCCGCAATCGGCGCTGCCGACCAGTCCCCGATTGCCGCCCGCGCGGTCGGCAATCCCAAGCTCGATGCCACCGCCCCCAATCGGCGCGACTGGCGGGCGGCGCAAATTCCGGCGGCCAATGGGCAATCCTCGGCGCAGGGGCTGGGGCGGATTTATGCGGCCATCGCCAATGGTGGCGCCTTGGATGGCAGCACAGTGATCTCCCCGGCGGGCATCGATCAGCTGCGGGCGGTACGCCATCCGGGGCCGGACATGCTGTTGGGGCCCCGTCGATGGGCGGCGGGGGTGGCGATGAACGTGCTGCCGAATTTCGGCCCGCATCCGGAAACCTTTGGTCATTCCGGTTGGGGTGGCGCTTATGGCTGCGCCAATGTCGAGCGCGGGGTGGCCATCGGCTATGTGATGAACCGGATGGGCGGCAGCCTGGTCGGCAATCCGCGCAGTGCCAGCCTGGCGGCGGCGGTGTTTGCTGTGGTGGACGCGGCATGAGCACCGCCATGCTCGCCGATATCGCTCAGGATCAGGCCGAACTGACCGCGATCCGACGCGATATCCATGCGCACCCCGAAATGGGCTTCACCGAAACCCGCACCGCAGCCCTGGTCGCCGCCAAGCTGCGCGAATGGGGGATCGAGGTGACCGAGGGGGTGGGCGGCACCGGGGTGGTCGGCGTGCTGCGCGGCACCAGGCCGCTGTCACCGTCCAACCGCGAACGCGCCATCGGGTTGCGCGCCGACATGGATGCGCTGTCGATCCATGAACAAACCGGCGCGGCCTATGCGTCAACCAATCCGGGCGTGATGCATGCGTGCGGGCATGACGGGCACACCACCATGCTGCTTGGTGCGGCAAAATATTTGTCACGCAACCGCGATTTTGCCGGCACGGTGAACCTGATCTTCCAACCTGACGAGGAAGGCGGCAAAGGCGCGCTGAAAATGCTCGCCGATGGATTGTTCGAACGCTTTCCCTGCGATGCGATCTACGGAATGCACAACATGCCAGGCTACGAAGTTGGCAAGTTCGCCCTCCGCACCGGCCCGTTGCTGGCCGGCACCGGGCTGTGGAAGGTAAATTTTCGCGGCACTGGCGGCCATGGCGGCGCGTACCCCCATCGTTCGACCGATGTTTCGATCGCGTTGGCGCAGTTCATCCTGGCGATCCAGACCGTGGTCAGCCGCAACGTGTCCCCGCTGGAAACCGCGGTGATCAGCATCGGGTCAATCGATGGCGGATCGAACCAGTCCCCCAACGTGATGCCGGCCGACATGCAAATCACCGGCACCATGCGGGCGTTCAACAAATCGGTGATGGAGATTATTGACCGTCGGCTGCCGGCGCTCGCGACCGCAATAGCGCTGGCGGTCGGCTGCACCGCCGAGGTCACGATGCGATGGAACACCAGCCCGCTGGTCAATGCGCCGGACCAGACCGATGTCTGCGTCGCCGCCGCGACCGCAGTGGTGGGCGCAAGCGCGGTAAATGCCAATGCCCCCGCGTTGACGGGTGGCGAAGATTTCGCCTTCATGATGGAACAGCGCCCCGGCGCGATGATCTTTATCGGCAACGGGGTGAACCCGGACGGCACCGCGCATCAGTTGCATACCCCGCTTTATAACTTTAACGACACGATCATCCCGCACGGCGTCGCCTTCTGGGCGCAAATCGTGCAGCACGAACTCGCTTCCTAAGGATTCCATGATGACCCTCGTCCACATTATCGCCGACATTGAACAACAGGATCATGCGGAGCTGACCGCGATCCGCCAGGACATCCACGCCCATCCGGAAATGGGGCTGGAGGAAGTGCGTACCGCAGCGCTGGTTGCCGCCAAACTGCGCGAATGGGGGGTCGAAGTTACCGAAGGCGTTGGCGGCACCGGCGTGGTTGGCGTGGTGCGCGGCACCAAGCCGGTCGGCGCGTCGAACCGCAGCACTGCGATCGGGTTACGCGCTGACATGGACGCACTTGCGATTCCAGAACAAACCGGGCTGCCATATGCCTCCAAAAACCCCGGCGTCATGCATGCCTGCGGGCATGACGGGCACACAACGATGCTGCTGGGCGCTGCCAAGTATCTGTCGCGCAATCGCGATTTCGCCGGCACAGTGAACCTGATCTTCCAGCCCGCCGAGGAAGGCCGGGGTGGCGCCCTTGCCATGCTGGCCGACAAATTATTCGAACGCTTCCCCTGCGATGCAGTTTACGGTCTGCACAACATGCCAGGCTATGACCAGGGCAAATTTGCCATCCGCAAAGGCCCGATGATGGCTGGCGGCGGCAAATGGAGCGTTATCTTCCGAGGCACCGGTGGCCATGGCGGCGCCACCCCGCACAAGGCAACCGACGTGACCATTGCGCTCGCGCAATACATCATGGCGCTGCAAACCGTGGTCAGCCGCAATATATCCCCGCTTGAAACCGCCGTCATCAGCGTGGGGTCGATCCATGGCGGATCGAACCAATCATCCAACGTGATGCCGTCCGAGGTTGAAGTCACCGGCACCATGCGGCACTTCAACGCCGAAACCAAAGACATTCTCGATCGGCGGATGACCGAACTTGCCCACGCCATGGCCGCCGCCAATGGCTGCACCGCCGAGGTTGAAATGGGCTGGTTCGCCACCCCGCTGTCCAACGCCGAGGACCAAACCGACATCGCCATCGCCGCCGCGCAAACCCTGGTCGGGGCGGGCAACGTCACCAACGCCGGGCAAACCACTGGCGGTGAAGACTTCGCTTATATGATGGAGCAGCGCCCCGGCGCCTTCATTTTTCTTGGCAACGGGGTGACCTCGGCTGATGGCAAAATCCATCAGGTTCATACCCCGCATTACAACTTCAACGACGCCATTATCCCGACTGGTGCGGCATACTGGGTCAGCGTTGTGCAGCAGGAACTCGGATAGCTATACCAACGGCCCTTACCAATGACTGATGTCGTAGGGCGGATGCAATCCGCCGCCTTCGTCGTGCACCACAAAGGCGGCGGATTACATCCGCCCTACCGCGACGCGACGGTCAAAAGTGGGATGTCTGCATGGGTCAAAAGTGGTGACGGTTGGTATTACACCGCAGCCACCGCCGCCCGGGCCAAGGCCGCACTGCGCGGCTTGCGTTCGGCGGCGGGGATTGGCGCGGTGCCGATGATCCGTGCGTCACGCAAGGCCGCGAGTTCGGCGTCCCCCAGCCCGAGCAGCCGGCGCAGCACGTCTTCGGTGGATTGCCCGATGGTTGGGGCCGGGAACCGCACCGGGATACGTGCGCCATTCATCCGGAATGGCATTGAAGGTTGCTGGTGCGGACCAAGCCAGGCACGGTCGATCATCTGCCAATGGCCGCGGGCGGCGAGATGCGGTTCGGTCCGCATCAATTCGCCGGGCCACCACGCAACGCCTGCCGCAATGCCGGCGCGCTGCAACATCGCCATGGCGGCCTCTGCGTCCTGGGTTGTGGTCCAGGTGGCGATGGCGGCTTCGAGCCTGTCTTGCTGAAGCATCCGCCCGGCGGCGGTGGCGAGCGCCGGATCGGCGGCGAGGCCGATCACCCCACATAATGCCGCGAAATTGGCATCCGATGTCACCGAAATCGCAATCCAGCGATCCTCGCCGGCGCATCGGAACACCCCGTTGGGCGCGTAAAGCGGGTGGCGATTGCCGCGCCGAACCACCTTGCCGGTCACGGATTGTTCGATCACCCAGGCAGCAACCAGCGGGAACATGCACTCGATCTGCGACAGATCGACGTACTGGCCCTGCCCGGTCCACTTGCGGTGCAATAGCGCCAACAAGGCAGCCGCCCCCGCGTTCATCCCGCCAATCGGGTCACCATAGGCGACATGGTTCATCACCGGCGGCAGATCGTCGGTGCCGGCAACGCTCGGCAGGCCCGAGCCCTGTTCGAGGGTTGAGCCATAGGCCCGCACATCGCGCCACGCGGTGCTGCCGCCAAAGGCTGGCATCGACATCATCACCAGATCGGGCTTGATTTTGGCCAGATCGGCATAGGCAAGGCCGAGCTTGGGTAGCACGCCCTGGGAGTAATTTTCGATCACTGCATCGGCGCCGGCGACCAGTCGGCGCAGCAGATCGGCGCCCTCGGGCCGGGTCAGATCGAGGGTGATGCCGGTCTTGTTGCGGTTGAGCACGTTGAACCACATGCGCTTTTCGTACGAATGGTCCGCCATGCTGTCCGGCGAATAATCCTGGCCGCGCCACCAATCCGGGTAGGCACAGCCTTCAACCTTGATGATCTCGGCGCCCAGATCGGCAAGTTGCCGCGTGGCGAGCGGCCCAGCCCAGCCCATTGCCAGATCGATGATCCGCATGCCGGCGAGCGGCAGGCTGGTGCCAACCGCGCCGTGCCGGGTGCGCGGGCGTGACGATAATTGCCAGCCCTTGTCATCGGCGCCGGCCAAAGGTGCCGTGCCGTTGGGCGCGGGCGGGGTCATGGTCAGGCGTTGCGGCAAGATCGGGGCTTCGAAGCGCGCCCCGCCGATGCGGACCGCGCCAAACGCGCCGCGACCACGATGCTGCTTTTCGGCGAGCAAATCGGCCATTGTAGGCACGATGACGAAGGGGATGTTGAGCTTGCGGCCAGCTTCGAACCATTCGCGCGCGGTTTTGGTAACCAGCTTGGGCGTATACATCGCCTCAAGCTCGTTTGCGCAATCGAGCCGCAGCGCGGCCGTGGCAAAGCGTGGTTCCTCGGACACATTTTGCATGTCCATCAACACGCAGAAACTGCGCCATTGATCGGCAGTCAGCACGGTGATGCCGAGCACACCCTCCGCACAGGGATAATTGCCCAGCGGGAAGGTCGGCATGAAACGGTTGACGCCGTAACGACGCTCGGTCAATCCAAGCCCGACCGCTTGTGCCGCCTGATATTCGCTGATCACAACATTGGCTTCGAACAGGCTGAGCGCGAAAGCCCGCCCGGCATCGTTGTCGGCATAGAGCCCCGACAAAGCCGCGATGAAGCCGTTCAGGCCACCTGGCAGATGCGCCTGAAAATCGGCAAGCAGCAAGGGCGGGCCTTCAGCTGGCCCGGTGAGTGCGGCCAGACCGGCGAGCGCGCGCAAAGTGCTGTCGGTGGCCGCGAAGTCGCGATACGGCCCGTCTTCCCCAAACGGTGAAAACGCCACCACGATCTGCCCTGGCAGACCCAAAGGTGCCGCCAGCCGTTGCGCTGGCAGACGCCCATCGAGCAGGACTTCAACCGTATCGATGGCCGCTTCGCGCGCTGCTGGCGTGTCGGTCACGCTGCGTTTGTTGGTGTTGAGCCAGGCGAAGAACCCGCTTTCCAATCGTCCGCCGCCGACATCGACCAGTGGCGGGGTGGCGCGTCCCGGATCGCCGCCTTGCGGCTCCAACTTGATCACTTCGGCACCGAAATCGGCGAACAGCTTGCCGCAATAGGCCAATGAATGGCCCGAACCCAGTTCGACCACCCGAATACCGCTCAGTACCGTCATGTCTGCTACTCCAAAATTACCAGGACCTGATCTTCGGTGACGGGTTCTTCTTCTTTCACCAAGATCGCCTTGACCACACCGGCACGGGTCGCTTCGACTGGGATTTCGGTCTTCATTGATTCGAGGATTATCAGCACATCGCCATCGGCCACGCTGTCGCCCACCGCGACTTCGATCTTCCAGACCCTTGCATTGAGGTCGGATAGGATTTTCGTTTCAGCCATAAGTTGGTTTCCTGGTTAGATGGAATTGAGAAATTCGTTGATCGTGCTGGCCACGATGTCAGGCGTTTGCACGGCCATGAAATGCCCGGACTCGATTTCGACGAAGCGCGCACCGGGAATGGCACGCGCAACCGGGCCGACGACGGCGGGGGAACGCAAAGGATCGTGGCGACCGGCCATCACCAAAGTCGGGCACGTCATTGTTGCACAAAGCGGGTTCAGATCCATACCCACCAGCATGCGGTTGATGGCGGCATAGCTGCGCGGGTCGTTGGCCAGCCAACGGGCGCGAAATTGCCGGTAATGTTCGGGATTGAATTGCACAACCGGCGGGTAGCTGGTCGCCAGACTGGCATCGACCACATCGCGCATGGTGCCGGCTTCGAGGTCGGCGGCGCGGGCAAGGGCGGTTGCGCGGCGCTCGGCCGGGATGCTCAGTGCCGGACCCATCAGGATCAACGCGCTGGTGCGGGCGGCGTGGCGATGGGCGAAATTGAGCGCGATGGCGCCGCCGACCGCGCAACCGGCGATGGCGACTTTGCCGGTGATGCCGGTTGCATCGAGCAATCCAGCGACATCATCGGCCATGGCGTCGATATTGGCGGTGCCAGCGATTTTCTCCGACTGGCCGGCGCCGCGCGTGTCATAGCGCAGCACGCGGCGGGTACGGTTCAGCGCCGGCAGGACATGGTCCCAGCTATCCAGCGTGCCGCCCATTTCGTGCACCAGCACCAGGGTTTGCGGGCCAGTTCCGGAAATTTCGTAGCGCAAAGCCGTATCGGCGAGTTCGATCCACTGCATGGCCTATTCCTCGTCGGTGAGGTCGGGGGCGTTGATCACTCCGCAATCCGGGGCGAAGGTTAGTTTCGCGCCGGTTACCGCCTGCAATCCCGCCTGCGACAGGCCCGGAATGATCTCGTGGATGGTAAAGCCGGCCGGCCCGACCGATAGCACCGCGAGATCGGTGTACACCCGCTTGACGCAAGTTGGTGCGGTCAGCGGTAAGGTGCAGGTGTCCAGCAAGCGCGGCGCGCCCTTGCGGGTGGTGTGCTCCATGATGACCCAGACTGCCTTGGCCGAGGCCGCGAGGTCCATCGCACCGCCGACCAGCGGCCCTTTATCGGGCATGCGGCTGTCCCAATTGGCGAGGTCGCCATTGGCCGCGACTTCGAACGCACCGAGCAGGGTAACGTCGATATGCCCGCCACGGATCATTGCGAAAGACGCGACCGAATCGATCACCACCCCCCCAATCGCGACGGTGATCTGGCGGCTGCCGGCATCGACCAGATCGGGGTCGGCGGCGTTCTTGCCGGCGAGCGGCCCGGCGCCAATGATGCCATTTTCCGACTGGAAGACGATTTCGCGGCCATGCGGCACGTATTGGCTGCACGCGACCGGCATGCCGAGGCCAAGATTGACCAGCATGCCTTCC
Organism: Acetobacteraceae bacterium; assembly: GCA_025360065.1. Classification (GTDB taxonomy): domain Bacteria; phylum Pseudomonadota; class Alphaproteobacteria; order Acetobacterales; family Acetobacteraceae; genus CAITOL01. Next base: position 14,843 of record JANYCX010000230.1, on the reverse strand, counting down.
TGCAAATCCTGCGCGGCGCGCCACGCCATTTGCTGGCGATTGAGCTTTTTCATCTAACGGCTCCCCACGGCTAGCACATGATCGACAAACACGCCCGGCAGCATGACCCGGTCTGGCGCGATCGGGGCTTCCTGGGCGGTGAACACCTCGGCGATGACCAGCTTGGCGGCGGTTGCCATCGCGGGGCCGAAATTGGCCTGGCTGCCGCGAAAGGTCAGGTTGCCGAAGCGGTCCCCGATGTCACCGCGGATCAGGGTGAGGTCGGCTTCGATCGCGGTTTCGAGCACGTAATCGCGGCCATTGAAGCGGCGGATTTCTTTGCCGTTCGCCAGATCGGTGCCGACCGCCGATGGGGTATAGAACGCCGGGATGCCAGCGCCACCGGCGCGGATGCGTTCGGCGAAGGTGCCTTGCGCCAGTACTTCGAGTTCAATTGTGCCGGCTTTCCATTGTTCCTCAAACGCCGATAAATCCTTGCCGCGACCGCGTGCGGCGGAGCAAATCACCTTGCGGACCTGCTTGGCCTCGATCAGGATTTGGGTCTTGGCCAGCGGATGGGTGGCGGAATTGGCGACGATTGTGAGGTCTCGCAGCCCGAGATTGCGCAAGGCGGTGATCAGCGTGTTGGCAAAGCCAGAGCCACCGAAGCCCGACAGCATAATCGTCGCGCCGTCCTTGATGCCCTGCATCGCCTCGGTGGCCGAGGTGATGCGCTTGTCGATCGCCATGCAAATTTCCCGTCGTTTCCTGTCCCGGTGAGAGGCTAGCCCCGCAACCGGGTGGATGCCAACATGGGCCAGGAGGATTTGCCGACATGACAGATAAAATGCTGCTGCACTGGTCGCCGCGCTCGCCTTACGTGCGCAAGGTTCTGGTGGTGGCGCACGAGGGCGGATTGGCCGATCGGCTCGACTGCGTGCGCACCGTGGTTGGCGGGGTGGTGCCGCATCTGCCGCTGATGACCGAAAACCCGTTGGGGAAGATCCCGACATTGCGAACCCCGGATGTTGGGGTTTTGTATGACTCGCCGGTGATTTGCGAATACCTCGACGGGATTGGCGGAACAGGGCTGTTTCCCGCTGCTGGTGCTGCGCGGATGACGGCGTTGCGCTGGCAGGCGCTTGGCAGCGGGATGTTGGACGTGTCGCTGCTGCGCCTGCTGGAGGGGCTGCGGCCGGCGGAATTGCAGTCGGTGCCGCATCTGGATTTATGGGCGGGCAAAATCCGCGCCTGCATCCCGGCACTGCAAGCCGAGGCGCCGGCGCTGGTCGCCGCCCCGTTCAATATCGGCCATATCGCGATCGGGGTGGCGCTGTGCTACCTCGATTTTCGTTTCGCGGTCGAAGCCTGGCGCGATGGACACCCCGAGCTTGCCGCCTGGCATGCCGGGTTTTGCGCCCGCCCGTCTGTCATTGCTACCACGTTTGCTGAAGGTTAGGGGCGGGAAGTTGTTCTTTTTGTGAACAAAAAGAACCAAAAAAACATTTTGATACTTTGTTGCCGTTGGCGTAACTCCCACCGCAGGCCCATGCCGAAGGCGACAGAGTCAGAAAGTTTTTTTTGTTCACAAAAGAACGTCTTGCTTCGCCTGAATTTATCAATACAAACCAACTCAGGTACACATCATGATCCGCAGCCGCATGATTGGGGACGCACGCGTTACCAATGTTGTTGAATATTCCGGCCCGACCCATGCGCCGGAGTTCCTGTTCCCCGAGATCGCCAAAGCCGAGCGCGATGCAGCCATCGCGGCGAATGCGACGTGGCTGGCGCCCAACCATTACGTGCCGGCGATGGATCGGTTCATTGTCACTATTCAGGTCTGGGTGGTGCATGCCGGCGGCAACATCATTCTGATTGATACCGGGGTGGGCAATTTCAAGGATCGCGCCGCGCCGAGGATGAACCAGTTGAACACGCTGCTGGTCCCGTGGCTGGAAGCGGCCGGCGCGCCAGCCGACAAGGTGACGCATGTGGTGCACACCCATTTGCACACCGATCATGTCGGTGGCAACACGGTTTTGCAGGATGGCCGCTGGGTGCCGGCGTTTCCGAATGCGCGCTATCTGATGCCACGGGTGGAGTTCGCGCATTGGAAGGCAGAGTACGACGGCGGCGACAAGATGGTTCAGGCCGGGAGTTTTGCTGACTCGGTGCTGCCCGTGTTGGATGCCGGGCTGGTCGATTTCATCGAAGACGGCCAGGAAGTTGCTGGTTGCTTGCTGGGCGAAGACGTATCCGGCCACGCGCCGGGGATGCTGGCGTTCCGGCTGCGGTCGAACGGGGAGGAAGGCTATTTTTCCACCGATACAATGCATTCGCCGATCCAGATTGCCAATCCGCATTGGAATGATCGTTACGTGCTGCGCGCCGGGCAGGCGTTGGAATCACGCGCGAAAATGCTGGCGCGCGCGGCGGAGCGGGGCGCGCTGATCATGCCGATGCATTTTGGTGATCCTTATTGCGGGTATGTAAGGCGACAGGGGGATGGGTACGGGTTTGAGGGGGCGAAGTAGGTTTAGGCAAAACTCGGCAGTTTTTCGCTTCTTTTTCGTCACTGCTCAGGTGCCTCCCTGGGCTGCGGTGTCACGGCCGGGGTGAGGGTGTTGCGAGCCAAATTGTCGTTTAACGAAAACGAAGTCTTGGCTTCAGCCTTTCTTGAACGCTGCGATGTAGTTGACCGACGTATCCCGCGTCGCCCGCCACCCGCCGATCCCTGGCTGCAACCCGGCGACGTCGATGCAGCGCAGGCCCGCCGCGCGTGCCAGGGCGGATAGCTCGGCCGGGGAGAGGAACTTGGTCCAGTCATGGGTGCCGGTTGGCAGCATGCGCAGAACATATTCGGCGCCGAGGATGGCGACCAGCCAGGCGCGTTTGGTGCGATTCAGGGTGGAGACCACCAGCAGGCCGCCGGGTTCGAGGGATGCTGCCAGGGTCGCAAGGAAGCTTGCCGGGTCGGGGACATGTTCGATCACTTCGAGCGCGGTGATGACGGGAAAGGTGACCCCGTCCTCCAGGCTGGTTCGGTAGATGATCGGTAGATCGCCGGCATGGGCGCGGGCGGCGGCGATGGCGGCTGGGGCGGCGTCGACGCCGGTGACGTCATGGCCCAAATGGGCGAGGGCTTCGGCGGCGAGGCCGGCGCCGCAGCCGATATCGAGGATGCGGCTGGGCTGGGCGATCAGGCGGTTGATCCAGGCGATGCGGGCCGGGTTCATCGCGTGGAGCGGGCGCATCGGGCCTTTTGGGTCCCACCATTCACCTGCCAGCGCATCGAAACGCGCGATTTCGTCAGGCGAGACGCTCAGATGCTGCACGGTTTGCATGTTGCCCACTCCTGTTCCGGCCTTTATGTGTGCTGAGCATATCTTTCACGCAAGCTTGGAACCAATGGCCCGCATAGTGATGAAGTTTGGCGGCACGTCCGTCGCCGATCTCGATCGGATCAGGAACGTCGCAGCCCGCGTCAAGCGCGAGGTTAATGCCGGCAACGAAGTCGCGGTGGTGGTGTCGGCGATGTCGGGCGTCACCAACGCGCTGGTCAAATACTGCACCGATTTGTCACCGCTGCATGACGCGCGTGAGTACGATGCGGTGGTGGCAACCGGGGAACAGGTGACCGCGGGGCTGGTGGCGATTGCCTTGCAGGAGGCGGGGGTTGATGCGCGGTCCTGGCAGGGCTGGCAGATTGCGCTGAAAACCGACAATGCCCACGGCAAGGCGCGCATTGAGGCGATTGACGGCGCGACCTTGATCGCACGGATGCAGATGGGCCAGGTGCCGGTGATTGCTGGCTTCCAGGGCATCGGGCCGGATAACCGGGTGACGACGCTGGGGCGTGGTGGGTCCGACACCTCGGCAGTGGCGCTGGCCGCCGCGATGCAGGCGGATCGCTGTGACATTTATACCGATGTCGATGGCATTTATACCACCGACCCACGCATCGTGCCGAAAGCCCGCAAGCTCCAGAAAATCGCCTATGAGGAAATGCTGGAACTGGCATCGGTTGGCGCGAAAGTGTTGCAAACCCGCAGCGTTGAACTGGCGATGAAGCAACGCGTGCGGGTGCAGGTGCTGTCGAGTTTTGGCAATGATAATCTGCTGGGCAGCGATCTGCCCGGCACTTTGGTGGTGGATGAGGACGAGATCATGGAACAGGCAATCGTCTCCGGCATCGCGTATTCGCGCGACGAAGCGAAAATCACCGTGCGGCGGGTGCCGGATCGGCCCGGCATTGCGGCGGCGATTTTCGGGCCGCTGTCGGACGCCAGCGTCAATGTCGATATGATTGTGCAGAACGTGTCAGCGGATGGGACAACCGACATGACGTTCACGGTTGGCCGCGCCGATCTGGCGCGCGCGCGGGCGGTGCTCGATGCGCATATCGCGACGATCGGGTTTGCGGAAATTCTGTCCGATGCCGATGTGGCGAAAATCAGCGTGGTGGGCACCGGAATGCGCAGCCATGCTGGGGTTGCCAGCACGATGTTCAAGGCGCTGGCCGATCGCGGCATCAATATCCAGGTGATTTCGACCAGTGAGATCAAGGTGTCGGTGTTGATTGCGGCCGATTACACTGAACTCGCGGTGCGGGCTTTGCACACGGCTTATGGATTGGACGCTGCATGACCGACGCACGGGCGCAACTCGATAGGCTTTGGGCGCGGGGGACGGCGTTCCTCGGCACCGAAATTGCGCTGATGGGCGGCGCGATGAGTTGGGTGAGTGAGCGGCATTTGGTGTCGGCGATATCGAATGCCGGCGGGTTCGGGGTGATCGCCTGCGGGGCGATGAACCCGGCGCTGCTGGAAGCCGAAATCGCGGCGACCCAGGCAATGACGCAGAAGCCATTTGGGGTGAATTTGATCACCATGCACCCGCAACTGAATGATCTGGTGCAGGTGTGTCTGGCGGCCAAGGTCGGGCATGTGGTGCTCGCCGGCGGCATCCCGCCAGGTGGCGCGGTGCGGGCGGTGAAGGATGGCGGGGCAAAACTCATTGCGTTTGCACCGGCACTGGTCTTGGCCAAGCGGCTGGTGCGATCTGGTGCCGACGCGATTGTTATCGAGGGCAGTGAGGCTGGCGGGCATATCGGCCCGGTATCGCTGACGGTGCTGGCGCAGGAGATTTTGCCGCATCTGAAAGACGTGCCGGTGTTCGTGGCGGGCGGCCTCGGGCGGGGCGAGGCGATTTTGTCGTATCTCGAAATGGGGGCGTCGGGCGCCCAGCTTGGCACGCGGTTCGCGGCGACGGTGGAAAGCATTGCGCATCCAAACTTCAAGCAGGCTTTCGTGCGCGGCAATGCGCGCGATGCGCTGCCGTCGATCCAGTTGGATGAACGCTTCCCGGTGATCCCGGTGCGCGGGCTGGTCAATGACGGCACCAAGCAGTTTCTGCGCCATCAGGCCGCAACCGCCGCGCGCTTCCAGTCAGGCGAACTGACCAAGGAAGCCGCCCAGCTTGAGATCGAACATTTCTGGGCCGGTGCGCTGCGGCGGGCGGTGGTCGATGGCGATGTGGAAAACGGTTCGGTGATGGCCGGGCAGTCGATTGGGTTGGTGACCTCGGTGATGACCGTGGCCGCGGTGATTGAGGAGATTGTGGGGCAGGCGGTTGCGGCTTTGAAGGCGCGGGCTGGCTGACTCTGCGGACACGCGCGCGGGGTTTGTTTTACGGTAAGTGCCCGGGTGCCTCCGTGGTCTGCGGTCTCACGCCACCCTCACCCCGGCCCTCTCCCGGAGGGAGAGGGAGAAGCACTGCACCCTCGCCCGCCGGGTGATGAACCAAATTTCTTCATCCGATCAAATAGGTAAGCCTAGCGCAAATCCTTCACCGCATCGAAATACGCCCGCATCGCGTCCAGATGCGCCTGCATCGTGCGCCCGGCGATGCGCGCGCGCACCCCGCGGGTGAAGGTGTTGTTGAGGGTGATGTGGGTCACCCCCAGCGCCTTCCACTGCTTGAATTCGGTGCGCCATTCATCGGGCGTGCCCTCGCCGGCCGATGTCCAGACTTCCAGGCCGACGCTCGCCGGATCGCGGCCCTCGGCTTCGACCATGCGGCGCAGTTTGTCCCATTCGGCTTGGGCGGCGGCCCCTGGCGGATGGGCCAGCATCATCCAGCCATCGCCCATCCTGGCAATGCGCTGCAAGGTCACATCCATATGGCCGCCGAACCAGACCGGGATGCGCTTGGCAACCGGCAACGGGTTGATCCCGGCATCGGGAATGGTGTGATAACGGCCATTGAAGATTACGTGCGGTTCCGCCCATAGCGCCTGCATCACCTGGACCTGTTCTTCCGACCGCTTGCCGCGATTGCGGAAATTTTCGTTGAGGCCGATGAACTCCGCCTCGTTCCAGCCAATCCCGACGCCGAGCCGCAAGCGCCCGCCGCCTGACAGCACATCCACGCTCGCGGCTTGTTTGGCGACCAGCACGGTCTGGCGCTGGGCGAGGATCAGCACTTGGGTCGAAAATTCGATCACTTTGGTGGTCGCGGCGAGGAACCCCATCAGCACGAACGGATCATGGAAGAAATCGGCGGAGGTGTTGCGATTGCCCCAATCCGGCCGGCTCGCGACATTCACCCCGAGTACGTGATCGGTGAGGCAGAGATGGTCGTAGCCCATCGCCTCGGCGGTTTGGGCGTATTCCCGCACGATCGCCGACGTGCCGCCAATGTCGCCGAATGGTAGCCCGATGCCGATTTTCATGGCCGCTCTCCCCCAAGATTTTGTCGCCTGGGCGTGATCCTATAGACTAATCGGTAACAGGCAACGGAGGCATCGCGTGCTCACTTTGGGATACAAGGCGTCGGCGGAACAATTCGCCCCGAACAAGCTGTTGGATTTCTCCGTGCTAGCTGAGGAATGCGGCTTTGACAGCGTTTTCGTCAGCGATCATTTCCAGCCCTGGAAGCATACGGATGGCCATGCGCCGTTTTCGTTGGTGTGGCTCGGCGCACTTGGCGCCAGGACCAGGCGCGTGGTGATGGGGACGTCGGTGCTAACGCCGACTTTCCGCTACCATCCGTCAATCGTCGCGCACGCGTTCGGCACGTTGGGCGCGATGTTCGAAGGACGGGTGATCCTGGGCATCGGCACTGGCGAAGGGTTGAACGAAGTGCCATCGACCGGACAGCCCTGGCCGGAATTCAAGGAACGCTTTGCGCGCATGCGTGAAGCGGTGACCTTGATGAGGAAGCTGTGGACCGAGGATCGGGTGACGTTTGAGGGCACTTACTACAAGACCGAGGCCGCCACGATTTACGACAAGCCGAAAATCCCGGTGCCGATCTACGTCGCCGGCGCCGGCGCGATGGTGGCGAAATACGCTGGCCGGATGGGCGACGGCTTCATCTGCACCTCGGGCAAGGCTGAAACCCTTTACACCGAAACCCTGCTGCCCAATGTCGCCGAGGGAATCACCCTCGGGGCGCCGAAACGCGCGCCCTATGATCGGATGATTGAACTCAAGGTGAGCTTCGATACCGACAAGGAACGCGCGCTGCACGATACCAAGCATTGGGCGGCGCTGGCGTTGACGCCGGAAGAAAAAATGTCAGTGGAAGACCCGGTGGCGATGGAAGCACTCGCCGAGGCGCTGCCGCTGGAACGCACCGCCAAGCGCTGGATTGTGTCGAACGACGCCGAAGAACATGTCGAGAAAATCGCCTGGTATGTCGGGCTTGGCTTTAACCATCTGGTGTTTCACGCGCCTGGCCCGGATCAGGCACGGTTCCTGAAACTATACGGCACGGAAATCCTGCCCCGCCTGCGCAAGCGCTTCGGATGAGCGCACTATCGCTGCACGCACTGCCCGGCATCCCGATGGTGATGCCGGGTGACGACATTGCCGGGCTGATTGCGGATGGGTTGGGCCGCGCTGGGCTGGTCCCCCAGGATGGCGATGTGGTGGTGATCGCGCAGAAAATCATCTCCAAATCGGAAGGCCGCACCGTGAAGCTGTCCGATGTCACGCCATCTGCGGAGGCCGAGGAACTTGGCGGGCAAATCGGCAAGGATCCGCGCATCGTGCAAGTGATTTTGGGCGAAGCGGTGCGGGTGGTGCGCGCCCGGCCCGGGTTGATGATCGTCGAACACAAGCTCGGGTTTGTGATGGCCAATGCCGGGGTCGATCAATCGAACGTCGATGGCCGCGACGGTCAGGCGCGGGTACTGCTGCTGCCGGAAGACCCGGATGGCAGCGCCCAGGCAATCCGCACCCAGTTGACCGCGCGCTATGGCGTCCATCTTGGCGTCATCATCAATGACAGTTTCGGGCGCGCCTGGCGACGGGGGACGGCGGGCATCGCCATCGGGGTCGCCGGCTTGCCGGGACTGGTCGATCTGCGCGGCAGTCCGGACCTGTTTGGTCGCATTCTGGAAGTGTCGATCATCGGATACGCCGATGAAATTGCCGCCGCCGCGTCGCTGCTGATGGGGCAGGCCGATGAAGGGCAGCCGGTGGTGTTGGTGCGCGGGCTGAAATGGACGGCGCCTGAATCCAACGCCCAGGCGCTGGTGCGCCCGGCGGCGGAGGATTTGTTCCGATGATCCTGGCGCTGTCCGGCGGCGTAGGCGGGGCGAAACTGGCGCTGGGCTTGAGCCATGTCGTGCCGCCCGGGGATTTGCTGATCGTTGCCAACACCGGCGATGATTTCGAGCATTTGGGTCTGTCGGTGTCCCCCGATCTCGATACGCTGATGTATGCACTGGCCGGGCTTGATAATCAGGTTCTGGGCTGGGGGCGGCGGGATGAAACCTGGTCGTTCATGGAGACGCTGGCAGCCCTTGGCGGGCCGAGCTGGTTCCGCCTCGGCGATCGCGATCTGGCGGTGCATGTTGAACGCACGCGGCGGCTGAAAGCCGGGCAAAGCCTGACGCAGGTGACCGAGGAATTCTGGCACGCCTTGGGGATCGCAGCGCGCGGCATCCCGATGTCGGATGATCCGGTGCGCACGCGGGTGCTGGCGGAAGATGGCTGGCTCGATTTCCAGGATTATTTCGTCGGCCAGCAATGCCGGCCAGTGGTGCGGGAATTGGCGTTCCACGGCGTGGAAGCCGCGCGTCCGCATCCGGATTTCATTGCGGCCCTGGCTAATCCGGCGTTGGAAGCTGTGGTGATCTGCCCGTCCAACCCGTTCATTTCCATCGAACCGATCCTGGCGCTGGCTGGCGTGCGCGACGCGCTGCGCGTCTGTAACGCCCCGATTATCGCAGTATCGCCGATCATCGCCGGGCAAGCGGTGAAAGGCCCGACGGCGAAAATGATGACGGAATTGGGCATGGTGCCGTCATCTTCTGCCGTGGCTGCGCGCTATGGCGATCTGCTCGATACCATTATTCTTGATAGTGGCGATGCCGCTGAGGTCGATGACATTGACTGCCGGGTGTTGCTGGCGCCAACCCTGATGAAGACGCTTGATGACAAAATCGCGCTCGCACGCATCGTGCTGGACGCCGCCCGGACGTGACCGGACGCGGCGACATCTGGGCGGTGGTGCCGGTGAAGGCGTTCGCTGACGCTAAGGACCGCCTCGCCGGCGCGCTCAGCCCGGCGCAACGCCAGGAACTGGCCCGCACCATGGTGACCGCGGTGCTGAACGCATTGGTTGGCGTGCCCGAACTTGGCGGTGTGGCGGTGGTGACTGTCGATCCGGAGGCTGCCGCACTGGCACGCGGCTTTGGCGCGCGGGTGATCACCGACGGCGCGCGGGATGGCCATACCGGGGCGGTCGATGGCGCGCGGCGCGTGCTGGCGGCCGAGGGGCGGGCCGGGATTCTGACCATGCCGGGCGACATTCCGCTGGTGACGCCGGCTGAAATATCGGCGGTTCTTGCCGCTGCAAGCCCGTTCACCATCGTGCCGGCGCATGACAAGCTTGGGTCCAACGCCATTCTGTGCATGCCGCCGCTATCGGTAAAATTGCGCTTCGGCGAGGATAGTTTCTTCCCCCATCTTGCCGCCGCACGCGCCGCCGGGTTTGCGCCGCGTGTGGTCGAATTGCCTGGCATCGGGATGGATATCGACCATAAGGCGGATCTGGTGCTGTTCCTTGGCATGGCGCAGTCGGCGGGCACATCGACAGAAAAGCTGTTGCGGGCCTGGGGATGGTGAAACGCTGGCTGCGGCGGCCGGGGGTTCAAATGGCGATGGCACGCATCCTGATTGCCTATTTGCGCTTTGCACTCGGGACGACGCGCTGGACCATGGTGGGGCTGGAACATCTGGCATTGGCTGAGCGACGCCCGAGCGTGCTGGCGTTCTGGCATCAGCGCCTGGCTTTGTTTCCGGCGATGAAATCCTTGGCACGACAGCACGGCGAAATCCCCAAGGTAACCGCGCTGACCAGCCGCCATCGCGATGGGATGCTGGTGTCATCGGTGATGGCAGGGTTCGGCCTTGCGGTGGTGAACGGTTCAACCGCGAGAGCCGGGCAGGAAAAGGGCGGTAGTGCCGCGTTGCGAAGCTTGCTCGGCTGTCTCGCCAAGGGGGAGGTCGTGGCCTTGACCCCCGATGGTCCGCGCGGGCCGGCGCGGGTGCCGGCACCTGGGCTTGCCCAGCTTGCGGCGTTATCGGGTGCGCCGGTGGTGCCGTGCGCGGCGCAAGTGCGGTGGCGGATCAACCTGCCGGGTTGGGACAGGATGGTGCTGCCGTTGCCCTTCGGGCGTGGGGTGATGCTGTGCGGCGCACCGATCACCGTGCCGCGGCGCAATTTTCTCGACAGCCTGCCCGCCCTGAAAGCGGCGATTGACGCCGCCACGGCGCGTGCCGACGCGATGATCTAGATGTTGCAAACGCTTTACGCCGCCGCGACCACCGTCGCCGCGCCCGCGTTGCGGATTTATCTGCGGCGCCGGGTCAAGCGCTGCAAGGAAATCGCCAACCGCCTGGCGGAACGCGAAGGCATCGACCCAACCCCGCGCCCGCCGGGCAAAGTGCTGTGGGTGCATGCCGCGAGCGTCGGGGAATCGCTGTCGATCCTGCCGGTCCTGGCCGCCCTGCCCGACACGATTGCCGTGCTGCTGACCACTGGCACCGTGACCTCGGCGGCGCTGCTGGCGACCCGTCTGCCGCAGCTTGGCCTTGATCGCCGCGTCCATCACCGTTTCGTGCCGCTCGACGTGCCGGCGTGGGCGGGGCGCTTCATCGATCATTGGCGTCCGGATGCGGCAGCGTTCGTGGAAAGCGAAATCTGGCCGAATATGCTGGGGGCGTGCGCGCGCCGCAGTATTCCGGTCATGTTGGTCAATGCCCGCATGTCGGGCAAAAGCTTTGCCAAATGGCGCCTTGTGCCGGCCACCGCGCGTGCGATCTTTGGTGGTTTCGCCGCGGTGCAGCCACAATCCCACGAAGATGCCGCGCGCCTCGCGGCCCTTGGCGCGCGCAATATGATGCCGGCCGGCAATTTGAAATTCGCCGCCGCCCCCTTGCCGGTCGATCAGTCCGCGTTGATGCAGGTCGATACGTTGCTCGGCGACCGCCCGGTCTGGCTCGCCGCCAGCACCCATCCCGGCGAGGAAACCCTGATTGCCGAGGCCCACGCCCATCTCGCCGCCACCCGCCCTGGCCTTGTCACCATCATCGTGCCGCGCCATCCCGAACGCGGCGCCGATCTGGCGGCACGGCTTGGCGCCCCCCGGCGCAGCCTCGGCGCCGGCCCGCCAGACGGGGGCGGCATTTGGCTGGCCGACACGATAGGCGAATTGGGGCTGTTTTACCGGCGCTGCCCGATTGTTTTCGTTGGGAAATCGCTCATCCAGCCAGGCGGCGGACAGAACCCGCTGGAGCCCGCAAGATTGGGCTGCGCCGTCGCGATGGGGTTCCAGGACGCCAATTTCGCCGAGGCGGTGCAGATTTTGCGCGATGCCGGCGCGCTGCATCAGGTTGGCACCGCGAGCGAACTCGCCGCCTGGGTCGGGTTGATGTTCGACCATCAAGCCGAGCGTGCGGCGATGGGACAGGCGGGCATGGCGGCCGCGTCCGGCGCCACCGATCTGCCATCGCGGATTGCGGCAGTGCTTGCCGGGCTGGCGGGCGCATGAAAGCGCCAGGCTTCTGGTGGCGGGCGCGGCCAGGTTGGCAATCGTGGCTGCTGGCCCCACTCGGGGCGCTTTATGCAGCGATTACCGCGCACCGCATGGCGCGGCCCGGCTGGCGCGCGTCAGTGCCAGTGATCTGCTGCGGCAACCCGACTGTGGGTGGCAGCGGCAAGACTATTTTGGCGCTCGATATCGGCGCGCGGTTGCTGGCGCGGGGCTGCAAACCGGCGTTTCTGACCAGGGGCTACGGCGGCACCCAACGCCTGCCGGTCCGGGTAGCCGGGCAATCCGTGGCCGAAATTGGCGACGAGGCCCTGCTGCTGGCGGCCTGTGCGCCGACCTATGTGGGGGCCGATCGGGCCGCAACCGCCCGGCTCGCCGTTGCCGATGGTGCTGACGTTTTGGTGCTCGATGACGGGTTACAGAACCCGACTTTGGCGAAGGATTTCAGTTTTCTGGTGGTCGATGGCGCGGCGGGGTTCGGCAATGGGTGCCCGATCCCGGCTGGCCCGCTGCGGGAAACCCTGGCGGCCGCCATCGCCCGCAGCGATTTGGCGGTGGTCATCGGCGACGATGCGACCGCTGCCGCGACACAGCTTGGCGGTTTGCAGGTGCTGACGGCGCGGCTGCTTGCGGACACCGACCTGACCGGGCGGAAGGTCTATGCCTTCGCCGGCATTGGCCGCCCGGCGAAATTCGGCGAAACCTTGGCCGCTGCCGGGGCTAACGTCGTGCAGGTCCACGCTTTCCCCGACCATCATCCCTATTCCGAGGCCGATCTGCGGCTGGTGCTGGCCGCTGCCGCCGGGCTTTGCGCAACCCCGGTCACCACGCCGAAGGACGCCACCAGGCTGGGGGAAAACCTGCGCGACCGTTTTGACGTCGTTGGCGTGACCTTGGCCTGGACCGATCCTGCCGCAATCGAGGCCGCGCTCAGCCGCGCTTTGAGGGCGCGCGCATGAGCCTGCAATTCCGCGCCGAGGCGGCTTTGGCTTCAGGCTTGCTGTGGCTGCTGCGCTGGCTCAGCCCGGTCGGGGCATCCAATTTTGGCGGACGCGTGGCGCGGCTGATCGGGCCGCACCTGCCGGTGAGCCGGGTTGCGGATGCCAATCTGCGGCGCGCATTGCCGCATTTGGACCGGGCGGCACGGCGGCGGATTATTCGCTTGGTGTGGGATAATCTTGGCCGCACCGTCGGTGAAATGCCGCATGTCAGCCGCCTTCAGATCGAGATCATCGGCGCCGAGATCGGGCATGCGGTGGCGGCGAGCGGACGGCCAACCATCGCCATCAGCGCCCATTTCGGCAATTGGGAAATCCTGCCGCGCGTTGCCGCCGAGTTCGGGGTCGTGCTGGGTACATTCTACCGCCCGGCCAGCAATCCGCGTGTCGATGAGGTGATCCAGGCTATTCGGCAGGCAGCGGTTCCGGGCGCGCGCTATTTCGCCAAAGGGGCCAAGGGCGCGCGCGCGGGCACCGCGATGCTGCGCGCCGGCGGGGTGGTTGGCATGTTGATCGATCAGAAGCTCAATGACGGCATTGCAGCGCCGTTCTTTGGCCATGATGCGATGACCACACGGGCACCCGCCGCGCTCGCACTGCATTTCAACGCAGCACTGATCGGCATAAGATGCGAACGCATCGGCCCGGCGAAATTGCGGGTCACCATCGAGGCGATTGACACGCCACCCAAAACCGACAACCGCGACGCCGATATTCTGGCCCTTACCACCGCGATTAACGCGCGGTTGGAAGGCTGGATCCGCGCCCGCCCGCAAGACTGGCTGTGGCTGCATCGCCGCTGGCCGAAGGACATAACATGACCAAGCCGACCATTCTGCTTGACCTTGACGGCACCATTGCTGACTCGCGCCCTGGTATCATCGCCAGCTTGCGCGCCGGATTGCACGATCTCGGCCACACCCCGGCACCGGGGGAGGATTTCACCTGGGCAGTCGGCCCGCCGCTGCCCGAAGTCTGGGGCCGGCTAATGGCGCAGTTCGGCGATGACCGGGTTGAGCTCGGCATGGCCCGCTATCGCGAGCATTACGGTCTGACCGGGCTTTATGACGCGACCCTGTTTTCCGGCATCGCCGAGGCGATTGAGGCGCTTTATGCCGGGGGACATGATCTGATCATCGCCACCGCCAAGCGGGTGGATTTCGGCCGCCGGCTGGTGGAAAATCTTGGCCTGGCGTCTCGGTTTCTGGGGATATATGGCAGTATTCCGGACGGTACGCTCGACGACAAGGCCGATTTGATCGCCGACATCATGCGGCGGGAAAACCTGACGGCGGACGCCATGGTGATGGTGGGGGACCGCCTGCACGACATTCATGCCGCCCATGCCAACCGGGTGAAGGCGATTGGGGTGGCGTGGGGCTATGGCGCGCCGGGGGAGTTGGCGGCGGCGGGGGCGGACGCGATTATTGCGGTGCCGGGAGAGTTGGTGAGGATGTATATACGGTGAACTGCGCATTACCCGCAGCGGCGATGTGATCACCATTTTTCCCGCACGGCCGAGTCTGAAGGACACTGTGGCGCGGCTGCTGGCCATGCCCGCGCTACCGAAAAATGAGTCAATTGAGAGAACCGAGGTGCCAGAACGCGACTGGGGCTGACGGTTTGATCTATTTGCTGGACACCAATATCGCGATCCATGCCGGTGACGGAGACGCACATTTGCTTGGCCGGATGATCGAGCATGACGGGGCCATATTTCTGTCTGCACTCTGCCTCGCGGAACTCCCGCGTGGGCTGCATAATACCAAGCGCCCGAATGGCTGACTCTTCCAGCC